>CAISVF010000219.1 GCA_903888765.1 uncultured Verrucomicrobia subdivision 3 bacterium | reverse complement strand
CCGAGATCTACACATAGAGGCACACTCTTTCCCTACACGACGCTCTTCCGATCTGCCATCAAAAATAATGTCCGTGGAAAAGAGCACCAACGGAATTTCCGAAGCCAGCTCGGCGAGCAATTGGGTCACGTCCACATTCACGCGCCGCGCCAGCGCCGGATTGGCTTGCGCTTCGGCCACCACCGTGATTGCCGCACAATGCACGATCATGGCAGGCTGCTCCCGGGCAAAGGCCGCTCGCACGGCGGCAAAATCCAGCAGATCAAAATCCCGGCGCGTCACCGCCCGCACCTGCCAAGCCGGCGCTAGTTGCGGCGCAGATTGCACCAGATAATTGCCCAGTAATCCATTGGCACCCGTTATCCAAACAGTATTCATGGTTGATAATCCGCAGCTTAAGGCTAAAAGCCGCGCGTCAAAATCTTTTTCGCCGGCGGTGGGCGCCCGGTTTTCTGTCGTACAGTTTTCTTTTCAACCGCGCCTGACTATGTTCAGCTATGCCGGAACTATGGCTGATAAAACGATTGTCATCTGCACCCGCGGCAGCGCCCTGGCGCTGGCGCAGGCCAACCTGATTGCCGCTCAATGCCGCGCCGCTTTTCCCGCGCTCAGCTTTGAACTGAAAATCATCAAGACCACGGGCGACAAACTGCAAAAGGCCTCGATGGCCAAGACCGATCCCAGTCTGCCGAAAGGGCTGTTTACCAAGGAATTGGAAGTGGCGCTCATGAACGGCGAAGCTGACCTCGCGGTGCATAGCCTGAAAGATCTGCCCACGGAATTGCCCGATGGCCTCGTGCTCGCCGCGACACCCCGGCGCGAGGATGTGCGCGATGTGCTCATTTATCGGGCGCGCGAATTAGGCGGCAAAACCAATCCCCGGCGGGGCTTTCCGCCGCATTTAACCCTGGCCGATTTGCCGGCCGGTGCCACCATCGCCACCAGCAGCACGCGGCGCAAAATGTCCCTGCTCGCCGTCCGGCCGGATTTGCGCATCGAGGAAATTCGCGGCAATGTGGCCACTCGCATGCAAAAGGTGGCCGACCGCGCTGAGGTGGATGCCACCATTCTCGCGCTAGCCGGTATGACCCGACTGCATTTCAAGATTAATGAGGACGGCACCATCAGCGGCGACGCCGTGCCGGCGGGTTTGCTGGCCACGGTGCTGGGGCTGGACGTGATGCTGCCGTGTGTCGGCCAGGGAGCCATTGGCCTGGAGATCCGCGACGGAGATGAGCGCATCGGCAAAATTGTTGCGCAGCTGAATCACCCGGCCACGTTTCAGGCCGTGACCGCCGAGCGGGCGTTTTTGCGCGGCATGGGCGGCGGCTGCCAAAGCCCGGTGGGTGCGCATGGCCTCATTTCCGGTGACACCATTTTACTGCGCGCCATTTCTTTCCGCGACGAGACAGTGAAACGCGGCGAAGGCCGACGGCCGGTGGCTGAAGCTGCCGAACTGGGTTTGCAGTTGGCGGGGGAGTTAAAGTAACGGCAACCTTCTCTCCCCATTCCCAATAAGGCATATTCGAGGGATGCAAGCCGCGTGGTAGGACGGAAACCATTATTTTCACAACCAGCATTTCGCACAAATTTTTAATAGCCCATGAGCACTCCAACGAGTTCCGGCCAACGCTTGCGCACTTGCCGCGCGTGCGCTAAAAAATTCGAGTATCCCGTCAAGGGCAGCTCCGCTACCCGCCACCACTGTGAAGATTGCGTGGTCATTCCCGCCGAAATCCGCAAGATTTTGGAACGCCAGAACTCCCGGGTAACCCAACTGGAAAACCAGCTCCGGCGTTTGCTGGAAAAGCCGGATCAGCCGGCGGCCTAGGCCGCCTAATCCCGCAGCGACGACTAGTCAATCCGGCTGGCCAGATCAATGCTCACGGTGGCCAGCGGCGAAGCGGACTCTGCGGCGGTTTCCGCCGCCAGCGGCAGGGGCTGGCCCTCGTGGTTTATCCACCATTCTCTCCGGGCGGCCAGCGTCCATTCGGTGGCCGCCGGGGTGGCCAGCAAAAGCGCTTGCAGTTCCCCGGCCGATTGCGGCCGCAAGTTGGCGTCCTTTTCCAGGCAGCGCAGGAGGAGGGCTTCCATCTCGCTGCTGATGGGCTGCCCGGTGCGGTGCGTGGGGGGAATGGGGGCTTCCTCCAACTGTTTTGCGTGGATTTCCGGAATGGTTTCCGCCTCGAAAATATATTGGCCGGTGAGCAGATAATAGCCCAGCGCCCCGAGAGAATAGAGGTCGCTGCGCGGATCCGTTTGCGCGCCATAGCGGATGGCTTCGGGGGGCGTGAACCAGGGGGTGCCTTCGATGACATCGGCTTCGCCGGCGTTGGCCTCCGCCGGAGTGCTGGTGCGATATTGGCGAACCAGCCCGAAGTCCAGCACCTTCACGTAATCCGGCAGGCCGCCCCGATGACAGAGAAAGATATTTCCCGGCTTGATGTCCCGGTGAATCAAGCCGAGCGCGTGCGCCTCCGCCAGCGAGTCGCAGATCTGGTTCAGAATATGCACCACCCGCCCCTCCGGCAGCGGCCCGTATTGCGCAATCAGATCGTGGAGGTTCAGGCCCCGCAGAAATTCCATGGCGTAATAAAAGATCCCGTCGGGGGTGTGACCGTAATCGAAAACCTGGATGGTGTTGGGGTGCGTGAGCTGGCAGGTAAGACAAACCTCGCGCTCAAAGCGCGCAATGGCGGCGGGATCCGCGCGTTCGGGCAAAAGCAGTTTTACCGCCGTATCCCGTCGCAGCAGCGCATGCCGTGCGCGGTACACCACGCCCATGCCGCCGGCCCCGATTTTTTCTTCGAGCGTGTATTGTCCCAGTTGTTTTAATTTGAGCTCGGCGGCGTTCAAGCGTCGGCGCCAGGTGAGATTGGCCACCACAAACAAGGTCGTGGCGCAGAGGAGGAGCAACAGCACGAGAATCATGAAAATCCATTGCAGGACGTGCAGGGGCCGAAAGGCTTCCTCCGCGTCTATCTGGGTCGCCACCCCGAAACCGAATTGCGGCAGCCAGCAGGCCGCGCCCACCACGGGCACCCCGCGATAATCGCGTTCCGGCCGGACCAGCACAGAATCCTCGCCATCCACGGCATCCGCCACCAGGCGGATGAGCGGGCGGCTGGCCGGCTCGGAGTCTGCCGGCCGAAAGCCTTCCGTCACGTTCCCGCCCGGATCATGCAGGCGTAGATTGAGCGCGGAACTGGAGTTGGTGGGCTCCAGCAAACCGATGCGCTTGAGCTGGTCGTCAAAGCGGCTGTGCGAGATCATCAAGCCGGTCTGGTCGAACGCATACGTTTCGCCCGACTTACCCGAGCGCGCAACGGAGAGGATGCGGGAAAATTCCTTGTCGGGATTGATGATCAAGGCCAGTGCGCCGACGATCAAATTATCCTGGTTGCGCACCGGTGCCGCCACCTGCATCAAAGTCACATCACCGCGCCGTGGCCGGCCGGCATAGCCGGTGGGAAAGGCCGTACGTGGAAGATCATTGGTGCGCTGCTGGCGAATGGCATTCCGGAACGAGCGCCGTTGCTCCAGCATCTCCGGTTTAAACGGAGTAATGATGACGGGCTGGCCGGAAGCAAACAGCTCCGCAAATTTGTTCGTGTGGGCGTCGGAAATCAGCAGATTGCCCGCCAGTTGGGCCCGCTGGGAATTGGCCACCACCACAAACCGGGGGTTGACCAACTGGGCGATTTCGTAGCCCAGTCGGCTGAGTCGCGGTTGTAAATCCGCCACGAACTGTTCGAGTTCCGGCTGCATCCGGAAATCTCGCCGCACCGCCGGCGTCAGCTGAAAAATCTGGCTGGCAAGCGTGCGCACATTGGGATCCTCCGCCAGCGAGGTGGCCAGGCGCGTCTGATTGGTGGTCCAGATCCCGAGCGCCGTGACGTTGGCATTCAGGGTGGCAGACAACTGCGCGTGCAATTCCCCTTCAATGGTTTCGCGCAATCTGCCGTTACCCCACCACCCCAGCCCGGCCACCAGCAGGGCGATGTTGAGGGGCAGTATCCAGGCCAGTTGTTTCCAGCGTCCAGTCATGTGTCTTCAGCCAATGATCCGATAACCGTACGAGTTTCTTTTGCGTTCCCCGGGCACGTCAAGCGCATGCGGTGGTGCCAGGTTCACCGGCAGAACTCCCGGTAAAAGGTCAAACCGGAAAGCAGGAATCCGATGGCGGTGATCATGCGCCGGATCTGTACCTGGGAAATGCGCTGGGAGTAATGGGATCCCAGATAATACCCCATCACCGCGCCCACCGTCAAAACCAGGACCCGGGGCCAATCAATCAGCCCGGCTCCCATGAACCAGATTGCCGCCACCAGGTTGAGCAGCGACCCCAGCAAAGTCTTTAGTGTGTTCATCTCATAAATATTATGCATGCCCACAAAACTCAGGGTGGCTAGCATCAAAATGCCAATTCCCGCCCCGAAATAACCTCCGTAAATGGCCACCAGAAACTGAAAAAAAATTGCGATCCACCAGCCGCGTCCGGCTGCCCCCTCGCTGCAAGCCTTTAAACGGGCGGCGGCCAGGCGGCGGAAGAAATCTTGGGCCAGAAAAATCAAGGTGGCAAACAGGATCAGAAACGGCACCCAGCGGCCAAAGGTTTGATTGCTCGTATGCGTCAGGAGCGCGCTGCCCAGGAGCCCCCCGAGCAAACTCACCGGTAAAAACCGCCAAAACCAGGGCAGGATGGCTTTGAGATGCCGGCGGTTTCCCACCACGCCTCCGCTGGTGCCGATGACCAGCGCCAGCGTGCTGGTGGCATTCGCCACCACCGGGGGAGTGCCGAATGCCAGCAGCGTGGGAAAGGTCAGCAGCGTGCCCCCGCCGGCCACGGCGTTGATAACGCCGGCCCCGGCGGCGGAGCCGGCCAGCGCGACAACTTCCACCACAGACATCATGTTCCGGACAGCCTAGTGAGTTTTGCGCATGACACAAGCGGGCAAAATTTGGTGATGGCAAAAGTTTGTATTGTCTTCGCAGCTCAAATAAAATCCTGCTTATTGGCATTCGCTACCGTGTAAAAATCCGGACTTATTTATGTGCGCAAAACGTGTTTATCTCCTGCTGCTGTTTGCCGGCCTGCTGGTTGCCTCACCGGTCATGGCCAGCCAGCCTGCGGTCGCTGACCTCTCGAAATATTCCCCCCTGAAAGCGCCAGCCACTTCCCGCTTGATTTTAAAAGCGGGCGACCGCCTGGCTATCTGCGGCGATTCCATTACCGAACAGAAAATGTATTCCCGGCTGATGGAGGATTATTTGACGATGTGCGTTCCCCAGTGGCAGATCAGCGTGCGGCAGTATGGCTGGAGCGGTGAGCGGGTTCCGGGATTTTTGGCCCGCATGACCAATGATTGCCTGCGGTTTCATCCCACCCTTGCCACGACCTGTTATGGCATGAATGATCACGAGTATCGCCCCTATGAAGACCGCATTGGCCAGACCTATCAAAACAGCTCCGTCAAAATGGTGGAAGCCTTCAAAGCCAATGGCGTCCGGGTCATTCTAGGCTCGCCGGGCAACGTGAGCAAAATGCCCGGCTGGGTTAAATCGGCCAGCGGCAGCGTGGAAGATCTCAATTTGAATTTGTGCCAATTGCGCAACCTGGATGTGGGCATTGCCAAACGCGAAAAAGTGGTGTTTACCGACCTGTTCTGGCCCATGCTCACCGGCTGGGTCAGCGGCCAGCAGCGGTATGGTCCGGATTACGGCATTCCCGGCGGCGACGGGGTGCATCCGCATTGGGCCGGCCACACGGTGATGGCTTATGCCTTTTTGAAAGCCATGGGCTTGGATGGCGATATTGGCACGTTTACCGCCGATCTGAAAAGGCATAAAATCAAAGTCACTGCGGGGCATGAGGTGATTTCGTCCGCAGCGGACAGTTTTGAAATCAAGAGCACTCGCTACCCTTTTTGCGCGAGCGAACCGGAGGGGCTCAATGCCGCAAATTATCCCGTAGCTGGCCAGGATAACCTCGCCTCCGATAACAGCATTGCCTCCGGAATGACTCTGGTGCCGTTTAATCCGGACCTGAACCGGCTGATGCTGGTCGTAAAAAACGCCAGCGCCGCCCGGTACCTGGTCACGTGGGGGGATGTGAGCAAAAGTTTTTCGAGCCAGGACCTCGCCCGGGGCATCAATCTGGCCGTGGAATTTCCCCTCAACCCTTTCAATGCCGCCTTCGCCAAAGTGGATGCTGCGGTTGCGGCCAAGCAGGCTTATGAAACCAAAACGGTGAAAGAAATATTCCGGCACACCGGCGCGCCGCACCCCGGCATGGCCCAAATCGTGGCCCAAACCGATCGGGTCCTCGCCGAAACCGAAAAAGAACATGCCCTCCTGGCCTCGGCGGTGCAGGCAGCCTTTCTGCCGGTAACGCATGTCCTCAAAATCACCCAACCGTAAAACCAGCAAAATTATGAGCAAACCTTTTTGGAGCGGCGTATTTCCGGCCATCACCACGCAGTTAAAAAAAGACCAGTCGCTGGATCTCGAAGCGACCGCGCATCACGCGGAAGTCCTGATCCAGTCCGGCGTGAGCGGAATCATTTTCCTCGGTTCCCTCGGTGAGAACCAGCCTCTGCTGCCGCAGGAAAAACGCCTGGTTATCGAGGCGATGGTCCGGGCGGTGAACGGCCGCGTGCCCGTCCTCAGCGGGGTGGCCGAAACCAGCACGGCGGAAGCCTGCCGCTACGCCCGGGACGTGGAAAAGCTCGGGGTGGATGGCATCATGCTGATGCCCGCCATGCTCTACAAAGGCGATCCGCGGGAAACGCTGGCGCATTTCCGGACCGTCGCCCGGGCTAGCGAACTGCCGATCATGATTTACAATAATCCGCTGAGCTACGCGAATGACCTCACCCCGGAGCTCTTCGCGGAACTCGCCAGCGAGAAAAAATTTGTTGCGCTCAAGGAAAGTTCCGGCGATGTCCGCCGTATCACCGACCTGCATAACACGGTGGGAGATCGCTATGCCTTGTTCACCGGCGTGGATAATCTGGCGTTGGAAGCCAGCATCCTCGGGATTGATGGTTGGGTTGCCGGCAGCGGCATCGCTTTCCCGGCAGAGAACCAGTATTTCTGGGAACTGACGCGACGGGGTCAATGGGATCTGGCGCGTGCTATTTACCGCTGGTTCACGCCCCTGTTGCATCTGGATGTCAGCCCCAAATTCGTCCAGTACATCAAGCTCGCCGTGCAGGAAACCGGACTGGGCCGGGAATTTGTCCGGGCCCCGCGTCTGGCGCTGGCGGGTGAGGAGCGCAAGCGCGTTTTAAAAATCATTCACGACGGCATCAAAAACCGGCCCAAAATTCCCCAGCGGAAATGAATAAGATCTCGGTGATTGATTCGCACACGGGCGGGGAGCCCACCCGGGTGGTGGTGGCCGGCGGTCCGGAACTGGGCGGCGGACCGGTGGCCGGGCAACTGCAGCGTTTTCGCAGCCAGCACGACCGCTTCCGTTCTGCGGTTGTCAACGAGCCGCGCGGCTCGGATGTTCTGGTGGGGGCGCTGCTGGTTGAGCCGGAGGACAAATCCTGCGCGGCCGGCGTGATTTTTTTTAATAATGTCGGCTGCCTCGCCATGTGCGGCCACGGCACCATCGGTCTCATCGCCACGCTGGCGCATCAGGGAAAAATCCTACCCGGCACTCATAAAATCGAAACTCCGGTGGGCATTGTTACGGCCACGCTCCAGTCCAATGGCTTGGTTTCGGTCGCCAACGTTCCGAGTTATCGGACCGCGAAGGGGGTGGCCGTGGAGGTGGCTGGCCATGGCCCCATATCCGGCGACGTCGCCTGGGGCGGCAATTGGTTTTTTCTCGTCGGCGAGCACGGATGCGAGCTCTCGCTGGGCAATGTCGAAGCGCTCACCGATTTCACCTGGCGCATCCGCCAAGCGGTGAATACCCAGGGTTTTCCCGAGGTGGATCACGTGGAGCTTTTCGGCCCGCCGCAAAGCGGCGGTGATTCGCGGAATTTTGTCCTGTGCCCCGGCAAGGCTTATGATCGCTCGCCGTGCGGCACGGGCACCAGTGCCAAGCTCGCCTGCCTGGCGGCGGATGGCCAGCTGGGCGAGGGGGAAACCTGGGTTCAGGAAAGCATCCTGGGCAGCACGTTTACCGGGCAATACCACTGGGTGAATCGCGCGCGCGGGGAAATCCTCCCGGTGATTACCGGTACGGCGCATGTGAATGCCGAGGCCACGCTGTGGCTGGATGAGGCCGATCCGTTTTGCTGGGGCATCCGGTCATGAGCCAAAGCGTGCTGATCCTGGGTGCCGGTGCTTCCGGACTGGCGAGCGCGCTGCAGTGTGCTCGCAAAGGTCATCGGGTGACAGTGATTGAGCGCCATGGCGCCCGGCGCGACGGCTGTTCGTTTGGCAATGCCGGCATGATTGTGCCGAGCCATTTCATACCGCTCGCCGCGCCCGGCATGGTGGCCCTGGGCCTTAAATGGATGTGGAATCCGGAATCGCCTTTCTACATCAAACCGCGCTTCGATCGCGAACTGTTCGACTGGGGCCTCAAATTCTGGCGCGCCGCCAATGCGGACCATGTCCGCCGCAGCGGCCCGTTGCTGCGCGACCTGCATTTTGCCGGCAGCGCGCTCTTCGAGACGTTCGCTGCCCAAACCGGCAATGCCTTGGGATTGGTCTCGCGGGGCTTGTTGCTGTTGTGCAAAACCCGGCACGGACTGGACGAGGAGGCCAAGCTAGCCGCTCACGCCAAGCAGCTCGGGGTTCCGGCCGAAGTGCTGGACGCCCGGCAAACCGCCCGATTGGATCCGGGCGTGACCATGGATGTGGCGGGCGCGGTGTATTTTCCCAAGGATGCGCATTTTACGCCGGAAAAATATCTGGCCTCGCTGCAGGCCCAGTGCGAACAGGCCGGGGTCCATTTTATCTGGAATACTGCCGTTCAGCACCTGGAGGTGCGGGAAAATAAAATCGCCGCCGTTCGGACTTCCCACGGAGAATTATCCGCCGATGAAATCGTTTTATGCGGCGGCGCCTGGTCGCCCGGTATGGTCCGCGGACTGGCTTTGAAAATCCCCATTCAGGCCGGCAAAGGCTACAGCCTCACCCTCCCGCAACCCCGCGAGCTGCCGCAATTATGCTCCATTTTTAGCGAGGCCCGCATGGCCATTACGCCCATGGGCCAGGCCTTGCGCTTTGGCGGCACGATGGAGATGGCGGGCTTGAATGAAGCCATCAACCCCGTTCGCATCCAGGGAATCATCAAGTCCGTGGCGAAATATTTTCCCCGGTTCGCGCCGGAGGATTTTCAAGGCATCCAGCCGTGGTGCGGCCTGCGCCCGTGTTCGCCCGATGGGCTGCCTTATCTGGGGCGCACCCGCAAATACGCCAATCTCACCCTCGCCACCGGTCACGCGATGATGGGGATGAGTTTGAGCCTCATCACGGGACAAATCGTCAGTGAAATCGTCAGCGGCGAACGCCCCGCTTTTGATTTGAGCCTGCTATCGCCGGACCGTTTTGCGTGAGTTCAGGCGATCGCCTGTTTTGTCCACTGACCATTGACCGCGCGCCAGATTCCCAGTGGATTGGCGTTCTGCAATTCCAGCGGCAGCAGGGAGTCCGGCACGTTTTGAAAGCAGACCGGCCGGAGAAAACGCTGCATGGCCAGAGCGCCGACGGAAGTTGAGGCCGGCGCGGTGGTGGCCGGGTAGGGGCCGCCATGGATCATGGCCGCACACACTTCCACCCCCGTGGGAAAGCCATTGAAAATCAAGCGTCCGGCGAGCTGTTCCAGCAATTGAGTCAGCGCCACCACTTCCCCGGCATCGTCGGTGGTTCCGGCCTGGAGCGTAGCGGTCAGGTTGCCCCCGGCCACCGCCAGACTGGCTTGTAAATCAGCCATATCCCGGCAACGAATCACGATGGCACCCGGTCCGAACGCTTCTTCGTGTAAGACTTCCTGGCTTCGCCAGGTTGCTGCCTCCACCGTGAACAATTTTGCCGAGATCGCCGCATAACCCGAGGGGTCCGGGTTTAACACGCATTGGACGCCGGGGATTTTCTGGAACACCCCGGTGGCGCTACAGAAGTTCTTCTGCATTTCCACCGCCAGCATGGTGGTGGCGGGCACCGCTGCCATTTCTTTTGCGAGCTGCGCCATAAACTGGTCCGCCGCCGGGTTGGCCAGCAGAAATATCAATCCCGGTTTGGTGCAAAATTGTCCGGCTCCCGCCGTAATGGATTGAGCCAGGCCCGCCGCCAGCGCGTTACTGCGTTCAGCCAGGGCGCCGGGAAGAATGACCAGCGGATTCACGCTGCCCATTTCCGCATAAACCGGAATGGGCTGTGGGCGGGCAGCCGCCAGATCGAACAGCGCGCGACCAGCCCTTTTGGAACCGGTAAAACCAACTGCTTGGGCGGCCGGGTGGCGAACCAGCGCCTGCCCGACCGTTGCTCCCGGCCCTTG
>CAISVF010000218.1 GCA_903888765.1 uncultured Verrucomicrobia subdivision 3 bacterium | reverse complement strand
GCCGGGAAGAAAACCAAAAGCAGAAAACCGGCACCGCAAAAACGAACAACCAAAACATAACAATGCCCGCCGACCTTGTAGCGTAATTAAATCACGCTTGAGGTCATTGATTCAAAAACGCGCCGCGCACAAGTATATTTCATTGTCAATCCACCTATTTTGTCAATGAAATAACAAAATATGTTTAGTCTGTGCTGGTTTATAGCGAAGTCGTCTGAGACGAATAGTTTTATGGGTCAAGGAAAGTTGGCCCCCACAGTTGGCAGTGAACAGTTGGAAACTACTACCAAGATGTTTACAAGACGGAGCGCTATGGGCAGAGGCTGTCTTTTGTAGACGCCCACCAAATCTACCGTTTTAAAATTTGGCTTTTACGGACTCCTCAAAATTGCAGGCACCTATCAGCGCGCAACCTGTTTCCGCTATTGGTGTAGGCGCGAAGAATAGATTTTTGTCTGGTGAGATCAGGGTAATGCTATTCGTGCCGCTTCCGAAAATATTGGTGCAGTTGCGCAGGCCGGCCGTTTGCACGCTACTGATGATCGCCCAGAACCCGCCGGTAAGGGAGTAAGGCCCGCCGGTCAGCGGGGTGCTGGCATCGTGCTGGCTGATGGTGCCGCCGCCGCCGATTTTAGTCAATTCGAGGGAGTTGGTTTAACCAGATGACCGCAAGCAGAGGTTTGAATGAAGGAGGAGGAAGCCGAGCAGCACCACCGAGCTTCGCCTGCTTTTAAAGCGCGTCGGCCCTTTGACGCTTGGTGGGGCGCTCACCTGCCCAAGGTTCTTTAAAAGCGGTGGAGGGCTACCGCATTCCAAGACGCTTCACGAATTCCGCTAACCCTCCGCAAACTTCCATCCTCGGATTTTCATTTGGCACCTCCGGTTAGCGTCCCAACAATTTGCTCGAGTTTTTCCAGCCGCGCTTTCAACTCCGCGTTTTCCTTCTCCAACTTCGCGTTGAGTCCCTGAATGGCGGCCAGCGCCACGCCGCTTTCGTCCACGGTGGTGATGTGTTTATCGTCCGGGCCGACGTTAAAGGCGGCGTAGAAATCCTGCGCCATCGGGCCGATGTGCTGACTGATGGCATCCTGCTTATAGTTCCAACGGCTCAACGGCAGCGATGCCACCTTGCCCAATACCTCCTGCGCATCCACCGGCCGAAAGTTTTCCTTCGCATTCCGGTCGCTGGTGCTGACAAAGGTACCGCGCACAGCCAAACCGCCGCTGTCCAGCACCAGCATGTCGTTACCAAACTGTCCGCTGTAAATGGCAAACCGGTTGGTCTGCGTGGCCACGTCCCACCGCTTGTCGTAATCTCCGCCGGAAGTAAAACGAAGCACACTTGAACCATTGGTGGTCGTCTCGTTGATCCACACCTGCGGAGCATGTTCGCCGCCACTGCTGGAAACGTGCAGCTGGGCGGTGGGATTCGTCAAGCCAATGCCCACGCCACCGGAAGCGCGGATGAGAAATTGATTGGTCGCAGTAGCATTGAAATCCGCGGCTTGCGAATCGGCCCAGACAAAGTCACCAGAGTAAATGGCCTTGGCGCGATGACCGGCGGCAAAACTGTTCGCGCCACCGGCATAGTTGAAATCACCCCCCGGCACCACGGAATAAGGGGCGCCATTGGTGTTGCAGTAACCACCGCCAAGGAAGGAACCGAAGGCATTCGGCTGGATGGCATTGACAGCACCGCCGCCAAGGAAAGAACAACTAGAATACTTCTGAATGGAATTCTGGTTGCCACCGCCAAGGAAAGAATGATGAGAATTCGTCTGAATGGAATTCTGGCAGCCGCCGCCGACAAAGGAAAAGTTAGCCAATACCGTATTTGAGCCGGAAACCATGAAATTCCCATTGTAAAAATAATTTTGAAACCCGCCGCCAGCAATGACAGAACCAATCACTCCAGACGAAATCCAGTTAGCAGGCGAACCGCCCACCAAATTGCAAACCCCGAAATAGTGATAATTGTTATCAATGGCACCATTTGCCCGTTCCATTCTCAACGTCCGCATTCCATAAGAGCTTGTCTGAAAAAGGAAAAACGCACAAAACGCTTGATTTGACTGGCTATTTTTGAGTTTTTCATTCGCGGTAGCGCAATTGAGGCGATGAAAATCGCCACTTACGATACCTACCT
>CAISVF010000217.1 GCA_903888765.1 uncultured Verrucomicrobia subdivision 3 bacterium | reverse complement strand
GCCTTGAGTTTTGGTGGACGGTCCAGGGATTGATAGTAGCACAGGTAGGTGAAATCATTCGCCGCCATGACGACATCGTGTCCGCCATTGGCCGCTTCCGCGCCACCGCCGACCCAATCCATCACGGTCGCATTTTGCGCGAGGCCGCCCTGCAGGATTTCGCTCCAGCCCAAGATCGTCTTGCCCTTGGCATTGACGATTTTTTCCACGCGGCGGATAAACCAGCTTTGCAATTCCTCCTCATTTTTTAAATTCTCACGTTTCATCAGCGCCTGGCACGCCGCGTCCTTTTTCCAGGAACCTTTCGGCACTTCGTCGCCGCCGATGTGAATGTATTTGGAAGGGAACAACGGCGCGACCTCCGACAGCACATCGTCCAAAAATTGAAACGCCCCCTCCTTGGCCGGCGAATAAATGCCGGGATTTACGCCGCCCTTCAGCGGAATCTCGAAGGGCCCGTCGCCGGTGCCGAATTCCGGGTACGCCGTAAGCGCCGCGAGTGAATGTCCGGGCATCTCAATTTCCGGAACGATCGTGATGTGCAAGGTCTGTGCGTAGGCCACCACGTCGCGAATATCATCCTGCGTGTAAAATCCGCCATAGCGTCCGTCCGGGCCGTAGGCCGTAGTAGAATCTTTTTCGAGCCCAAAACCCACGCCATCGCGCCACGCGCCAACCGTGGTCAACTTGGGATATTTTTTAATTTCAATGCGCCAGCCGTTATCATCCACCAGATGCCAGTGAAACGTATTGATCTTGTGCCGCGCCATGGCGGCAAGCAATCGTTTAACTTCGTCCTTGGTAAAAAAATGGCGGCTCACATCGAGCATCAGCCCGCGCCACGGAAAGCGGGGTGCGTCGGTTATTTTCACACAGGGGATCTGCCAATCGAAGTTTTTTACGGCAGCGGCTGAAAAAATTTCCGGCGGCAAAAGCTGCAGCAAGGTCTGGGCCCCATAAAACAGACCGGCCTGGGTGGCCGCCTGGATGACGACTTGATGGGAATCCACGACCAGTTCATAACCCTCCGCGCCGAGACGGCTCTCCGCGCCACTGGTGGTCAGTAAAATACCATCAGTCACCACCTCATTGGCCGTGGTTTTGCCGCTGAGGCGGAACCCCCAGCCGGTGGCTTGACGCAATTGGGCGGCCAGAAATTCACCGGTCTCAACCGAAGCCGGATCGGTATAAATCCGCGTGTCCGGCGACAGTTTGAACACCCCTTCCATCCGCACCATTTGCTGCGGTTGCGGAATGAGGGCGGGCTCGTGGTCGGCCATGGCAGCGGACGCGAGCGATAGCACGGCGATGCCGGCGAAGAATAGGGATCTCATAGAGTATTAAGTTATTTCACAGCGGCAACTTTGGGGACGCGATCCTTAATTTCGAGACAAAGGACCGAGGCGATTTTATCCGGCGCCCCGGCAGGCAGGGCAATGGTGACGCCAGCGGCAGATTGGGTGACTTTCAATTTTTTACCATTGGCCAGTAACCAGGCTTTTTTGACTTTGCTCTGCAGCCCCGGCAACTCCAGGCGACCACTGGCCGGCCACTGGAAAATTTCCAGATAAATTTTTCTGGGCTTGGTGGTCGCGCGCCAGTCCCAAGCGGGAACAAATTTGGGTTTGCCATGCTTATCTTTTTCCGTGGCGCTGAACGCGCCGGCTTCTGCGCCAAAGGGCGTCGGGCCGGAGCCATAAATGGCCTCACCATTAACCTGCATCCACGCGCCGACTTCGGCGAGCCGGTCCACGCTGGGCTGGGGAATCAGCCCTTCGCTGGTCGGCCCGACATTGAGCAGATAGTTGCCATTTTTGCTGGCGATATCGCAGAGATTCTGGATGATCGTTTCGGGAGATTTCCAATTG
>CAISVF010000216.1 GCA_903888765.1 uncultured Verrucomicrobia subdivision 3 bacterium | reverse complement strand
CCTGATACAACGACTGAAATGACAGGCACGAATTGCTCCTTGGACGCCGCCCGCAACGGCCCGAAAAAGAAAAGACAGCTTTTAATAAAAAAGCTGGCTGACGATAATCTATTTTTTCTATTGACCGCTCACGCTAATGGGCGACGCCGATAGACCCACCAGGCAGGCAAGAACGAAACATTTCATTTTAAATTATGACCGGAGCGGCTTTCGAAGCAGTCCTTCTCTTTGCATTAATGATTAATCCGCCGCCTGCTTTTCAGCCGGCGCGCCTCAGGCAAAAAGCAAACCAATCTGTCTTGCGAAGAGTCATTCCTTAAGGTTGACGGTGGTTTTAATCCGGATGGGGAACGTTGATCATATAAACCGCACGATTTCCGCCAACATCAGAAGTAAAATAAATCTTGTTTGCTGCAAAGTCATAGATCGGGTGCGGATGGCAGTCCTGAGACTGCCAACTCGTGCCGTGCTTCGCCAGCGGCAACCATGCGATGCGATGGGCTGCCCAGTCCACCTTGAGTTTGCTGATCCAGTCACCGCCCCATTTCTTATCCGCCGAGAGTTGATAGCAGCCGTCCGTGACCAGTTCTCCGGGATGCCCCACGGTAAAGTGACCATATCTTTTCCAATCTGGGGGCAAGGCAATCTCCACGTGGCCTGTGCCATCCGGCAATACCCGCCCCACATAGCACACGCCATTGGTATAGTTGCCGTGGTAAATAATGGCCGAGCCATCACGCTCCCACATTTCATGGCAGGTCCAGTCATCGCGCTGCCGGCCTTCGCCTTCCGGTCGCAAACGAATGTGCCGCTGGCCATCCCAAAGCCACATCCGGCGGATGCCCGATTGGGAACACCACTCGTGGTTATAGAGAATCAAATGAGGGTCACGCGGTGAAAACTGCACGTGGGTGATCCAGGCATTGGTTACCGGCTCGCAGGCGATTTCCTTTCCGGTTTCGGTGTCATAAACCCGCAGATAGGAAACCAGATGTTCCTGCTGCACCCGCTGGTCAATATCATAAGCGGGGCGGTCCTTTAGTTGCGTGTCGCCGTCCAAGGCGCGCGCGTCCGTCGTGGGCACACACAAACGCGTGCCGTCGGCGGAGACGTGCGTAAACGCCGTCATCTGATTTGCGGGCAACTCCGCCAGAATTCTGGTCTCACCATTCAACTTCACTACCCGGATTTCCCGGCCCTGCAGGTAATAAACCATTCCCTTGCGGGAATCGAGGCTCACGCTGCCTTTCCCAAACCCGCGATAAGGAAAGCCGTTAAAATAGACATAGGCTTTCAGGACGCCTTCGGTGTTGGTGGTCAATTGGCGTTCCGCGCCCGTCACCAGATCACGCGTAAAGAGATTCGGATTGCCCGTCCGGTCCCCAATAAATACCAGATGTTGGTCGTCTGCCGTGAGGCTCGACGAGGTGAAATAAAGCAACTGGTTGTTGCCGGTATTGAGGGCTGTCACCCGGACGGGGGTGGTTAGGAAAGCCTGGTTGACCATCACAGATTCTGCCGGCAGTTCCCAATCTCCCAGCGCCAGCACCCACAATAACAGCCAACTGATTTTCTGCATGTAATCCATTTTCGATTTAGGTTAAAGCCCGCGCGAACTTGATCCAACAGAAATCAAGCTGCGGTTTTGCCGGCCGGATCACTTCACCACCGGCAGCAAAGTCAGGCTGCGCAGGCGTAGCAGTTCCTGCCCGGTGATTTCGTGGCCGGTGACGCGGATTTCGTGAATACCGGCGGGTATGGTCACTTGACCGAGGGTTTCGGTCAATTTGCTGCCCGGCCGGACCTGGCCGGTGAAGTGGTTTCCCGCCACCTGAACGACATACTCACCGCCCGCGCCTTGATGGGCAGGCACGATTTCTTTTCCAGCGTCCCCTTCGACCATCCGCTTTACTTTGCTGGTCCACGGCGCGTCGTAGTTAATGCCCAACTCGAAAGTGGCGGTCTCTCGCAAGCGTACCGGCCAAATGACCGCATCATCGGTGCTGACCCAGTTTTGCGCCGTGTCATTGTTTTTTTCACCTGAGCCGAAACGTAAATTGCCGCTCAGGGTCGCATCGAAGGCGCGCAGAGTATTGGTCGCAAGGTTGACGGCCAGTAAACGGGTGGAGTCTGCCCGGGGTTCAGCCGCACAGTCGAGGGCAATCACTGAATCCGCCGCATCCGGTGCGGCGGCGGGGACGGCAACAATGATATCCACTCCCGGACGCGAACAATTCAGCGGCGCATCCGGCCGGGCCAGCAGGCAAGCCCGGAGAACGGTCGTCGGCAAGCCGCCCACTACCAACTTACCATCGCTCGGCCAGTCAAAAACGTGAAGATAAAGCCGGTTCCCTTTGCGGGTGGATTCGCCCCATGCCTGAACCGCGAGCGGCGTGCGCGTGGTGCCCCGAATGGATTCGCCATTCACCGCCCACCATCGGCCCAGGCCGTGCAGAATGTTCACATCCGCTTCATCTATGCGACCATTGCCCATCGGGCCAATGTTCATCAGTTCGTTGCCGCCACGGGCGGCGGACTTGGCGAGCAGACGGATAAAATAGGCGACGGGTTTGTGAGACCGGTCGTTTTTATTGTAGCCGTAGGATTCGTTGGTGGTGGGAATACCTTCCCAATCGCCTTCATGCGGCGGAAACTCCGCTGGCCGGTCACACGTGCTATCATAGTCGCCCAGGCCATAAATCAGCCGGCCATTGACGACCAGGGTGGGCTTGGCTTTTCGCACCGCCGCCATGATACGGCGATTCTCCTCATCCGGCAATTTGTGGGGCGTGTCGAACCACATGATGTCCGGATCGTAATTGTGGATGAGTTCAAGAATCTGTGGAATGGATTTTTCATCCACATATTTCCGCGCCTGGGGCAGAAATTCCGGATAGTGATCCCACCAGTCCGAGCCATGCAGCAGTTTGTCGCCTCCCGGATTATTGTAATCCCAGTCGTTGCCGGGGGCGTTTTCCTCGCCCCAATCGAAGGCGTGCGAATAATAAAAGCCAAACTTGAGGCCATGCGTTTTGCAGGCGGCCCGCAGTTCCTTCATGGGATCGCGCCCAAAAGGAGTTGCCTTGACGATATTGTAATCGGTGACCCGGGAATCATACATGGCGAAGCCGTCATGATGCTTGGCCGTAATGATGAGGTAGCCCATGCCCGCCTGTTTGGCTAAACGAACCCAGGCATCGGCATCGAAAGCCACCGGATTAAATTTGCCGGCAACTTCCCGGCGATATACGGGAATGGGAATCTTCGCCATCCTTTGGATATGCTCGCCGTAACCGCCATAGGCCTTGTCATTCCACGTGCCGCTCAGGCTGGAATACACGCCCCAGTGGATAAACATGCCAAACCGGGCTTCCCGCCACCAGCCCAGCCGCATATCCCGCTCGGCGGAAGTCGTCATTAACGCCTCGCGCTCCGGCGCACGAGGAGGTTCATTGGGGACCGCTCCGGCAAACGAATGCCAGCAAGCAAGTGCGATTAAAACGACTGGTAATTTCATGATTAAAAAATTCGGGCCACCGGTAGCCCATACGCTGCAAGCTGGACTTGGCCGCATAACCATCCTTACAGTTCAGCTTGTCCTGGCAGCGTTCCGCTCAGCCAACTGCAACGGGATGTTGCCGGCGATAAAACACCGCCGGCTTGGTTGAGTCAATCGTAATAATCGGTGGCTGGCAAAATCAAACCAGCGAAGGGGCGCCAGAGATCAATCATGTTTTTGAAGCTCGACCCGACATTTGAGATTCTGGCTGAAGGTTCGTATTTTAGGGGCGTAGGCGCGGCATTCCGGTAAAAAGAGCTGCCCAAATGAATTCAAGCTCCGTAGGTGCCGCATTTTCCATTCTGCAAACTGCATCCCATTTAATAACAACAAGATATTCACCATTTCCGGGCTGAAATTAATTAACGATCAGGCTGGTGCCACTTCCATGGGTTGCCCGGCAATGGTGCGAACGATTACGCCGGCTGCCGCAAAACCGAACGCGCCGGTCACGAAAGTCGCCGAGCCAAGACCGCCATTGCAGTTCAGGCGTGAGCCGTCTTCCGCTTCCGAACGCAGTTCGCACACGGATCCATCCGGCTGCGGGTAAGTGGTACGCTCTACTGAATACACGCATGGCACGAGCATCGGCCGTTGTTCGGCCGGAAAACCGTGTTCTTTGCGCAAGCGTCGCCGCACTTCGGATAACAGCTTGTCATGACTGGCTTGGGATAAGTCCCCGACCCGAATAGCCGTCACTTCACGGCGTCCGCCCGCGCCGCCGCAGGCAATGACTCGCAGGTTTTTCTCGCGGCAACGCACCAGCAACAAGACTTTGTTGGTGACATCATCAATGGCGTCGAGAGCGAAATCCAATTCCGTCGTGAGCAGGCTGGTGGCGGTTTGCACGTTAAAGAATTGCTGTTCCGCGGTCACCCGGCAATCCGGATTAATGGCGCGGATGCGCTCGGCCATCACGTCCACTTTTGCGCGGCCCACTGTGCCGGTAAGCGCGTGCAACTGGCGATTGATGTTAGTCACGCAAACTTCATCCAGATCCACGAGCGTCAGCGCGCCGATGCCGGAGCGAGCCAGCGCTTCCGCCGCCCACGCCCCCACGCCACCAATTCCCACGACGCAGACATGTGCCTGCCGAAGCTTTTCCAAGCCGCTGCGGCCATACAATCGGGCGATGCCGCCAAATCTTGTTGCAAAATCACTCATTTCAACCGGAAGAAAAATAACTCCGGGCCGCTAAAAAGACACGAACGGAAAATGGTTAGCCAGCCGGTATGTTCCGCTTAGCGGTAGGATTACCCATGCCCATTATTTGCGACCGATGTTTTATCAAAAGGGCCAACCGGCCCGCCCGGTGACGGGCTGGAAAATGGAAAGTCAACAGCCTGTTACCCTATCAGCTGCCAAAGGACATTAGCCTCGGTGGTCGGGGCCTGACAAGCCGTGCCGGTGCAAACAAATGCCGTTGCGGCTCCGGTCGCGGACAGCGTTCGGGCAAATGGTTCCACTGCTCCACGATTACCGAGGACGATTTTATTCGGCTGATAAACGGAGT
>CAISVF010000215.1 GCA_903888765.1 uncultured Verrucomicrobia subdivision 3 bacterium | reverse complement strand
TGCACGATGCCTGGTGGAACAGCATCGCCCGCGCGATGGCGTAAAATGAAACTGCAACGACCAAGAACGAACTCGGCTTTGACGCTGATGGAACTCTTGGTCGTCATTGCTATCATTGCAATTCTGCTGGTGCTCTTGTTGCCCACCTTGTCTCGCAGCATGCAACGGGCAAAACAAATCCAGTGCGTCAACAATGTCCGCCAGCTCGGTCAGGCATTACAGGAATATATTGGTGAAAACCACCGATACCCGCTCTTCCAAGACGCGACCATCACGACTTCAAACACGCTTCATAATGCAGAGACGTGGATCATTATTTTAGGCCGGCAGCTAGATCTAGACAAAAAACGCGATACAAACTTTTGGAAAAAGGGCGTGTGGCATTGCCCATCTTCCAACTTAGAAAATAAAATGCCAGACGCATCTTATGGATATAATGCGTTTGGCCTGGGAACCAACACGCTTTCCAACGGCCTAGGTGGGACTTTTGGTTTTTTTCATACCGTTCCAGTTACGATTGGACAGCATGTTAGAAATTGGCCGGCGACAAAACCAGCGGTGACGGATTCCGAAGTGGTTGCACCAAGTGAGATGATAGCAATAGGCGATGGGTATTCGGGAAACAGCAAGGCACTTTATTTTGGTGAGTCAGCGTTGTGGAGACAATACACCATCATTGGCAACGACAGCTTTGAAACTACGGTCAATGACAAGCGCCACCAAAGCAAAGCCAACGTGGTCTTTTGCGACGGGCACGTCGAATCGCCGACGCTAAATTTTCTGTTTGAAGACACCAGCGACGCGGCCTTGGTGCGCTGGAACCGCGACCACCTGCCGCACCGGGAAAAACTAGCGCCGTAGGCGCGGCATCTTTGTAGAACCGAAACCCGCAAATGAAAAAGCTCCATCAGGAGCGGCATATTCGGAATATTTCCAAGAGATGTCGCTCCTGACGGAGCTTGGAAATTCTCGGTGATGATTTTCTACAAATATTTCGCCCCTGACGGGGCTGGCAAAATTCCATGCCGTCGGCCAAGCCAACGTGGTCATTTGCGCCGGCCACGTCGAATCGCCAACGCTGCAATTTCTGTTTGCCGACACCAGCGACGCGGCCTTGGCGCGCTGGAATCGCGACCACCTGCCGCACCGCGAAAAACTTTCTCCCTGCCGCCTGGTGGAACAGCATCGCCCGCGCGATGGCGTAATTGTAAGTTGCTTTGAGGAAACGGGTGTGAAAAACTCAACTCATGAATCCCCGAAGGTGCCCCTGCGGCAGAGTTGTTTTTGCTGTTTTGCTGCTAGCCACCTTGCCCCTTGCGGGCTGGGCGCAACTCATCTGCAGCACCAACAACGGAGCAATTATTATCACGCGCTATAATGGCGGTGCCGTCAGTGTAATCATCCCCGCCACCACCAACGGTTATCCAGTGACGAGCATTGGAGTCCGTGCATTTAGTGGTCAAGACCGTTTGGCAAGTGTGACAATCCCCGACAGCGTCACCAACATTGGCAATGATGCGTTCCTGAATTGTTCCTGTCTGACAAATCTAATGTTCGGCAACGGTGTCATCAGTATTGGCAACGAGGCGTTCGAGAATTGTCTCGACTTGGGCAATGTGACGATTCCCGACAGTGTCAGCAGCATCGGCAATGATGCATTCGGGTTTTGTGGCGGCCTGACGAATGTAATGATCGGCAGCGGCGTCACCAGCCTTGGCGATACGGCATTCGAGCGTTGCGCCAACCTGACTAACATTGCGGTGAAAGCGGCTAATTCGAATTATGCCAGTGCCAATGGAGTGCTGTTCAACAAAACCCTGACCACGCTGGTCCAGTATCCTGGAGGCCTGACCGGCAGCTACACGATTCCAAACGGCGTGACCGACATTGTCTCTTCCGCGTTCTGGTTTTGTCCCAAGCTGACGAGTGTGATCATTCCCAATAGCCTCACAAGTATTCGCACTTATCAGTTCGAGTCGTGTTACTATCTGACGAACGTGACGATAGGCAATGGCGTCATGAGCATCGGTGATTATGCATTCTACAATTGTTCCATTGCGAGCGTGAGGATTCCTGACAGAGTAACCAATCTTGGCAATTATTCGTTTTATGAGTGTTACAATCTGAGGAGTGTGACGATTGGCAGCGGTGTAACCAACATTGGCTATGACGCATTTTTCAGTTGTTCCAGGCTGACGAATGTGGTTTTTCCTGACAGTGTAATCAATATCGGCATTGGCGCGTTTTACGGTTGTTCCGGGCTGACCAGTGTTAAATTTGGCAATAGCATTAACAGCATCAGTGATCAGTCGTTTGAATATAGCGGGTTGACGAGTGTGACGATTCCCACCAACATCACCAACATGGGATATCGTTCCTTTGGCCTTTGCCCTGACTTACACCAGGCATATTTTCAAGGGAACGCTCCGAGCGTGGGTGGCGGACCGGGCAGTGCAGACAACTTGCTCTTTGGAGGTGAATCCGGAACAGTTTATTATCTGCCGGGCACTTCGGGCTGGGACTCCACATTCGGCGGTTGGCCCACGGCCGTGTGGCTGCCACAAATACAACGGGCAGGCAATTCAGGACAATCTGCCAATGGCTTTTGCTTTAACATCAACTGGGCCGGCAATCAGACAGTGGTGGTGGAGGCTGCCACCAATTTGCAGAATTGGATTCCGGTCATCACCAACACGTTGGTCAACGGCACTAATTTTTTCAGCGACTCCGAATACACGAATTTCTCCAAACGTTTCTACCGCGTGCGTTCGCAGTAAGGCAAGGCTAGCGCGGCCTTTTGCGACAGCCACGTCGAATCGCCGCCGCTGAAATTCCTGTTTGCCGACACCCGCGACGCGGCCTTGGCGCGCTGGAAGTCCTAGCGGACGGCCACCAACCATCTGCCGCACCGCGAAAAATTATAAACTCAATGTCCCCGTTCACCCATCTCGTCGGTAGCTGGCTGGTTGCGGCGGCAACCACCAACAATCCGCGAGATCGCAAGCTGGTGACGCTGGCCGGTGTTTTGCCGGATGCCGACGGGCTTGGTGCCGTGGCTGATGTCGTCGGTTCTTGGATTACCGGCAAGGAATGCACGTTTGCGCTCTATCAGCAATATCATCACATCTTGCTGCATGGTTGGCCGGGGGCGCTTAGCGTTTCGCTCCTGCTCACAATTTTTGCCCGCCAACGCGGGCGCGTTTTACTCCTGTGCCTGCTGACGTTTCATCTGCATCTGCTCTGCGATCTGGTCGGTTCACGCGGGCCGACGGTCGGTGATCTGTGGCCGATCTGCTATTCGGAGCCATTGTTCCGGCATCCGATTTGGTTTTGGAAACATCAATGGAAATTGGATGGCTGGCAGAATCAGAGCATTTTCATCCTGCTGTTCCTGACCTCGCTCTGGCTGGCGGTGAAACGCGGTTATTCGTTCGTGGAAGTCATCAGCGTGCGCGCGGATGCCGTTATTGTGGGCGTGCTGCGAAAGTGGTGGAACCGCCTCGCCCGCGCAATGGCGTGAACCAGCATGCGCAAACCACCCGAATTCACTATACATCCCAGAGTATGGGCAAAGTCCGTCGAGGCGGTTACATCTTGTTCTGGTGGATTGGCGACCACAGTCCGCGCCATATCCATGTGCAAACCGCCAAAGGCCGCAAGCTGGGCCGCGTGAACGTGGACACGCTTGAAGGTTTGGAAAACTGGACTCCGCCAAAAAATCTGGTAGATATAATCATGGCTCTGAAACGCGAAGGCCGCTTATGACCCCGACACTGACATCGCTCAAGAAACCGTTTGGCACGGCCAAGATGGTGAACCTCACCAGCGTCCGCTACCTCGCGTGGGAGGATGCCTTTGAGGTAGATTTTGAGGACGGCGTTTCTTTTATGGAACCGCACGCCACCATCCGCAAGGCCAACAAGATTTCGCCCAAGGCAAAAGTGGAACGGGTGGAACTGGAGGACTGGTGCCACGCCGGTTTCTATGTGCATTACGACAACGGGCAAACCGCCGAAGTCTCCTGGGCCTTCATCCGCGAACTGCCGCCGAAGAAATAATCTCCTCCTGTCATGGTGATGCAGATCGGCAAAGTCGGCGGCGACAAGCTGACGGTGAAGACCGTGAGCGGCGAATTCTCCGCCCCGCTCACCGAACTGCACGATCCGTGTTGGAACAGTATCGCCCGCGCGATGGCTTAAATGTTTCTTACATAATTGAGAAAATTAATCACATGGAAACAAAAAGCGTTGCTTCCTTCCCGTCGGAATTGTTTGAAAAAGTTGATCACTACGTCTATCGCTTAATTGATCCGCGCGATGGTTCAACATTTTATATCGGGCAAGGGATTGGCAACCGTGTTTTCGCCCACATTGATGAAGCGCGGAAAGGCGTAGCTTCCGCCGAATCCGAACCGTCGGACAAGCTTAAAACCATCCGAGACATTTTAGATGTCCGTTTAGAGCCGATTCATGTCATTCACAGGCATGGGATGACTCAAGACGAAGCAGACGAGGTAGAGGCAGCGCTGATTGATATCTTTCCTGGGTTGACTAATGAACAGGGAGGATTTGGTTCTGCTGAACGCGGGCCGGCTCATGTAACCGAGCGGCGCGTTTTTGAATCAATGACCTCAAGCGTGATTTAATTACGCTACAAGGTCGGCGGGCATTGTTATGTTTTGGTTGTT
>CAISVF010000214.1 GCA_903888765.1 uncultured Verrucomicrobia subdivision 3 bacterium | reverse complement strand
TGCTCACCACCGTTTGATGAGCTGTAAGAATTTTGGTTAAACGAGTCTGGTTTACCTGCGCAAGCTGAGCAATTCCAGGATGGAATCAAGAATTGTGTTGCCAATATAAAATCGCAGACATATACAACCGCTGGAATTACTGTATTATTATGTGTTTTTCTCCTGCTCTTCCAAGGCAATTCCGCAACTTCCCCTTGCACCTTTGGCTGGTGGTCACTTGGGTCATGGTGGTTGGCTCAGGTCGGCAGGTCGAGGCGCAGCCCGGCTTGCTGGATCCCACTTTCCATGCCGGCATGACCAATCCGGTGGTTAACGATTTGCTGGTGCAATCGGATGGGCACATCTTGTTCCGGTATGGATACTCCGGGCTGGCCCGATTGGACAGGGATGGCAACCTGGACGAGAATTTCAATCCCGGTTTGCCGCCCGGTTCAACGGTTGCCGCCATGGGCGCCCAAACTGATGGGCGGTTTTTTATTGCCGGGAATTTTCTGAGGCTCCAGGGAGTTCCTCGCCCCTGCCTGGCTCGTTTTAATGTGGATGGAACTTTAGATGGTGGCTTTGTTCCGCAAATTCTGGCCGGCAATCTCCCGGCGCCTGCGACTAATACGCCGCCCGTGCCATTTTCGCCAGCGAATAATATTGGCATGATTCTCGTGCAACCCGATGGAAAAGTGCTCGCCAGCGTCATGTCCTACATGCTGGCCACGAATGGTGGCAAACTGCCAGCGCTTGTCCGTTTCAATGCCGATGGTTCCCTGGATAATGGCTTTGCGATTATCACCAATACGCCCTATCGGATGGGGCTGCAATCGGATGGCAAGATTTTGATCGAGGAAAATATCAATTGGAATTATCCGGGATCCAACATCGTCTATCGCCTGAATCCGGATGGCACGCGGGACGCCGGTTTTAATCTGGTGAAAATCAGTGGGTGGGCCAACAGCATTTTGCAGCAGGGTTCCAACTTGCTACTGGGCGGTTGGATCTATCGAATCAATGGCATCAATTCAGGCTGGGTGGTCCGCCTCACTGCCAATGGTCAGTTGGATTCGGGATTTCATTCCAAAAGCTATGATTACGGTAACGGCATCATCACCGCCATTCCCCAAATCGCCGGCAAAGTGCTGATCGCCGGTACTTTTGGAATGACGGGCTCTTCGAATGCCAATCTGGCGCGCCTGAATCCAGACGGCTCTCTGGATACCACCTATGCTTGCACGGGAGCCAGCAGTTACGTGAACGCCCTCGCCGCCCAGCCGGATGGAAAAACGCTCGTGGGTGGCGACTTCACGGTCCTGAACGGAACGGCGGTCCCTCCGCTGGTGCGTTTATCGGGTGATTCTGCGGACGGTCCGGGAACCGTATTGTTTGCCACGCCCACGGCGGAGGTGTTTGAAAATGCCGGATCCGTAAGCGTTACCGTGAACCGCATATGGGGTACCCAAGGAGACATTACTGTCAATTACCAGACACGCTCCGGTTCCGCCCTGGCCGGATCTGATTACGAGGCGCAAAGCGGCAGCCTGGTGTTCCTCGATGGTGAAATGAGCAAGACCATCACCGTGCCCATTATTGATGATACTTACATTGAAGATCTGGAGACATTCCAAGTCTGCCTGACCAGCACCGTTGGCGGAGCGTCTCTGGGCGTGCAAAGCAATTGCATCGTCAGCATATTGGATGATGACGGGCCGGCGAGTTTCGACCCGACCTTTGCCATTCCTCCCGGCACCTTTGATGGAGCAGTAAATGACGTGGCGGTGCAACCGGATGGTGGAATTGTGGTGGGCGGATGGTTTCAGCAGGTGGCCGGCCAAATTCGCCGAGGCATCGCCAGATTGAATGCGGATGGCTCGCTCGATCCGACTTTTGACCCTGGCAGCGGACTCGCCTACAGCGGTTCGGCAGGTTGGCTTAATTTGATAAAGCTGCAACCGGATGCCAAAATATTGATTGCCGGAATCTTCACTCAGGTCAATGGGATTGCCAAAAACTATCTCGCGCGACTGAACGCGGACGGCTCGCTGGATTCGGGATTTGATGACGGAACGGGACCTATAAGCGGGAATGTTGTCGGCGATATTCGTGGATTGGAACTTATGCCTGATGGCAGCATTTTGCTCGG
Source organism: uncultured Verrucomicrobia subdivision 3 bacterium (assembly GCA_903888765.1). GTDB lineage: Bacteria > Verrucomicrobiota > Verrucomicrobiia > Limisphaerales > UBA11358 > UBA11358. Next base: position 1,597 of record CAISVF010000214.1, on the reverse strand, counting down.
CGGCGGCTTCGCCACCTACAACGGCATTACCCGAAACGGCCTGGCTCGATTGACTCCCAATGGAAGCGTTGATCCCGCCTATCATCCGACCGGGGCTGGTGCGGTTGGTTCCTTGGATCTGCAAGCCGATGGCAAGGTGGTTTTTGCCCCTGATTTGGGAAACTACGCTTACCGCATCAACGCCGATGGCAGCAACACGCGCACCAATGCCGATGGCACCTCCAGCCAGCTCTTTATTTGCTACGGCAATAGTTACATCCGTCAAGTCAGTTCTCAACCAGACGGTACCACTCTCCTGGCCGGTAGCTTTTCCACCCTGAATGGATTACCACGCCGCTGCCTGGCACGTTTGCTCTCCGATGGGTCCGTGGACCCCTCTTTTTACCCGGATTTGAGCCTGTTTTTAAATGCCACATCTACTCCGCCCTATGTTTACAAAACCACGGTTCAGCCGGATGGGAAAGTGCTGGCCGCTCTCAAATCTTATGTGGCACCGTCGGGAAATTATCTCGTGCGCTTAAACACCGACGGCACGCTGGACACCGACTTTGAGCCGGTCCGGTTCGCTATTCCCTTGGGAGATAATGACACCATTTCCGCGATTAAACTCCAAAACGACAACAGCATTCTAGTGTCCGGACAATTTCAGACGGTCAACGGTCTCTCGCGCCCTTATCTGGTCCGGCTCAAGGGCGGAGCCAAAAGCGGCAGCCGCCCTCTGCTCGTTAAATCGCTCGTTTTATCCGGACCACAATGCGGGCTTTCCCTGGCGGTGGCTCCGGCTAAAACCTTTGTGCTGCAATTCTCCACCGATACGGTTCATTGGACGGATGTCGTCACCAACACCGTGCTGACCAGCGTGTACAATGTGATGGATACCCGGATTGGATCGGCCAGCCAGTGTTTTTATCGCATCAAACAATTCAGCCCGTAAAGGAATTTTCCAAGATTAGGTTCTAAGCCCTCCTTGTCTGAGGTCAGGCAAAATCAACAAGGCCAAGCTATTTGTCCAACCCGCAGATGCCAGAGCCACAAAAATTATCAAAATACGGCATGGGGATGCATATAAATCTGATTGCATTATAAATTGTATTAATTTTTTAATATAAATTTTCCAAACCGTTCAAGGTCACGCCTTTTTCAGAGTGGATTTGGTCGCCGATTTACAGGGTCAATTATGGCTTTCCCCGGCAGTCCTACACTGCTGTCACCGGGGCGAAGTCTGACAAACTTTTGCCGATTTTCACCGTTTTTTCCAATCTTCAAAAAACTTACCCTCCTGGTTCTCCCACCACTTATCTCGCGGCTATCCCGTCAAACTACCCAAATACGAAAATACTATATAAAGGGTGTTTTTCTCTCGGCAAATGTCCGGTTTTGTCACAATTTGTCATATAATGTCACAATTTGTCGTGCCGTTTTTTTGCGCGCGCAATTAAAACTATCCTTTTTATTTATTCCTTGTCGGCAGTCATAGATTACCACTACAAGTGGTGCGGCATTGGAAAATACCGGTTTCTTTACCATTTCTTTATCAGTTTTCTTTTTGCAGGTGGTAAAGTTTTGTAGATTTCCCCAACGGTCAAAGGCTACTCAT
>CAISVF010000213.1 GCA_903888765.1 uncultured Verrucomicrobia subdivision 3 bacterium | reverse complement strand
GCGTCCGGCAAGGACCGTTGGCTAACACGACCATCGTGATTCCATGACAGACAAACCGAAAATTTTTGCGCGCAACAAGAGGTATCCGGCTGCTTACAGGGATATAAAACTTTGATTTGGTCCAAATTTGTTATGAAAAAAAATAAAATGCGATTAGTTGTTTGCTGCTGGCTTGTTTCCATGACGATGGCTGGAGCCGCTGACACGCTGGAGCAGGCATTCAACCAGCCGCCAGCGGCGACCAAGCCGCGGTGTTACTGGTATTGGATGGATGGCCAGATCACCAAGGTGGGCATCACGCGCGATCTCGAAGCGATGAAGCGCGTGGGCATCGGCGAAGGCTACATTGGCGTCATCAGCGGCCAGAGCGGCACGCCGACGACCAGCACGACCAAAGCGCTCACCGATGATTGGTGGAGTTATATTGAGCACGCCGCGCGCGAAGGCACTCGGCTCGGCGTGGACGTTGGCTTGTTTAACTCGCCCGGCTGGAGTCAGTCCGGCGGGCCGTGGGTGAAACCTTCCCAAGCGATGCGCTACGTCACCCTGCCGGAATTGCGGTTGCAAGGGCCGCAACATTTCGCCGGCAAATTACCATTGCCGCCAGGGGAGTTTCAGGATCTCGCGGTGCTGGCGTTCCCAGCCCCAACTGGCGAAGGTAAAATGGCGAAAATCATTTCGCGCACGCCAACGCTCGTGAACTTCCAGATGCCGGTGTCTTTCACGGCGCGGAGCGTGATAGTGCAGCCTGCGGGAAAAGTGAACGTCTCAGCAGAATTGCTGGCGTCAGACAACGGGCAGCAGTATTGGACAGTGAAAAAATTCACGATTGACCGGCACAACCTCGGTCCCGGCGTTGGCCCGGTGCCACTCGCTCCCGTCGTGGCAACTTTTCCGAAAGCCTCCGGCCGGTTCTTTCAGTTAAAATTTTCGGCGGCTTGCGAACTCGGCGACATCCAGCTTTCGCCAGCTGCGCGCGTGGAAAGTTTTGCGGAAAAATCCTTGCAGAAGGTGTGTCAGGAACCGCATCCGCTTTATGATTTTTACACTTGGCCCAGCGAAGCCGAACCGGATGCGTCCGGTCTGGTAATCAAACCAGACGCGGTGCGCAATCTCAGCAAATTGATGGCGGCGGACGGAACTTTGCATTGGGACGTGCCGGCTGGCGATTGGATTGTCTTGCGCTCGGCAATGACGCCGACTGGCACGAAGAATGGCCCAGCGCCGCCGGAGGCAACCGGTTTGGAAGTGGACAAGATGAACCGCACCTCGCTGCGGTCGCACTTCGACGCGTATGTTGGCGATCTGCTCAAACGGCTGCCAGCGGCGGATCGCAAGTCCTGGAAACACGTCGTGGCCGACAGTTATGAAATGGGACCAGAAAATTGGACAGACGGCTTCGCGACAGATTTTCAGAAGCGCTACGGTTACGCTCCGATGGCGTTTCTGCCGGTGATGACCGGGCGCATCGTCGGCAGCGTAGATCAGTCGGACCGTTTTCTTTGGGATCTGCGACGTCTGGTTGCGGACCGGGTGGCGCACAATTACGTCGGCGGTCTGCGCGACTTGTGCCACGAGCACGGCATGAAAATGTGGCTGGAGAATTACGGGCATTGGGGGTTTCCCAGTGAGTTCCTGTTGTATGGAGGCGACTGCGATGAGATTGCTGGCGAGTTCTGGGCCAATGGCAATTTTCTGGACCAGCGGGACACCGGCTACCTTGGCCGATATGAATTGCGCGACGCATCCTCCGCCGCGAACATTTATGACAAGCCGGTTACGTGGGCCGAGGCCTTCACGGGAGGTCCGGCCTTCATCAACTCGCCCCGCGACTTGAAGGCGCGCGGCGACTGGGCGTTCTGCGAAGGCATCAACCAGTTCGTGTTTCACGTCTATATCCACCAGCCGACTGACGAAAAACTACCCGGCGTTAATGCCTGGTTCGGCACGGAGTTCAACCGCAACAACACCTGGTTCGAGCAGTCGAAGGCGTGGATTGATTATCTGCGGCGGTGCAGCGTGATGTTGCAGGCCGGCAAGCACGTGGCCGATGTGGCCTACTTCATCAGCGAGGACGCGCCCAAGATGGCCGGCCCGCAACAGCCGCCCTTGCCGTCCGGATTTGACTATGACTTCATTAACGCCGACGTGATCGAGCACCGGCTGGCGGTGCAGGACGGCCGATTGACGTTGCCGGACGGCATGAGTTACCGGCTGCTCGCGTTGCCAGAGTCAGCAACGATGCGCCCCGGGTTACTGAATAAAATCCGCGAATTGGTGAAGGCCGGGGCGACGATTGTGGGAACGCCGCCATCGCGTTCGCCGAGCCTGGAAAATTTCCCGAAGTGCGACGCCGAAGTCCAGACGCTCGCCCGCGAAATCTGGGGCAACGCCGCCCCGCAGCAGCCGGGCGAACATCCGTTCGGCAAAGGCCGCGTCTTTTGGGGCAACAGCCTTGACCCCATTTTAGCGGAGCTGAAATTGAAGCCGGATTTTGAAAATTCGGCAAAACTCGGTTTCATCCACCGGCATCGCGCCGACAGGGACATTTATTTTGTCGCCAATCCCACGGCAGAACCAGTGACGACGACGGCGGCCTTCCGGGTCGGAGATCGCGCGCCGGAGTTGTGGTCGCCGGATTCCGGACGCATCGACCGCCCGGCGGTTTACGACGTGGCGGATGGCGTGGTGAGACTGCCGTTGTCCTTCGGGCCGGCTGGTTCGGTCTTTGTGGTGTTTCGAGAAAAAGCCGCGCCCCCGGCGGAGCGCATTATCTCGGTCACCTGCGGCGGCCAGGAAATCCTAGGCACAGCGATGAAGTCGGCAGTCAGCACCGGCACCGGCGATGTTGTCAGCGATAATCCGGACAATTTCACCTTTGCCGTCTGGGTCAAACCCGACGATGACATCACGCTCGTCCGCGAGGCGAACAGCGGCATCGTGGGCATGGCTGAGCCGCGCAACGATGTGTTCTTCCCGCCGCATGGCGAGGGTTTCGGTGGCCAAACTCATGCCGGCTGCGGATTGGCTGTCGGGCGCAATGGTGTGGGTGTGTTCGAGCATAGCGGGAATTATTTTGCGCCCACGCTGGTTTACGCCGCCACGCTCACGAATTGGACACATGTGGCGGTGGTGTATCGCGGCGGCCAGCCGAATCTATATCTGAACGGCATGCTGGCGCGAACGGGCTTGAAGAGCACCCACATCGTGCATTCCGGGGCAGGACACGCCGAAGCCAAATTTCGCGGGAAACTGGGTGCCATCGAACAATTCTCCCGCCCCTTGAGCGCAGCCGAGATCGCCCAACTCATACCCTCCATGCGGCAACCCGGGGATGGTGCGAGCGAACTTCCGTTCCAGTTGACGCGTACCACTTATGGCCGAATCAATGCCCAAGGTGGAAAGTCTGGCGATTACGAACTGAAGTTCGCCGACGGCCACGCGTGTACATTGGCGGTGCCAGCCACTGCCGCGCCGATGGAAATCGCCGGACCGTGGGAAGTGAGCTTCCCTCCCGGCTGGGGTGCGCCAGAAAAAATTACATTCGGCCATCTCACCGACTGGACAAAACGGTCTGAGGACGGAATTAAATATTTTTCCGGCAAGGCCACCTATCACTATACTTTTGATGGTTCCGATCTCGCGCTTCGCACTCCGCACTCCGCATTGATTCTGGATCTCGGGAAAGTCAACGATATCGCCGTTGTGCGAGTGAATGGCCAGAAACTCGGCACGCTCTGGCAGCCGCCATATCGAGTGGACATCTCTACTGCGATTAAGTCCGGCGGAAACATGCTCGAGGTGGACGTCGTGAATACCTGGAACAACCGGCTTGCGGGCGACGCGGCGTTGCCCGTGGAACAGCGGCATACGTCTATCACCGCGCCGACGGTAAATAAAAAGTCACCGTTGCTACCAGCGGGCCTGATTGGACCGGTAACCCTTCAGCAAGTTCCTTAAATTTCCATCCCGAAACAGTGGCATTGACCTCTGCCCGCAGTGCTGGCAGGATTTTGACGCATTCAGATCCAGCCTGCTTAGTGGATGATTACCCCGCGTTTACGGGATGGCAAGAGGTCTATTTTCGTGCTAATTTTCTGCAGTTTTCATCCAGTTGACCATTGACCGTTTTATGAATCATTGTTTCCGGCCGCTTTTTATGGGGTTGACGTTGGTGGTTGCCACCCTTTTGAGTTTAGACCTTCACGCCGGCAATCCACTCTGGAACGGTGCGGGCAGTGTCACCAACAACAATTTCAGCAACCCCAATAACTGGGGCGTGGGAAATGGCCCATCGGGCAACAATATCAACAACGTACCTGTCGGTTTCGGACCGCTCGCCAGCGGGGCGACGAACACGGCCAATTGTGATTCGAGCGGCAACCCTCAGACCTGGACCTTCAACGCTGGCACCGCGCCGATGATCGTCATCATCAACGGCCAGCAGTTGGGCGCGGCCACCGGGCCGGATGTTTTCATCAACAACAGCACCAATCTCCAGACCATCAACGGTATATTTTCCCTGTTTGATATCGGTGGCACCACGACCAGCCGCCGGTTCAACGCAGCCGCCGGCCCGCTGAGTCTCTCCACCTCGCAGATCAATTTACGCGGCGATGCTCCTGCCCCAACTTCTTGGGCCATCGAACTAGGCGGCTCATTTTACGGCACGTTGAATACCACGTTCAACAACGTCAACGCTACTGGCCCGCTAAATTACCTCAAAACTGGCACCGGCATCTGGGAGGTGGTGTCCGCTTTACCTAACCTGACGGCCAGCGGCTCTTCGCTAACCGTCAGCAGCGGCACGCTGACGCTCGACGCCGCCAATTCCTACACCGGCCCTACCCTCATTTCTAGCGGTGCGACGCTGAACACGGTCACGACTGCCACGGGGGCAGGAACTTATTCGGTCAGCAATTCAGCGACGCTCGGGGTGACGCTCGCCAACAGCCGGGCATTGACCAATTCCAGCCTGACTTTGGGAACCACCGGCACGGATGCCACCACCCTCAACTTCAACTTGAGCACCAATGGTAATCCACCGAATCCGATTATCGCCGTGACGGGCGTGCTGAATGTCAACGGCACCTGCACGATCAATATCACCAACGGCGCGCTTTTCGCCGGGCAGTTCCCGATGATTAAATATGGCAGCCTGACCGGTTTGGGAATTTTCAGCCTGGGCACATTGCCGGCTGGAGTGACCGCCAGACTCACAAATAATCTCGCCAACAATTCGATCGACCTGACTGTTACCGCAGGCGTGGGTTACAACAACCTGATTTATTGGAACGGCAACGCCAACGCGCTGTGGGACATCACTAATACGCCAAACTGGAAGCTTTCCACCCAAGCCGGGTTAACGTATGCCGACACCAACCAGGTGATTTTTGACGACACGGCCACCGGCAATTTTGCGATCACCGTGAACAGCATGGTCAAGCCAATGAGTGTGGCTTTCCTCAACAACACCAACAATTATTCCATCACTGGCTCCGGGGGCATCGGCGGCTCCACAGCTTTAATCAAGTCTGGCAGCGGCAATCTGACGCTGGGCGCAGAGGACTTATACAGTGGACTAACCATCGTTAATTCCGGCGCGCTGGTTTTGAACCATCTGAGCGCGGTGCCGGCGGCTAGTTCTTTGAACATTGCCAACGGTGCCGTTGTCCAGCCAGATCTGGCTGGCACTTTTGCGAACCTGCCAACCACCATCAACGGCGCCAGCACCGCGAACGGATCGTTCGGCGGCTCCCTGGATTTTCACGGCGGCGGCAACGCCACAGTGACTTGGCCGGGACAAATCAATTTAAACTCGCTCAACGCTGCAATTGGCAGTTACGGCGTGACTTACAATGTCATTTTGTCTGGCCAGTTGACGGGCAGCGGAAATCTTACCATCCGCCCGGAAGGTGGCAGCGCCGCTTCGCATTGGGCGACTTTTACGCTGGCCAACTCCACGAATAATTACGCCGGCAGCACGACGATGCAGGTGGGCACGGCGCAGTTGTCTTCGACCTTGAAATTGGGGGTGGGCAACGGACTGCCGGTGACAACCACGCTGAATTTGAACCGCGTCGGCAGTTCGGGTACGGTCTATTTTGACCTGGCGGGTTTCGGCCAGACGGTGGCCGGCGTGACGGCGAATTGGGGCGGCAATGCAGTGATCAACAGCAGTGGCAACGTCGCCACGTTGACGGTCAGCAACACCGCGAACACGACGTTCAATGGAGCCATCGGCACGACGGGCAATGCCGGCATCAATCTGGTCAAGCAAGGCAACGCCACGCTGACCTTGAACGGCACTAATGTCTACACTGGCAGCACCACAATCGGCAACGGTACGCTGGCCTTGAATGGGCAGATCACCAGTACAACCGGTTTGTTGATGAGCAGTAACGCGACGTTTCAACCGGCGTTGGGCGGGGCGGCAAGCTCCGGCTCCATGACGGTATTTGGCAATGTCACTTTGGGCGGTCAGATCAGTGTGAGCGATTTTGGTATTGTCAGCAACACCAGCTATACGATTATTTCTTATCGAGGCAAGCTGACCAACAACGGCGTTACGATCTCGCCCTTGTCGGCGTGGGCGTTCATGGTAAAAACCAACGTGGCCAACGTGGTGTCCCTGGTTTGCACCCAGCAGTTTCCGCTGGTGCAATTCACGAACGCCAGCTTTGTGATTTCCACCCTGACAACCAATCTGGGCGGGGTTTTGCGGGGCACGCCGACCGGACCCATCTGGTATGAGGTTCGCGACCAAGCCAACAAGATGTGGGATTTCGGCGCGGCACCGGCCACTTCGCAGTGGAACATCACCGTCCGGCATTTGCGCGCGGGTACCAACACAGTAACCATCTTTGCGCAAAACGGCGCGGGCACTATTCAAAGCAACAGCATCTTGCTAACGTTGACGCTGGGAGCGACCACCGGCGTCCGCCCCCGGCCGATACCATCCGAAATCTGGTGGGGCGGCATTTCGGACAACACCGGAATGACCAACTATTCGCAATGGCCGTTGGTTCAGAGGTTTCAGGACGGTTATTTTTTCCACACGGCGAGTGTCGGGACGGCAGCCTGGCAGCAATCAATGGCGGCCAATCTGCTCCAATACAACACGAAATACTGGCCGGAATTGGGTGGTGATTGTCCGAACCCCTCCACGAACTGGTATCTGGGACAATTAAGCACATGGGGTGGCACGGCAGCGAACATGCAGGCGAACGGCATTATCTGGTCCGAGTTCACACACGATTACCATATGGAAAATATGAAGCCGCTCTGCCAGGTGAACCCAACCTGGCCGACGAATGATCAGATCGCGTGGTGGACCGGCGATCTGACCGTGGCTGACGGCACATATCCCTACACCAACGGCATCTGGAGCGATTTATTCAAGGGTTATTACGGGCAATTCCCCGGCGTCAAAGTCGGTCAAACCAGCCAGCCCGAATATTGGCCGTGGGACAGTTATCCGGCGGAAGTGGTGAACCAGATTACCTTCACAGTCACCAACCCGACGACGGCGTTTTCGTTCAACGCCCACAGCATCATTGGTTCGTTTGTGAATATGGCGCGCGACATAGGGCACCCTTACTTCTCGCTCCAAAGCGATGCACCGTGGAATTATTTTGGCGGCCTGGGCGTGGGCACGGCGGCGGATGAAGCCACCATGCGCCAGAAGATCCGCATCTATGAATCCTATCTCCAGTCGCGCAACTGCCGGCATACGCTGATCTGCAACGTGGGCAACGCGAGCGCTGCCAATCAGGGTTCGACGAATGCGGCCAATCTCTATTACGAAGCCAGCAGCCTGAGCAGCCTGCGTTTGCATCAGCAGGAAGGCGGGCGCGCGAACCGTTATCTTTTTGAAAGCTGGTATTGGGGGATACCTTACGCCGTCGTGCCCGAGACACAGGCGGGCAGCTTCGCGCACCTCGCGTTGTCGGGAATTAAATATTTGAAAGGCATTTCGGACACGAACGGTAGTCTGGAACCATTGAACCTCACGACCACGACAAACGGCACCGGCAATCAACTTCAACTGCAAAACAACGGCGACGTCCAATGCCTGCCAACCCTGGCCGGACAGGCTGGCACGGTGCCCGGCGTCACCACGCGCTACTTCACCACCAACGGCATGGAAATAACCTCAAGCGTTTTGACCGCCGAGGGTTTGTGCTTCACCAACCTGCTGCAGCCGGGGGCGACCACAAACTTGTTCGCCGTAACGCTCGCCAATGGCATCATCAATGCCACGAACGATAATGCCTATCTCGAAGCCTTCTGGAATCCACAAGACCCGCTCGGCATCGTCCGCGACCGCCAGTTTTTCTTCGCACCCATCAATCCGCTGGGTTGGTGGAGTGACGCGGAGATTGGCAGTCCCGGGGTCGCCGGCGGATCAGCCATCAGTGGCACCAACTATACACTGCTCGGTTCCGGTGCGGACATCTGGGGAACCAGCGATGCCTTTCACTTCGTCTGGCAGACCAACAACGGCGACGGTACCATCACCGCCCGAGTCTCCAGTCAGACTGCGGCCGATTCGTGGTCCAAAGCCGGAGTCATGGTTCGCGAAAGTGCCGCGGCCGGTGCCAAAAATGTCTTTGTTTGCATCACGCCGAACAATGGCGTCAGTTTCCAGAATCGCCCGAGCACCGGCGGTGCGTCCTTCAACTCGACCACGATTGGCTTGACGGCGCCATATTGGTTGCGACTGGCGCGGAGCGGCACGACTTTCACCGCGCAAACCTCGGTCAACGGCACGAGCTGGACGACGTTGGGCAGCTCAAATCTCACCGGTTTCGCTAGCACTGCGCTCTGGGGGCTGGCGGTGACCGCGCACAACAACGCCCTGGCCAATGCCGCAACGTTTGACAACCTCACTTTGCTGCGGTCGGCACCAGTGTTGAGTCCCATTGCCAACCAATCGCTGATTGCCGGCCAGACGCTCACGGTGACGAACACGGCCAGCGATCCGAATGCGCCGCCGCTAACGCTGACGTTCAGCCTGCTGACAGCACCCAACGGCATGATACTGAATGCAACCAACGGCATTCTTACCTGGCGTCCGATAGTGGCGCAGTCGCCGACCACAAATTCAATCATCGTACAAGTTTCAGACAACAGTACCCCGCCAGTGAGCGCGACACAAAGTTTTGTGGTGACGGTGACCCAGCCGGCATCCCCGACGTTTTCCGTGAGAGGTTATGCCAATGGAATTTTCTCGATGCTGGTGAACGGTTCCACGGGACCGGATTATTATTTGCAGTCCGCGACGAATCTGAACCCGCCCATCACGTGGCTGCCGGGGCAGACCAATCTGGTGGCGACTCCGCCGTTTACCGTCACCGACCCCGTCACGACGAATTTCAACCAAAAATTCTACCGCGTGCTCCTGGGACCTTGAGCTGGGAGCATGCCTATGGGAAATATTGAGACCATGTTCCTGAAAAATATTTCTGCCTTTGCGGCCAAGCACCAAGTTTACAGCCATGGGCTGGCGATTGTTGCCGGCGGATTTATTTATGCACTGGCCCTGCCGGCGATTGCGCAAAACCTGGTGGTGAACGGCAATTTCACAAATAACGCGACCGCGTTCGTGACATGGCCGGGGTATGTTGGTTCTGGCAGCGATCCCACCAATGTCCCGGGCTGGACACAAGTGTCCGGTTCAGCGGGCGGCTACGGCGTGAATGGCGCAGGCACCGTCACGAGTGTTTTCGGCCCGGCCAGCACAGGCGGGAATACCTTTCTGTTCATTCAGGCTTCGAGCACCAAGGAACTCGCGCAAAATCTGCCCACGTTGCTCACGAATACCACTTACACTTTGAGTTTCCAAGCGGCGGCGCGAAACGGCGAGTCGGGGAATGTGTTCATGGTGCAGATTGGCGACCAGAACGGTTCCTTTGTAACTTCTGGCGGGATTGCCGCCAATAACACGGTGTTCCAATATTTCACTTATATTTTCACCACGCCAGCAAGCTTCAACGGCGTGCCGTGCATCCAGCTTTACAACCTCAATCCCGCGACTGGTCATAGCGTGGATTTTACTGCTGTTTCCGTCCAAGCGGGACTGGGAACCAATGACGCGCCGCCGGCGCTCGCCGTTTTTGTACCGCTAAGTGGCGATTGGAATGTGCCCTCCTATTGGAACGGGGGCGTGGTGCCGGGAACGAGCCAAAGTCCGGACATTCTAAATGGTAGCGTAATAACGGTGGATTCGAGCGTGGGAACCTGCGCGAGCCTTTATGTCGGACAGGGAAATCAGACGCCGTCGGGAACAGTTTTGTTCCGGCCCGGTGCGACGTTGACGGCGGCAAATATTTTTTTGGGCCGCGATGGAACCAATTTCGGTCAGTTCAACCAGTCCGGCGGTGTGCTTACGGTGAATGGCGTTGTCAGCGTGGGCGACGCGACAGGCGGCGGCACTGGCGCAAGCGGAAATTACAATTTCTCGGGTGGCACGGTGAAATTGTCCAACCCGAACGGCACCGTGATGGTTGGCAACCAAGGCTTGGGGCAGATGTTGATGGCGGGCCAGGCGGTGCTTTCAACTCCAGCCGTTGTGGTCGGCGCGGCGGCGGGCGCGGCCGGATCGCAATTGTTCCAATGGGGCGGCACAATTTACGCCAGCAATCTGACTATCGGAGCGACGGGCGTGAGCAATTGTTCCTTCACCATTTCTTCCGGCGTGACGTCGTGGACCGGAACGCTGTTGGTTAACGGAGATTTGAAAGCACAAGGTTCACAATTTCTCTTGCAGGATACTGCCGTTGGCGGTGTGGGGTTGCAGGTGGGCGGCGCGGGCAAGCTGCGGTTGGAAATGGATGCTCAAGGCTTTTCGCCGATTCGAATTCCCAATGCGCAGTTTGGCATTGCGCCCGGCAGCCAGTTGGCGGTGGACGGCTCGTGTTACATGCGCTGGCTGGCGCAGCCCGGCACGTTTCCGCTCATCCTGCATGCCGGCTACGCAGACCAGTCGCAGTTCGCCACAACGAACGTCACACTGACCGGTTTTGGCGACCTGACAGCGTCATTGAGCTATCAGAGCAATGCCCTGAATCTGGTTTTATCCGCCCCGGCGGGCGGAGCGGCGCGCGTCGGCGGCGGATTGCTGTGCGAATACTGGGAAGTGCCGATCACCGTAAACCCCGGCGTCGCCGGACGCACGCTCGCGGCACCGTTGAGCGCGCTGCCGAGCTTTACCAATTCACTCGTGGTCACGCATCCGATTTTTGGCCGGGTCGTGACAAATATTGACCTGACCCAACGGCGCCGCGACACCAATTATTTCATGCGCTTCTCCGGTTCTCTCAGCGTTCCTACCAACGGCAGTTACACTTTGTATTTGAATTCGGCGGACGGATCGCGCCTCTGGTTGGATGGAAACCTGGTGGTCAATAATGACGGTGTTCATGCACCCGCCGAAGTTTCCACCGTAACCAACCTCTCTGCCGGAATGCACGCGTTGGTCATTGGCTACTTTCAGACGGCGGATGCGCAAGTATTAAATGCCAGTTGGGCCGGCCCAGGTTTTGCGAAGCAGCCCATCCCCAGTTCAGCCCTGTCCCTCTCCGGCCTGACCAACTTGTCGGTGCGCCAGCCGGTTTATCAAAATATCGTGCAAGACTCCACGGCGGTTTATAACTACGCGCCGTCATTCATGTATGACGAGGTGGAGGGCCTTTACAAAATCTGGATGTGTGGTGCGGGGATTCCCGGCTGTGTAGGCGGCGACAACATTCTTTACCGCGAGGCGACCTCGTTGCAAGGACTGATGACCGCACCATTAACGGTGGCGTTGCAACCCAGTCTGGACCCGACAAAATTTGACCAGATTCATGCCTGTGATCCCAACGTGTATCGCGTGGGAAACTTGATGTACATGGCGTATGGCGGCAATACGGACGGCAGCCAGTTGGTGGCCACCACGCGGCTCGGCATGGCCATCAGTTACGATGGCGGCCGGACCTTTCAACGGTTGAACAATGGCAACGCTATCCTTTCTCCCAACCCGGCGGATGCCGCTGTTTATGGCATTGGTCAACCCGCCGTGGTACCGGCCCCAAACGGCTACTTCTACATGATTTACACCGATGTCAGCACAAACAACGGTACCTACGTGCGCATCATTCGCTCCCTGGACCCGGCGTTCACGCCCGGCAACTTTACCAACGTGGTGAGCATTTCCTCCGGCACCATAGGCGGATTTAGTCTCGATCTCGCCTTCGACGATAACCTATCACAATTCGTCATCATCAACGAATCCAAGCTCGAATATTATACCACCAACTGGACCTATGTGCAGACGCTAACATTGACCAACCCGTTCAGTTGGACTCTGGGAGAAGGCTACGGATTGCTGATGAATTCCCAAAAACGGCCGGTGAATTACAATCAGGATGGCATCGCGTCCTATGTGCTGTCCGGTTCGACCGTGGACTCGACCAACGACACCTCGCTGTGGGCTAACTGGGTGGCCGGCGATTTGAAATATCTGGTGGTGCCTCTGAATGCCGCACCAGCTATCGCAGCACTGCCCGGTACAAATTTCACTGCGGGAATCTCGCTGAAGTTGCCGGTCCACGCGACCGATCCCAACTTGCCACCGCTACGCCTCAGTTATTCCTTGTTGTCCGCCCCGGCGGGCATGACGATCAATCCAGTCTCGGGAGCCATATCCTGGAGGCCAGTCATCAGCCAGTCAGCCACTACCAATATGATTGTCGTGCGAGTGACGGACTATGGCATGCCGCCGCTAGTCACAACGCAAAGTTTCATGGTCACGGTGATGCCACCGCCGGCTCCGTCGTTAGTCAGCCCGGCATTGGGCCTCAATACTTTTTCGGTGCTGGTCAACGGGGTCGCCGGGCCGGATTATATTTTGCAAATCACCACCAATGTGACGCGGCCGGCTGGTTGGTTGCCGATCATAACCAATGCAGCGGCCTCGCCGCCGTTCACGTTCACCGATCCCAACTTGCACAATTACAACCAGAAACTCTACCGTGTGCAATTGGGACCTTAATTTTTCATTTCACTGGCCGGCGATGGTACCAGCTTGAGGCTGCGCTAAACGAATGCTAGTTTCCCGCCAAATTACCAATCCACTGACATTCCCATTGAAATTGATTTGCCTGATTCTCTCGGCCCTCGTGTGGTCAGCGGGTGCTGGGCAATATTCGGAGTCTGCGGATGATTTTGTCGTGCAGGTGTGGGACACGGATTCCGGTCTGCCGCACAGTTCGGTGAGCAGCATCGCGCAGACCCCGGACGGTTACTTGTGGATCGGTACCTTGTTTGGCGGACTGGCGCGGTTTGATGGCGTGCGGTTTGTGAACTTTCATCCAGGCAACACACCGGAGTTGCGGTCAATGGAAATCCAAAATGTATTGGTGGATTCGCAGGGGACGCTGTGGGTGGACACGGTGATAGGGGCGTTGAGTTCTTTACGCGACGGACGGTTTCGCTTTGAGCAGATAAGTCCGGAAATGCCGCAGTCCTGGCTGGGCAGTGTGCTTTCGTCTGACAGCAATTCCGTGGTGCTGTCCTCCATTAGCGGCTGGCTGTTTCGCGGGACACGCGTCGGCGAGACCAATCACTGGGACACGATCAAACCGCCGGTTTCTGACTCTGGCGCTTTTCTCTGTGCCGACGCTCGAGGCGTGATTTGGTATCGATTATATGACGGATCGTTCGGTCAGGTTTGCAACAATCAGTTCATACCCATGCCAGAGCCGCCGGGATTGCGCAGCCTGCGGATCAACACGCTCGCCACTGATGTGACCAGTCAAATCTGGGTCGGCACGGACAAGGAATTGGCACGGTGGGATGGCAAACAGTTTGAAAATCTGACGCCGACGAATGGCGAGCCGGATTTGCGGGTGCAACAAATCGCTACTTGCCCGGACGGGTCGCTGTGGGTGTGGGCAGAAAATAAATTGCGGAAATGCCGGGGCCGGCAGTGGGTGGCGCGGGTGAAATCCTGGGATGGGCCGGGATTGCGGTCAGCCTCCTTCCCCACCAGCCCCTTGGGACACGCAAAGCGGAGTATTTATGCCGATTCACGCGGTGGGTTATGGGTGTCACATTACGGCGACGGGTTGTGGCATGTGGGTGCGGATGGCCAGGTTTCACACGTGGGCGAGGCGCAAGGGCTGCCCAACGCCCTCGTGGAATGCTGGTTTGAAGATCGCGAGGGCAACGTATGGCTTGGGCTGAACGGCGGTGGTCTGGCCTGCGTGCGGGTGCGGGCATTTCACACCGTCTGGCCGCCGAGAGGGGTGATGACTGCGGCAGCCCGTTCGGTTTGCGAGGATCAGGCGGGGGTGATGTGGTTCGGCACTTCCGGTGATACGGTGCTGCGCTGGCGCAACGGCGAGTTCACCAACTTCATTCCGCCGACTGAAAAAACCGTTGGGCGCGAAATTACGGTTTGTCCGGATGCTGCGGGGCGGTTGTGGGTGGGCAGCGTGCAGAACGGGGTGGTGACGCTGGAAGCTGAAAAGTTTGCCCGCCCGTTTCCTGCGGATGATATTGGCACAGTGGCGCGGGTCATTTACAAGGATAAGGCCGATAAAATCTGGCTCGGCGGCGAATTTGGCTTATTTTGCTGGGAACAAGGCCGGTTGAAACGCTTTCGGGCGGCGGATGGTTTCACGCCGGCGTATGTGACGGCCATCACGGAGGACAGGACAGGCAATCTTTGGATCGGCACGGCGCTCGGCGAATTGCGCCGCTACCAGAATGGAAAATTTACCAGCTACTGGCCCAAGGACAGTCCCACGGATCCGCAGATTGCAGCGGCGGCAGCGACGGCAGCGGAAGGCGAGAAACCCAGTCAGAACCGCAGCCTCGGCGTGCAGACCGGAGGCGAGCGGTTTTGGGCGTTGTACGCGGATGACGAGGGCGTGTTATGGACCGGCGCGCTCGGCGGCGGGTTGCTGCGGTTCAAGGATGGGCAATTTACGCGTTTCACCACGCGTGATGATTTGCCGAGTGAATACGTCAGTCAGATTTTGGAGGATGGAAACGGCCACCTCTGGCTCGGCACCCGCGTCGGCATCGTCCGCGTGAGCAAGCGTGAACTGAACGATTTTGCCGACGGCGGAAAAGTGCTGCCAACCTGTGTGACCTACGGAAAATTCGATGGCCTGCCCACGCTTGAATGTTCCGGCGGTTCCCAGCCCAACTGCTGGCGCAGTCACGACGGGCACCTCTGGTTCGCTACCGTTAAGGGTGCGGTGTGGGTGGACCCGGCGATGTTGCGGCCGAACCGTCTGCCGCCGCCGGTGCGGGTCGAGGAAGTGTTGGTAGATGGCAAAAGCCTCGCCGAAAAAAACGTGCTCGCGTCACAGCCGTCTGTCGAACTCCCCAAAAAAATCAGCATCGCCGCCGGACAACATTATTTCGAATTCAGATTTTGCGCCTTGAGTTTCACCGCGCCTGACAAGGTGAAATTCAAATGGCGGCTGGCCGGCCTCGAAAAAAACTGGGTGGATGGTGGCAACCGCCGCGCGGCGAGTTATAGCTTCATCCCGCCGGGCAGTTACCGGTTCGAAACTCTGGCCTGCAACAATGACGGTGTCTGGAGCGAGTCTCCCGCCACCGTGGAACTCACCGTCCTGCCTTATTTTTGGCAACGCTGGTGGTTCAAACTGGCAATTGGCCTCGGCATCGTGGCAGTGCTGGTGACGATTTATTCTGTCCGCATTACGCGCTTGCGGGCCATGGAAAGCCTCCGCCTGCGCATCGCCCGCGATTTGCACGACGAGGTCGGAGCAAATCTTGGTAGTATTTCCCTGCTCGCCCAAATCATGGAGCAAAGCCCGTCCAGCGCCGACGCTACGCAGGTGCGCGGCCTGGCGGTACAAACCATCGATACTCTGCGCGACATCATTTGGTTCATTGACCCGACGCATGATAAGTTGAGCGACCTGGTGGCACGCTTGCAAGAGACGGCCCGAGTGATGCTGGCCACCATCGCCTGCCAGTTCGAGCAATCCGGGGATTTTCGTTCCGCCAACCTGCCCCTGAGCTTTCGCCGCAATGTGCCGCCCCTGTTCAAGGAGACCTTGCACAACGTGCTGAAACATTCCCGCGCCACGCAGGTGCAGATTTCCATTCAGCGGCTGGAAAAACAATTTACCTTTCGCGTGCAGGACAACGGTGTCGGTTTCCATCCCGGAGCCAAAAGTTCCGGCAACGGCCTCAAAAACTTGAAGCGTCGTGCGCAGGAAATCGGCGGGCACCTGAAAATTGAGAGTTCACCTGGCGACGGTACCACCATTACCCTGACCGCACCCATCCCGTGAATGCGGGACTGGCGGCAGTGGAATATTGAGCTATGATTTTATAAGACCGCAGAGAAAATTTTAATTGCATGGAAAAATTGATCAGAACCGCCAAGCCAGCCGGGGTGCGCATAGCCAGCCGGCCGCCGGTGTGCGTCTGGCTTGTGGAGGATAACCATGCGTTTCGAAACACGGTCGCGCGTGTTTTGAGCCGCGTTGAGGGTATTGAATGTTCGCAGCATTTCTCCAACGCGGAGGATGCGCTTGACGCCATGCTGGGCGGGGGGGTGCCGGATGTGCTGTTGCTTGATGTGGAACTGCCGGGCCAGAACGGTATTGAGGCGGTGCAAAAAATCAAATCCATCTCGCCGTCCACCCGCGTCGTGATGCTTACGGTGTTTGACGACCACGAAAAAGTTTTCAAGGCCATCTGCGCCGGTGCCTCCGGCTATCTGCTTAAGACCTCGCCGGTGGAGCGGATCGTGGAATCTATCCACGAGGCGCTCGCTGGCGGGGCACCGATGACGCCGCGCGTGGCGGGTTCCGTACTGCAAATGTTTTCCAAAATGGCTCAGCCGAAGCAGGATTATGGCTTGACCTCGCGCGAGCAGAAAATTCTGGAGCTGATGACACAGGGCCTGATCAAAAAGGAAGTGGCCGACCATCTGTCCCTAAGCTATCACACCATCGACACACATTTACGGAACATTTACACCAAACTGCACGTCCACACCCGTACCGGCGCGGTCGCCAAGGCCCTCAAGGAACGGCTATTCTAAAAAACACCGACGAGGATAAAGCCTCGCCAAACAGATGTGAACATTGCTTTGCAAGGGGGCAAAATGGTTTTACCTTTCCGCTATGCAGCAATTACGCAATGTGTTATGGACGCTAACGGCGGTAGGGTTGCTGGGGTTGGTGGCAGCGGTGGGAGTTTATGGATTTCGCCGACTGGATAGTGGCGGCAGCCGGTTTTTCTGGGATACGACTACCGTGGTTCATGAGGTGCAGTCGCTCTCAGACCTCGTGACAGTCAAATACGTCCTCGACAAGGTAGTGGTGCTGGAGGATGTAAAATGGTATGGCGAAAGCCGGGTGCTGCTGCTGGCTCATGGCATCGTCAAGGCGGGATTGGAATTGCATCGCCTGCAAGCCACGGATGTTTCTATTGCTGGCAAAAAGATTTCCCTGCGGCTGCCGCCAGCGCAAATCACCGATGTTTATCTCGATGATCGAGCAAGCCGGGTAATTGATCATTCCACGGGGCTGCTCCGGGCTTTTGACAAGGATCTGGAACAGGCCGCGCGCCTGAATGCGGTGAAAGAAATCACACTGGCGGCACGCAAGGCCAATATTCTGACGGAAGCAAACCAGCGCGGACAGACAGAACTGGAAAACTTCTTTAAACGCGCGGGCTTCGAACAGGTGGAATTCCGGTAGACGCCTACCGCGTCAATTTCACGCAAACGGCGTAAAAATATACCGCAGGGCAAAGTTTTATTTTTGCCAGCGCGGGCAAAATCCTGGTCATTCTCGGTTTAGCAATTGGCACCCCGAATGCTCATTTGATGGAAGACACTTTTTAGATAGCCAAACCTAATTAGCAGGGATATTAGTGAAGGACTGGCTTCGTTATTTGTACACTGTGGAGCCGGTGCCCCTGCCGAACTGTTAAGAAAGCACTTTTTAAGAGCAATTATTATGAAAAGGTTCCTCCATTTCACCTCTGGAAGCGGCTTAGCCCTGCTGGCGGCGTTATTTGTTGCCACGTCGCCATTGCAAGGGTCGCCCTGCACGCCGCCAGCGGTCGGCTTGGTCGCTTGGTGGCCGGGGGAAGGCAACGCAAATGACATTGCGGCTGCCCACCACGGGACTTTGCAAGGCGGCGCGACTTTTGCGCCGGGAAAAGTGGGATGGGGTTTTCGTTTTGATGGAACCAACGGTTACGCGCAAATCCCCGATTCCGACGCGCTTAAACCGGCCAATATCACATGCGAGGTCTGGGTCTGGCTCGACCCCAGCCTGCCCGCCCATAATGGCGGCGAGCAAATTGTATTCAAGAAAAACACTTGGGCCGCGTGGTTTGAGGGTTACAGCCTGCTGAAAACAACCATCGACAACGGGGATGGAACCTATTCGGACCGCTTCCAGTTTTGCGTCTCACGCTTTGGCAATCAAGTCCCCATCAATTCCCTGACGATCGCGCAGCGGGGCGTCTGGTATCACGTTGCGGCAACTTACGACGGCAACCAGTCCAAGCTGTATGTCAATGGCGTGCTGGAAGCGACGGCGACACCCGGCTTTGCGCTGGATTACGACACCACGCCGATTTTCATCGGAACCTCGGGCACGTGGACACCCTATCTCTCCATGTTCGGCGGAATCATCGACGAGCTTTCGATCTACAATCGGGCACTGTCTGCGAGCGAAATTGCAGCCATCAACAACGCCGGCAGCGCGGGCAAATGCTCCTCCGTCGCCGCCGCGGTGCCAGTCATCACGAGTTTTTCGCCCGTGGCCGGCACCAATGGAACAACGATAAGCATCAGTGGAACCCATTTCAGCGAGAGCGCGGCGGCAAACACGGTCTATTTTGGAGCCGTGCGGGCACCGGTGCTGGCCGCCAATCCGACCAATCTGGCGGTGGCAGTTCCACCCGGCGCGACATTCGGCCCGATAACGGTCAACGTCGGCGGTTTGGCAACAGCATCGGGAGCATTTTTTGAACCGACATTTCCGGGCACCGGTGCGCCCATCAGCGCCGGCAGCTTTGCCCCCAGCTTCAACCTAGGCACGGGTAGCGGACCGGGATCCTGCGTCATTGCCGATCTGGACGGTGATGGCAAACCGGACCTCGCGCTGGTTTGCGGCGATGGAAAGGTCCTTTCCATATTCCGAAACCTCAGCACAAATGGCACGGTGCTCGGCGCAGCCTCATTTGCCCCGGTGGTAAACCTAGCTTTTCCGACCAGTGGCATCAGCGGCAATCCCTACCGCATCCGGGCGGTGGATTTGGATGGCGACGGCAAACTGGATTTGATCGCCTGCGAGATTAATGGCAACCGGGTCTCGGTTTTTCACAACCTCGCCACGCCGGGCACCCTCACGACGAATTCCTTCGACCCCGCCTTTGCCCTAGTGGCTGGCAGCGATTGCCGTTTTGCCACCGCCGCCGATCTGGACGGCGATGGACGCGCAGACGTTGTAGCGCTAAATTATGGGGCTAAAAGCATTTCCCTGTTCAAAAATGTCGGTGTCCCGGGAAGCCTGACGACCAATTCCTTTGCACCGGCCGTGCGGCTTACCGCACCAGGCGGACCGTATGAACTCGCCATTGCGGATCTGGATGGCGACGGCAAACCGGACCTCGCCGCAGTGAATTCGGACAGCGGCACGGTTTCCATTTTTCAAAACAGCACCGTCGCCGGGGTCATCGCCACCAATTCATTCCTGCCCGCGTTTGACCTGCCAGCGGGTACCGAAGTACAAACCATTGCCGCCGTTGATCTGGACGGCGACGGTAAATTGGATCTAACGGTTGGTTCGATCCTCAACAATTCGGTTGGTCTGCTTCGAAACGTCAGCCAAGGTGGCTTACTAACCACGAACTCGTTCGCCCCACGCATAGATTTTGGCACGCCCGGCTGGGCCCACACCGTGACCGTGGCGGATTTCAACGGCGACGGCAAGCCGGACCTCGGCGTGGTCGGTGAATTGCCGAGTTACCTGTCCATTTTTCAAAACACCAGCACGCCAGGCAATTTCACGACCAGCACTTTCGCGCCGCGCGCGGATTTCGGCACGGGCTGGAACGCCTGGGGCATCACGGCCGGCGATCTGGACGGCGACGGCCGTCCAGATGTGGTTTTTTGCAACGCCTATGATTCGACCCTCCAGATTTACCAGAACGTCACACCGTTCGGCTTACCCTTGGTGCCTCCAACCATCCTCACCCAGCCAACCAATTTGACCGTGACCGCCACTGGCACGGCGGTTTTAAACGTCGTCGCCAGCGGTTCCACCCCGTTGAATTATCAATGGAGCTACAACGGCACCAATCTGGCAAGCGCAACCAACGCGACGCTCATTTTGAGCAATCTCACACCGGCGCAGGCTGGCAGCTATGCCGTGGTGGTGGCCAACGCCGCCGGATCGATAGCGAGTTCTAACGCAGTGCTCACGGTGATTGTACCACCGGCACCGCCAGTCATGCTGGCGCAAAGCCCGAATCAGGTGGTACTGCTCGGCGGCACGGCGACCTTTAGTGTCACGGCGAGCAACTCCGCGCCGATGAATTATTTCTGGCTGCGAAACGGCACTTTGATTTTAGCTGCCACCAATTCCAGTTACTCCCTGTTCAATGCGCAACTGGCTGATTCCGGGAGCAAATTCATCTGTCTGGTCAGCAACGCCAATGGCACCGCGATGAGCACGGCGATGACGCTGAAGGTGATCGACACCGTGGCCAACGATTTGTGCAGCGGAGCCATCGCCATCACCAACGCCGCCACCACCAACCTTCAATCCACACTCCGGGCCAGCGCATGGGGCGATCCCCTGCCCGATTGCGTGGATGGATTCGGTCACGGCGTATGGTATCAATTCACCGCCCCAGCCAGCGGCCGGCTCAACGTAGATACCTTTGGCAGCGACTTCGACACCGGACTGGCGCTATACACCGGCTCCTGCGATACGCTGACCGAACTGGCATGCAACGATGACAGCGGCGGTGTGACTTCACAAATCAGCCTGCCGACTCTAGCTGGCATGACTTATTTCATTCTCGCCGGCGGCTACAGTTCAGATGCCGGCAACCTAGTGCTGCACCTGAACCATCTGACCCCGCCGACATTTGCCATACAGCCGACCAACACCGCCGTGATTGTAAGCAGCAACGCGAGTTTCGCCACGAGCCTTTCCGGTAGCCTGCCAATGTCCCTGCAATGGTATTTCAACAACGCGCCGCTTACGGACGACAGCGGCATCAGCGGTTCCACGAACGCCTGCCTGACCATTGCCAATGTACAAACCAACAATGGCGGCAATTACCAACTGGTCGCTTCCAACATCGTCGGGGTCACGACCAGTTCCGTGGCGATGCTGACGCCGATTATTTTGCCGCCCGTCATAACAGTACAACCGATCAGCCAGACCGCTACGACCGGTTCCAATGTCTTTTTCACGGTCAGCGTGACAGGCACCCCACCCTACAATTATCAATGGTACTCCAATGGCAATCCACTGACGGACGATGGCATCCACCTGGCCGGATCCGCCACCAACAGCTTGAGCATTTCCAACCTGACCACGGCGGACGCGGGAAATTATACCCTGCACGTAAATAATATCTCCGGCTCGGACAACAGCGCTATCGCCAGTTTGACAGTGCTGGTGCCACCTGTGATCACCGTGCAACCGGTGGGACGCTCGGTGCCGCCGGGGATGCCAACAACCTTCAACGCCAGCGCGACGGGAATCCCGACGCCGAGCCTCCAGTGGCAATTGAATGGCACCAATATACCCGGCGCGACCGGCACAAACTACACCGCCAGCACAGTCGGCAGCAACGATCTTGGCTTTTACCATCTCTTCGCCAGCAACTCCGTCGGAACGGTCAGTAGTACTGATGCCCAGTTGACCTACGGGCCAGTCGCCGCCTGGGGCAGGAACTTAAACAACGAATCCTTGCCGCCGCCCAATTTGAGCCAAGTGGTGGCCGTCGCGGGAACCTCCGGCGCGGGCTTTGCCCTGCGGGCCGATGGCAACGTGGTGGCATGGGGCGGCAGCGGCGCGTCGAATGTGACGAAGATTCCGGCCAACGCCACCAATGTCATTGCCATTTCCACATCAGCCAACGGTGCCACGGCCGTGCTACGGGCCGATGGCACGGTCGTCGGGTGGAATGGGACGGCACTGCCGGCGCTGACCAACATCATTTCCGTGGCGATGGGTGGAAATTCATTCGGTCTAGCCCTACGGACGGACGGCACCGTTATCGGGTGGGGAACGACCCCCTACAGCTCCGTGCCGCCCAAGGCAAACAACGCCACGGCGATTGCCTGTGGCTATACCCATTCGCTCGCCTTGCGGACAGACGGTACAGTTATCGGGTGGGGCACGGGTGCGGGCACCAATGTTCCCGCGGGTTTGGCGGGTGTGAACGGCATCGCGGCCGGCTTGACGCACAGCCTCGCGCTAAAAGCCAATGGCACCGTGGTCGCCTGGGGCACCGGCAGCGGCACCAACCTGCCCGCCGGCTTGACCAACATCGCGGCGGTTTATGCGAGCGCGCAAAACCTGACCAGCTCCTACAACTTTAGCCTGGCGGTCCGCTCCAATGGAACGGTGGTTGCCTGGGGCGACAGCCCGAATGGCGAAACCAATCCGCCCGCCACACTGAACCACTGGTTCACGGTGGCAGCCAGCGCCGCACCGCTCCACGGCCTCGCGCTATTGAATGACGGCAGCCCGCAAATTTTACAACCGCCCGTCGGCCTCACCGCTTACACGGGACGCGATGTATTGTTGCCAGCCAGCGTCGCCGGGGCTGCACCCCTGAGTTATCAATGGCTGCTAAATGGCACGAATCTTGCCGGCGCCACCAATTCAAGCCTATCCCTGCCCAACATCCAGCTGGCCAACGCGGGAAGCTATCAGTTGCTAGCGAGCAATGCTTTCGGCACCACGATCAGTCTGCCGGCACGAGTGAATGTCATTATCGCACCGCTGACGATTTTGAGTCAGATCACAGCCTCCACCACGAATTTGTATCAGGCCGGCAAGTTCACCGTGGGCGGCCTAACGGTGCAGGGCAGCGGCCCGGTGAATTACCAATGGTTCTTCTCGCCGACGAATAAAAATTACACAGCCATGGCCGGCGCGACGAACCCGGTGCTGACGATGGATCCCGCATTGGCGTACCACTCGGGAAATTATTACCTCGCGGCCAGCAATCTCGTGGGCGGCGTAACCAGCGCACCGGTGAATGTCCGGGTATGGTTCGCCCGCGCCTGGGGCTACAATGCGGTCAGTAATCCGCCGGTCAACGTGACTAACGCCGTCGCTGTGGCCACCGGCGGTTCAGCCGGCGTGAGCACGAGCCATTATCTGGCGCTGGGCGCGGATGGCAAGGTGACCGCCTGGGCCAATGGCACATCATACTATGGTGAAGCGACGGTTTCGGCCCTAACTAACTACACCATTACGGCCATCGCCGCCGGATATCAGCACAGCCTGGCACTGAAATCGGATGGCACAGTATATGCCTGGGGCTATGGCGGCTATGGGCAGACAAATGCACCATCAAACCTGAGCGGGGTTACCGCCATCTCCTGCGGCGGTTATCACGATCTCGCACAGAAATCAGATGGCACAGTCGTTGCCTGGGGCGACACCTTGCAAGCGCCGGTTTACGGGCAGGCGACCAACAATCCTGCCGCCACCAACGTCGTCGCGATTGCGGCCGGCACCTCGCACAGCCTGGCGCTGCGTGCCGATGGCAGCGTCGTGAGCTGGGGCTATCCAGACACTTTGGTCACGGCGTTGACCACGAACATCGTGGCCATTGCTGCCGGCAACAATTTCAGCGTCGGCTTGCGCGCGGACGGCAAGGTGATGGAATGGGGCAGCGGCATTATTCAATATCAGGTGCCGGCCAACTTGAGCAACGTGGTGGCGGTCTCCGCCTCGGGTACGCACGTCACCGCATTGAAAAATGACGGCACCGTGGTTTCGTGGGGAAGCGCCTATTCTGGCCTCGCCTCCAACTCGGTGCCAGCGGACACGACCAATGTCGCCCAAATTGCCTGCGGCGGCGACCACGATTTCGCGCTACTCGGCACGCGCACGCCGAAGTTTACCGTGCAACCGTGGAACCGAACGATTGCCAATACCGCAACGAGCGTGTGGTTCTCCGGCAAGTGCGTCGGCGTACAGCCGGTCACCTATCAATGGCAGGCTAACGGAACCAATATTCCGGCGGCGACGAACGACACCTTAGTAATTGGCGCGACCCGTTTGATCACCGGAGCCTGGCAACCGCTAGCCTCGGGTGTTTACCAACTCGCTGCCAGCAATGCCTACGGAGTAACGGTGAGCAAATACGCGAAGCTTTCCGTGATCATTCCCCTGGGTATCGCGCTGAACACCACCAATGCCACCTACAGCAATGGCGCTTATTCCATCGGCTCCTGGTTGAACTGGACCAGTACCGGAGCCACGCCATGGTATGGTCAGACGAATTACTCTCATGACGGCGTTTCCGCGGCACGCAGCGGCGGCATCGGCGGCTCCCAAAGCAGTGACTTGACAACAACACTCGTCACCAATGTCGCCGGCAATGTGACGTTCTGGTGGAAAGTTTCCTCGGAACAATTTTTTGACACGCTAGATTTCCGCATCAACGGCAATGTGCAAGTCGTCATTTCCGGCGAGGTGAACTGGCAACAGGCCAGTTTTCCGATAGCCGCCGGCACAAACGTCTTGCAATGGCACTATGCAAAAGATCCCACATTTGATTCGGGACTTGATGCCGGATTTGTGGATCAGTTTTCATTCACCGCCCCGCCGAACCTTACACATCAGCCGTCGAACCTGACGAATTATCAAGGCTCGGCAGTTGCCTTTAGCGTGACCACCACCGGCACGGCGCCATTGAGCTATCAGTGGCTAAAGAACGGCACAGTTCTGGTGAACGGTGGCAACGTGTCGGGTGCAAACAGTTCGATTCTCACCTTAAACCCGATTGATTATCCGGATGCCGCCAATTACTCCGTGATTGTCACCAATCTCGGTGGGCGCGCGACCAGTTCACCGGCGTCGCTCACGGTATTGAACGGCCAGCCGGTCATGGTCACGTCGCCTGCGGGCGCCACTAATAACGCAGGAACAGCGGTGACATTCCCGGTAATCGCGACCGGCGCGTCGCCCCTGACGTATCAGTGGCAAAAGAACGGCGTATCGCTGCAAGATGGCGGCAATGTGGGAGGATCGACAACCAGCAGCTTGACCCTGACCAATGTGCAAGAAAATGACGCCGCGGCCTATATGGTCATTATCACCAATAATTACGGCAGCATTACGAGTTCGCCGGCGGTGCTGGCGGTGATTGACGGTCCACCGGTCATTAACAGCCAACCGACCAGTTCAGTTCAGTTTGTCGGCACAACGGCAACATTCGAGGCAACCGCCACCGGGACATTGCCGATCACATATCAATGGCAGTTCAACGGGACGAATCTCGATGGAGCCACCAATGCCGTGTTGAATCTCACGAATGTGCGACCAGCCAACGCCGGATCCTATTGCATCGTGGCGACCAATGCGATCGGTTCCGCCGCCAGTTCTATGGCCAGATTGGTCGTGACGAGGACACGCGTGATCGCCTGGGGAAATAACTATAATGGCCAAACCAATGTGCCGCCCGAGTTATTGGACGTCACCGCGATCAGCGCCGGCGACACTCACAGTCTCGCTCTCCAAACCGACGGAACGGTGATGGCTTGGGGAGACAACGTCTGGGGCGAAATCAATGTACCGGCTGGAATGAGCAACGTGCTGGCCATCGCCGGCGGTGAAAGTCATAGCCTGGCCTTAAAAGCCGACCGTACGGTGGCGGCCTGGGGAACCAGCAGCAATGGGACAACCAACGGTTTTCAGGGGCTCACGAACATCGCGGCGATTGCCGACGGTGAATTTTTCAGCCTGGCAATCCACACCGATGGCACGGTAACAGCCTGGGGAGACAATAGCTTTGACCGAACCAATGTGCCTGTGGAATTGACGAATGCAGTGGCGATTGCCGCCGGTGATAATCACGGCCTGGCGTTGCAAGCCAGCGGAATCGTCGTTGCCTGGGGATATAATGGCAACGGTGAAACCAGTGTGCCCGCTGGACTGACAAATGCCGTGGCGATTGCCGCCGGCAATAACCACAGCATGGCCCTGCGAGTAAACGGCAGCGTGGCGGCGTGGGGATACAACGGTTCCGGGCAAACCAATGTGCCCGGCGACCTCACCAACGCGGTGGCCATCACGGCGGACGGCGACCAAAGCGTCGCGCTGAAAGCCGACGGCACCTTGACGGCATGGGGTGACAACTCTTACGAACAGACCAACGTGGCTGCCGGCTTGACCAATGTGGTGGCTATTTCCGGAGGTAACGGACATCTTTTAGCCATCCAAAACGACGGGTCTCCGTACATCATCCGACAAACAGGCAATCAAACGGCGGCGACCAACACGACGGTGAACTTCACCGTAACTACTCTGGGCGCGCCGGCTTTGGGGTATCAGTGGCGAAAAAACGGAGCGAACCTAACCGATAGCGCCAACATCGCCGGGTCCGCCACCGCCACCCTAATCCTGGCCAACGTGCAAGCATCCGACGCTGGCGTTTATTCGGTAATCATCACCAACCTGATTGACAGCGTGACCAGCGCGCCGGCATTGCTAACCCTCTCTGGCGCGCCAGCCATCACCTTGCAGCCCGTGAGCCAGACGGCAAACATGGGCACGACCGTACAGTTAAGCGTCGCAGCCAGCGGTTACCCGCCGCCGACCTATCAATGGCGGCAGAATGGAAACATCATCGGCAGCAACAGCCCCACGCTCATTTTGAACAACGTCGGACGCGCACAAAGTGGAATTTATTTTGTGACTATCACCAATGCCAGCGGGAGCAACAGCAGCAGCAACGCCATCGTAAAAGTGCGCGTACCGCAAGTCCTCGGGCCGGCTAAATTGTTACCCAATGGCTGGTTGCTCCTGTCCTCGACCGACGCCGACGGCGGAGCGCCCGCGCCAGCGGACCTCGTGAATTTCGAGGTGCAGACCAGCAGCAACCTCGTGAACTGGGTGACGCTGCCCGGAGCACCAAGCCTGACGAACGGCACATTAATGCTGCTCGATAAAGCGACCAAAGGAGCCGCGTGCTATTACCGGATTATCGAGCATTGAAGCGAACATCGTCGTGCCGCCAGCGGAACGATGCAGCCTGATTTGCCATGCTCCTGCGGGTAACTCAACCCTTTCAGGGTTTGATGAATTTCGCTGTGCGGTAGGCCCAGCGTAGCCGCTGACACCGCAACGCCGGGCTTGATGTTTAAGCCCCATTGGGAATGGCAAACCCGTTGCTTCCGCTGTGGCAATAGCGGAAGCAGGTTGTTCAAAACCAGCTCCCGAAGAAGCCGGAAACGGGATTGGTGAGTCCCCTCCTTACAGGCGGTTAAGCCGCTCCAGCAATTTGCCGTGAATGCCATCGAACCCGCCATTGCTGAAAATGCAGATGACCTCGCCACCTTGGGCGTGTTTGGCAAGATGGGCGACAATGGCATTGGCGTCCGGCAGATAGGCTGCCGCTTTGCCGGAAGCCTGTATATCCTGCATCAGTTTTTCCGGACTGAGGCGCTGTTCGGGCGCGATTTGTTCCAACCGGGCGACCGCAGCCACCACCACCGCCGAGGCATCCGCAAAGGAAGCCGCCAGTTCATCCTGAAACACGTTACGGCGGGTAGTATTGCTGCGCGGCTCAAATACCGCCCAGATTTTTTCCCGACCATAACGCAAGCGCAGCGCCCGAAGCGTCTCGCGGATGGCGGTTGGATGATGACCAAAATCATCAATGACCGTAATGCCGCCGGCGATGCCCCTCACCTCCATCCGCCGCTTGATGCCTTTAAACGTGTCGAAGGCGGATTGGATTTGCTTGTTGGATAGGCCGCAATGCTTGGCAGCCCCGATCACCGCCAGGGCATTGCGGACATTTAATTCGCCCACCAGATTGAGATGAAATTTGAAGCTGGGGATTTCAAATTCGGTCGCGGTAGGTCCAAACCGCAGATTGAAACCTTGCACGGCATTGGCTGAGCCCAGCCCGAACCGTTTGACCGGGCAATGGGTGACATTCAGGAGCGAGGTCAGATTATCGTCATCCCCATTGCCCAGCAGGAGGCCATTGCGCGGTACGAGGCGGATGAAATGGCTGAAGGTTTTCTTGATTGCATCCAGATTTTCAAAAATATCCGCATGATCAAATTCCAGGTTATTTATGATGGCGACCTCCGGCTGGTAATGGATGAATTTACTGCGCTTGTCAAAAAACGCGGTGTCATATTCATCGCCCTCAATGATAAACCATTCGCTGTCCGTGAAGCGCGCGCCCTGCGCAAAATTATTGGGGATGCCGCCAATGAGGTAGCTGGGATTCAATCCGTTGTGCTCAAACACCCAGGTCAACAAACTCGTCGTGGTGGTTTTGCCGTGCGTGCCGCTAACCACCAATGACCGTTTGCCGCGAATGAAAAATTCGGCTAGCAGCGCCGGCAGCGAGCAATAACGCAGTTTGTGATCCAGGGCATATTCCGCCTCGGAGTTGCCGCGCGAGATGGCGTTGCCGATGACCACGAGATCGGGCCGCGAAGCCAAGTTGCGCTCGTCGAAACTGCTCACAGGAATGTTTTTTGATTTGAGAAACGAGGCCATGGGCTCGTAAACATTCTGATCAGAGCCGGTGACTTGAAAGCCTTTGTCCAGCACGGCTGCCGCCGCTGCGGCCATCGCTGTGCCACCAATGCCAGTGAAATGGACAGTTTTAATATCGGATGAAAACATGACGCGTTATTAAAACAACAGCGGCGCACCGGCGCAAAGTTTTCTTGCAGGGAAAACTCTCGCCCGCCACCGCCAACGCCAGACGCTGGTCTTTCTGACCCCAGCAATCGAGCTGGTGGCGAAACAGCAGGGTTAAATGTCGGGAGAAATCGGGAGCAATATAAAACCAAACGGTTTTTAAATTGAGGCAGGCCAGGCTGGACACATCCGAATTCAGTAATCTTCCGCATCAGTCATGCGTCTGGCGTTTCACGAATGAAGATGAATACAATGCTTGGCCGGTTGATCGGTCTTGGGTTGCTGGCGGCGAGCGGCTGTGCCACGCATCCCGCCAAATTGGTCTGGCACGATGAGTTCAACGTCAATGGGGCTCCCGACCCGGCCAATTGGAATTATGAGCACGGCTTTGTGCGCAACGAGGAATTGCAATGGTATCAACCCGAAAATGCGATCTGCACCAACGGCCTCCTCGTCATTGAGGCGCGGCCGGAGCATAAAAAGAACCCGCACTATGCGGCCGGTAGCAACGATTGGCAGCGGAACCGCGAATGGATTGACTACACCTCCGCCAGCCTGACCACGCGAGGTTTGCACGAGTTTCGTTATGGCCGCCTGGAAATGCGGGCGCGCATTGATATCCGGCGCGGTAGTTGGCCGGCCTTCTGGACTCTTGGAGCGGATGCCGATCGCACGCAATGGCCAGCGTGCGGCGAGATCGACATCATGGAATATTATACCGGCACAGTGCTCGCCAACCTCGGCTATCAGTTGGACGGAAAAATTAGCTGGTCCACCGTTAAGCAGCCCGTGCAGGCATTCGGCGGGAAGGCGTGGGCCAGAAATTTCCATATTTGGACCATGGATTGGGATGACCAAACCATTGATCTCAAATTGGATGGCAAACTTGCCAATCATCTCACGCTGGCGGAGGCCAACCGCGCCGAACCGGAAAACCCCTTTCACAAACCGCTTTATTTGATTCTCAATCAGGCCATCGGGGCCACTGGCGGCGATCCCGCCCACACCGCATTTCCCATCCGCTTTGAGGTGGACTGGGTGCGCGTTTATCAGCGCGGCCATTAGCCGGCGGATACCGGCGCTTCCCCGCTTTTATTTGACCGCCAATCGGTTATGCTTGTCGTCCATGTTAACGACGTTGCGCAAAGCCGAGTACGCCGAACTGATGATTTTATTTTTCATCCAGGCGGCGGCGATGGCCATCTGGTTCGTGCCGCTCGGCCCGATCCTGGATGCGCATGATTTGCATGGCATTAAACCTTACGCCTTTGCGGCATCGGCGGTGGCGGCCTTCATTTCCCCGCTGATGTTCGGCGCGATGGCCGACCGCCATGTGCCCCCGGCCATAGTGCTGCGCGGCCTGTCTTTTGCCACCGCCCTGCTCATGGCTGGCATCAGCACAGCCATCCAATGGCACTGCCATCCCTGGCTGATACTCGGATTGATCCAGATTTTTTATCTGGCCTATGCCCCTATGTTCAGCATTTCCACAGCGCTGGTCCTCGCGCGGCTGGCGGATGCAAAAAAGGAGTTCGGCCCCGTGCGTGCGCTGGCCACCATCGGCTGGATGCTGGGCGCAATCCTGATCAGCGCGTTAAACCTCGATCGCTCGGCGTTTACCGGCTATCTCGGGGCGGCTTTCTGGCTGCTCGTCTCCGGGTTCACATTTTTTCTGCCTATGCTGGCAGTGCCCAGCTCCGCCGAGCATCTTTCCTGGCATGAGCGGCTCGGCCTCGATGCACTCAAGTTATTGAAAGACCGAGATACGCGCGTCGTCTTCATCACCACCTCGCTTTTTAACATCCCGCTCTGCGCCTTTTATCCCTATGCGCCGACTCATTTGCACGACCTGGGTTTCACGCATACCAGCGCCTGGATGAGCCTGGGCCAGGTCACGGAAATCATTGCAATGTTTAGCCTGGCATGGCTGCTCTGGAACTGGCGCTGGAAATGGATTTTCGCCTGCGGCCTGGGTTTCGGCGTGACGCGGTTTGTGCTGAGCGCCATGAACACCAAAACGTCGCTGCTGCTCGGCGTCACTTTGCACGGGGCGTCCTTTGTCCTGGTCTTTATCACCGCGCAAATTTTCCTCGATCAAAATATTGATCCGGCCTGGCGCTCCCGCGCGCAAGCGTTGATGACCTTGATGAACGGAGGCGTGGGCAATCTCATCGGCTATCTGGGTAGCGGCTGGTGGTTTGCGACTTGTACGAATCGGCAGGTCACTCACTGGCCGCTTTTCTGGGGCGGACTGGCAGCCACGGTGTCCATGGTGCTGATCTATTTCCTGAACGCCTATCGCGAAGAGCCCCGGGCCATTCACGGTACCAGCCGCGTGCGATAAAATCCGGAAGGCGACAAAGGAGCATAGGGCAGGTTGAAAAGACCTTGCACGGGCTGGTTCGTACCGATGCTCTGCCAGCTTACCAAATCAGCCGACGACTGCACCTCGTAGGTCAAGGCGTCAGAACCGGAAAACTGCAAAATCCAGCCACCATTTGTAGCCAGCCACCGGCCGGTGGAATCGGGCCGCAATAGGGGCAACAGTTGCGACGGGATGCCTTCGTAGGTGGCATCACTGATACCATATACCAACTGGATGCCATTGGTATTCAGCCAAGGCGAATGGATGGTCAATTCTGGCGTCGCCAGAATGTCTCCTGCATCGGCCCTATGCGGAATCGGCCATTTGCTTTGTGCCTGCTGGATAGCGCTGGCCACGACCCCAGCCGGCAAAGAATTGCTGACAATTTGATAAGTATCAAATTCTGGTGCATGATTTGAGTAAGGTCTCGTCGTGGAATTGGAATAAACCACCATGCCATTAAAAAGATTCAGCCAATCGTTTATATTCGGGTCGTTCACTGGAAAAAGTTGCGTTGCGTCATTCGTACCCAGCAACGTTGCCAACAGACTTGCCAGGTGCCAATCTTTCGTGGGGGCCATTAATCCGGCATCAGCCGGATCCAGGTCACCGGTCCATTGCATCCAGGTATTGGTGCCAATGTTCTGCTGACCATTCCCAGGGAACGGCCCCTCGGTAAGAATATCACCGCTCTTGAGATAAATAGTTTGCCAAGGCGTGCCACGATGCACTTGACCGAGTCCATTCAACGAGAACAAAAGATTGCTCGGAAAATTCCAGTTATCTGAATTCCAGACAATGGGATCTCTGAAGAGACAGTTGTAAGCGTTGGTATCCACATTTGGCGCTGATGCCATTTGCCACTTTTGTCCCCATGGCTGGTAACGTCCCTTAACCGAGGTGGAAGGAATTTGCGGCAAGGGCTCAATTGCAGGATCGTCACTGTGGTACCAATATCCATTTTTCCACGTCCCATTGCGCCAAATGGCACTGTTACCCGGCTGTGAAGCTAAATCACTGGCAAGATAATGCACCAGCGGATCGTTTGCCTGCAACAGATAGGTGTTATATATCGTCCGCGAGGGGGTATAGGGCACTTGCACAGTTAAATCCGAATTGATGTAATTTACTCCATTATATTGGAAGGTTTTCGTGAAAAAGCCTTTAAAGTAGGCTGATTCCGCCGCCGGGAAGATAAAGCCACCCGCTTGTGCCGTTGCCGAGGGAGGCACCCAGTAATTTCCGTAAAGGGCACTGGAAAGCATTGGATCCATTGAGACCATAATCTGATTCAAAATCCCCCAGTTCGGTGCAGTCCCGGCTAACTGGTTGGTACTCCACTGATAACGCTGGTTAAAAGCATCCGGATAATTCGGGTCGGCAAGCGCACTGTTGAGATTTCCACCACTGGAAATCCCTTTCAATTGAACATAATCAATCACGTTGGTGCCATCTAAAATTATGGCTTGAAGGTAGTTGGTGCTCAGCAACGTAAACTGTGGTAATGGATAAAGCGGGTCCCATTGTTGCGCGGTGGGCGAATTCACAGGATCAAATGTGGCCGTCGCAAAGTGATAAACCGAAGGTGCCAGAAAGGTGAAATTCCAATTGGTGGCAAAAAAGGAAGCGGTATTGGGAGTCGTATTCGGTGGCAAACCACTCCATTGCGATCCCGGCCACGCCGGAATAACCGTTGGAGGAAGATCAAACTTAAACATTGATTTCCAACTTGCCGCAGCGTTGGTTAGTGTCACATTCAACCAATCCGCCGCGTAAATCGTGAGCGGGCGCGGATAGCTGTTGTTGTAGGAATTCCAGAAGGAAATTCCGAGGCTGTTGCCAATGCTCATCGCATACATCTGGTTGGTAACGTAGTTTGCAGGGAAGTTTGCAGGGAAAATATTGAGACTGTCACGGATCACCTGCAACTTGCGCGTGACTGTTACCGTATTCACCAAAGCAAGTTGATTAAAATTCGGCAGCCCTTTCTTCGCGCCAATAATCCACGGGATACCAAAAACATTAATGCCCGCAATGGTGCCAACGCGCGGATCGGTAATATCCATGGGCGTTTGCGCCAGCGGAAAATCCAGTTGCACTGACGAATACACCCATTCATAGCCGGTGATGAAGACATCATTGCCTATGCGACCAAAACACGGACGAAAAACCACGGGAAAATAATTCGTGTTGCCGGCATCATAAACGTTCGCCGCCAGTTGCAATAACCGGTTGACCGACGGCGTATATACAAACTGGCCATTCACATACACCGGAATATTCGTCACCCCAAAACTAAAAGTGCTCCGCAGCAGTTTATCGGCAACCACGCTGAAAAATCCGAGCGGATCTGAGGCATCGGGTGGCATGCGAGCCGATAAACTCATTCCCCCCAACAAAAACACCAGCAAGCCAACCAAGCCCCAGTTCTTGAGCCAGTTGGATCCAGATTTTAATTCTAAATAATTGATAAGTTGTATTCTATCAAGCAGGGTTAAATATCAAGATAAAATCATGGCATCTCTTCATCCAATGGAAAAAACCGGTAATCGGTAACCGGGTTTACGTGCGAACGAAATGCCTGGCTGGCAAAATCCCGCGCCTGCCTCTGGCGGCTTCACCGATCCATTTCAGCTCACGTCCGCAGAAGATTTGTTTTTTTGAATTACCCGGTTGCCTGCGCCGGGCCTCATTTCCTGTTTGACGATTTCCGCCAAAGGGCGAAACTTCTCCGCCATGAACCTCAAACGCTGGTTTGCCGGAGCCTGTCTGGGCCTGATGCTGGTCGCCGACTTTTTTCTTTTCCGCGCAATCCATGAGCGCGATACAGCGCAGGCAGATTTGCGCGAGTCGCAGCAGCAGTTGAAGGCGGCCCAGGCGGATATTGAGGCGATGAAAAATTCCGCCGTCGGCGTCCAGGCGTCCGAATATTCCCGGCTGCGCAAACAGAATGAAATTCTCACCAACCGGCTGGCCGCTGCCCAGGCGGAACTGGACCGGGCCCAGGCCGAAAACCGCCGCACCGCCCAGCAATTAAGCACCGCCCGCGCCGCGCTGGGTTTGCAACAGGAACATTTGCAGCAACTTCAGGGTGAGAAGCAGCAACTCGCCGCCGCCGGGGTGGCAGTGATACACCAGAACACCTGCATTGCCAACCTCCACCAGTTGGATGCCGCCAAGCAGCAATGGGCGCTGGAAAAGACCAAGAGTGATGCCGATGTGCCGGTGCTACAGGATTTGCTGCCGTACTTGAAGGATGGCGCTTTTCCCATCTGTCCCGAAGGCGGCATTTATTCCATTAACGCCGTGGGCGAACTGCCCGGCTGCTCCCATCCCGGACACGTCATGACCCAATAAGTGCGGCCAAGCTCACTTGGCCTCCGTCAGGAACGGATTTTTTTTCATGGCGGGCACCATGCGGTTTAGAAACATTGGAGCGACAAAAAGATAAATCCAGCCGACGATCACGTGCATGCCAAAAGCAAAGCCCAATTGAATCAAATCAAGCAAACCCGCTTCGTACAGGACCAAGGAGCACGAAAGCAACATCGCCCCCGGCAATAGAGCGGCAGCGGCAAGCTTCCAGCTGGCCAGCAAACCCAAATCGCGGTTACTGAAAAAACAGATCAGCCAGACCGGAAAGCAATAAACCGTGGCCAGCACCATCCAACTCAATAGCAACCCCACAAATGTCCCCACGGCGGCAAGCCCCAGAATATCCGGAGACCAGGCCCCCCACATCGGTCGCAGGTCGCGCTGGTTGGCGGCAAAAACGTATTCGGGTGGATAGGCCAATTCCATTTCACCCAGCAGGGAAATGACCAGGAGAGAGTTGCGCCCGAATTCTAACTGAAAGTCTGCCGGGGATCGCAATGCGCCCGCGTGTTCCAGGTCCACGGAGCAGGAAAGGATCTTACCCTCCCCTAGAATGAGCGGGGAATCATCCTGCCAATCCAGCCGGCCGGCGCGGATTTGGCCTGTATCGGGCAATTCACCGATGGCGGCAACTACGGTCGGGAAAATGCCGTCCGTCAACAACCATCCCACTGCGGCAGCGGCTATCAGCGCAAAAATACCCTGCACGATGAAAAGTCGCTCCAGCGAGGCGCGCGCAAACGCCGCCACCCCGCGCGGCGTGAGAGGCTCCCAAGCAAAAGTTGGTTCGGCCAGCACACTCACAGGGAAATTCTAACCACAGATGGCACCGGTCGGTTGCATTGATTCAGGCACCAGAAAAATAGCAGATCACCTTGGAAACTGAAGAGTTTTTTGATCAAACCAGCAGCTTCGCTAGCCATCGAAGTGGGTTTTTGCGGACAGTTGAACTGTAAGCGACCTGCGGATGCGAGATTAGCCTTTCTCCAGAAAACTCTTTCTGCGCCACCCCAAGGGACTGCAACCTATTTGCTTCGCGAATACCGTCGCAAAATATTGGCTGGATTGAAACCCACACGCGAAAGCGATTTCTGTGATGCTGTGCTCCGGTTGCGAACGTAAAAGTCCACAGGCCTTTTCTACGCGACAGAATGTCAGCTGATTGATGGGCGTGCGGTTCGTGAGTTTCCGGCAGTAATGACTGAAATGGCTGCGCCCCAGCCCGCACTGCCGGGCCATCGTCTCCAAGGTCCAAGGCTCGTCGCAACGTTGCGCTAGCTCGGCCAGAAATAATCTTACCGTGCGCTCGGCGGAAGACAGCGTCGTATCCAGCCGCAAGCGTTTTTCGGACAGCAATCCGCCCAGCGCGATCAGAAGTTCATTCACGAGAATTTTCAACCGCGTCAGATTTTCGGCGTCCGGCTTGTTTTCACTGGCAGCCGCAATGGCCGCAAAGCAGCGCGTGACTTCGCCATTAGCCCGCCAGGAAATCTTTTCATTGTGCCGGAGCTGGTGGGTCAGGCGTTGCAGTTGTGCCGGCGGCAACAACAACCATCGGGGCCATCGCCAGACCTGATTGGGCCGTCGCACGCCGACATCCAGAATCAGCCAGATCAAACGCGATGCTGTTACCCGGGGATCGCCGACGCGATGCTTTTGCCACGGACGCGTAATCGTCAAATCCCCTGGCTCCAG
>CAISVF010000212.1 GCA_903888765.1 uncultured Verrucomicrobia subdivision 3 bacterium | reverse complement strand
CGGATTTGACCAGCGGAGTGTCGGACTTGAACGGCTCCCAGGAACTCCAGGTGAAGCGCTTTTCTTTCGGCAGAGCGGCATCGCCAATCATGCGATTCAGCCACAGATTGGCCACCTCAATTGTCAATTCGTTCTTACCGGCACGAAGGGCGCTCGTGACCTCCACGCGGAACGGCGGGCGCCACACCACGCCACAGTCATGACCGTTTACTTTGATGCGCGCCATGACTTGCACCTCGCCAAGTTCCAGATAATGGCGGATCTCCTTGGACTGCCATGCTGCTTTCGGCATCTCAAAGGTGGTGTGATAAACCGCCGTACCGGAAAAATGCATCACCCCTTCCTCATTAAGGCTCGTCCAGGAAATCAAGTTGGTCAGCATGACCGAGGTAGGTGCGCCCCATTTGGGCGGGAAGGCCAACTGCCACGGTCCGTTGATCGGGACAGAGGCCGGCGCGGCGGAAACGTTCTCCGTCAAAGTTTTTCCTGAAGCAGTTTTGATTTCGTAGATCCCGGCTTCGCGAGCGACCAGTTCCGCGCTTCCGTTCGCAGTCCTCTGGACTGTGGCGACGGGAGCGGTACCGGGGTGGAATTCATCGAATGATATGGTGTCGGTGTCCTTGCCAATCAAGGTGCGCGCGACGCCATCCACGGTGCAATCCACCTGCAACGTTTTTACGATTCCATAGGCCGGATCGTCGCCCTCAGCCATTTGTGCGACCGAAATGGCAAGTTCGCCACGATCCACTAGCGCCTGCAATTTGGGGCAGACGTTTCGTGTGCGGGCTGCGTCGCCGGGGATGCCGTAGTTCGCAGAACGGATGACAATTTTTTGCGGTGTTACCTCAGCCAATACCGGCTGGTGGTCGTGCGTGATGCTTGCGACCGGATCAAAACCCCCGATTGGCCGGCGAAAAACGACAAACAGGGAATCGCTTTGATGCAAAAACACCGGCAGCGATATCCCGTTGGCTTTACGGGCGAACATGGCCGACGAGAGAATTTCGCCCGTTTGCGGATTCCAAATCTCTGGCGATTGTTCACGCACTCGGAAGCAGCCTTCGGCGCTCACCGCTTTTTTGGATGGGTTTGCAATGAAATAAACCTCGGCTTCACCGGTCGAGCGGTGAATCCAATTCAGCGGCACGGAGCTCGCGAAATCCGGCGGCGCTTGCAGATCGGCCAAAACCTCACCCAAAGGCTGCCCCCAGATAACTTTACCCAGCCCGAACGAATGCGTGGTTGGCGAACTGCCGTTGCCATTGCCCCAGATATCACCGGTAAGTTTGGCCACGGCTTCGTCACATTGCGGGAAACCGCTCAGGCTCGGAGAAGCTTGCGGATGCGGGCCGTTAACCAAAACCGTCGCGCCAGCCGCAACCAGCTGTTGGATTTTCCCGGCGAGTGCTGGCGTCATGATTTTGGTCGGCGGCAACACCAGCACGCGATAACTCCGGCCATCGGGTAAAACCAGCTTGCCTGCCTGCACTGAAATGCGTTGCATCAGCGCCTCCGCGCCAATTTCGTCGTAGCGATACCCCGCCGGCGGCGGTGGGTTGGGATTGAAAAACTTCTGATTCGGTTCCTCCGGGCGTAGATAAAGCAGGTCGGCCACAAATTTTCCCTGCCGCAGCATGAATTGGCAGCGCGCCACATATTCGTGCCAGGCGCCGGACATTTCCCACCAGGTCTGCGTCCGCTCGTAGTGCAGGCCCCACGGCCCCATTGTCGCTCCCGGCGCACGGTCCAGATAGGGCTGATGCGCATAGCGGTGAACGACCAGGCGATTGATGCCGCGGGAAAATTGATAATCCCCCAGCGCTTTGATGTCGGCGGGGGTCAGCTTCCACCGCTCGCCATCGCCGGAGGTAAACGATTCCGCGCCGATAATGGTGCGGTCATAAATGTGCCCCACCGAGGCGGCCTGCATTGTGCGGGTGTCGTTGAAATTCGCGTCAAAACGGGAGCCGGTCCAAAATTCCGTCATCGGCTCATCGCTGCGGGCCGTGTAGGAGAACTGGTCGCCAAATGGCAGGTCATAACCTTCCAGCGAATACCGCAGCCCATGACCATGCGCAAGTTCGGCTATCCGCCCGGAATAATTTTCGGCGAGCAACTCGGAGATGGTCTGGGCATAATCCCACCGGAACCGTGCGGTGGCTTCCGGATTGTCCAGCGTGAAGGGAAGTTTTGCCGGCGTCTGTTTGCTCCCTTTCTCGCGAACGCCGTCCGGCAGGCACAGCAACCACGGCAGCGGATCGTAACCGCGGCGTTTCTGAAATTCCTCGCGCAATTGGGCCGTCCAATTTTGCGAACCAACCTCCCAGCTATCAATGTGGGTGGCGACCAGGGATTTCCCCACCAGCGGACCGGCATTGGTGATGAGGCGACCCATCATGTTCGCAAAATGCAGGTCCATCGCCGCCGCACTCAATTTGTCGCATTCCAGACCGTTGCCACCCGCCACCGGCGGGCGGGTGCTGGAACCGGTGGTCGTGTGACCAATGCGCGCGATGATCCAGTTGCCGGCGGGAACGTCCCAATCCAATTTTCCGTCCGGGCCAAGTTTCGCCGTCAAATCCACGATCGTTCCGCGTGAAATAACGCCGTTCGGAGTCTGCGGAAAAGCCAGCACTGCAATGTCGCGATAGTAATCCTCATATTTCACGGCACTGTCCAGAATATCGTGTCCGCGCTTGGCGGCTCCGGAGCTGGCTTTGGCCAGGACGGCAGAAAAATTGGTTGGCCCGGCTACCACTGTGTCGGCTCGCACCAGCATCTGCATGGACATCTCCGGCGTGATCCAGGGCCCGCTGCTGCCGCACCAACCCGGACCATTGGCCATGTTAATTTCCAGCCCGAGTCGGGCTGATTCCTGCACGGAAAACTGGAACAGACCGCGCCACTCAGCATTCATGAACTCCGCCGAGCCACGCGGCGGCGCAAACCGCTCCAGAACATCCATGATCAGCACGCCGCCGACACCATTGCGCTGCATGGCTTCCAGGTCTGCGGTGATGCCATTGCTGGTGACATTGCCGTTATTCCAAAACCAATAAACCCACGGCCGTGCGGCGGCGGGGGGGCTCTTGAAATTGTCGCTGAGCGGGTCGGCATAAGTGCTGGAAACTGTCAGGATTCCAGCCAGCACCAGCGAAGCCACAGATTTGTTTTTCATTTTGGAAAACGGATTTGCCATTTTATGAGTTGGTTATCCCGGAATCATACACCCGAATGAGCATTCGGCAATCCCGTGTTTACGTGATCGGTTCGCCAAAATAGCTGATTGATAATGCCCTGCAACATCATCAAATTTAATTTGTTTATCCGT
Organism: uncultured Verrucomicrobia subdivision 3 bacterium; assembly: GCA_903888765.1. Taxonomy (GTDB): domain Bacteria; phylum Verrucomicrobiota; class Verrucomicrobiia; order Limisphaerales; family UBA11358; genus UBA11358. Next base: position 74 of record CAISVF010000212.1, on the reverse strand, counting down.
GTTTTATCCGTGGTCAAGTCGATAAAACCACTGTAAATACCAGTCTTTCTTTACCACTTTTCTTTTTGCAGGTG
>CAISVF010000211.1 GCA_903888765.1 uncultured Verrucomicrobia subdivision 3 bacterium | reverse complement strand
GGCAGTTCCAAACGCGTTGCCCGTCATCAGACCGTTGGTGCTGACACTGGCCACGGATGGGTTGCTGGAGGCCCAGGTGATGGCGGGATATGTGGGATTGGCCGGCAACACCGTGGCCGTCAGTTGACGGGTACCGGTGACATAAGTGGATACGGAGGCCGGAGCCACCGTCACGCCGGTAACCGGCACCGTGGAATCCATGTAAACCACGCCCCGGCCGGCGCTGCTCATGTAAACGCGGCCGTGAACATTCTTGTCCCCTTCGATCAGGCCGGCATTGCCTCTGCCGCCATATTGGTGATTGGTGTTATTCACCATCACCCAGGAAGCCGCCTGGTCACTGGAGCGATACATCCCTGGCACGCTGCCGCTGGCGGGGCGCCCCCAGATAAAGAGGGTGGGATAGGCTGCGCCTGGCAAGGTTTTGCCAAATGCAATCGCATTGGCCTCGGTCACATTGGCCGCCGTGAAGGTGGAGCCGGAATTGGTGGAATATTTCAGACCGCCGCCATTCAAAGCGATCCAAATATGCCCCTCCAGGCCGGGCGCGGCACAGAACGTAGTGGAACCACCGGTACCCGCCGATCCCGCCCTGGCGAACGTCAGACCGCCATCGGTGCTGCTATACAAATAACCGTCGCTGCTGTTATAAGCATAAAACTTCAACGGATTGAGGGAGTCGGCTTCCGGATTGCAAGCGAACGTCAGGCCCGTGCCGAGCGTCCAATTGGTGCCCAGATTGGTGGTGACATAACTGGTGTGCACGCTGGCGATGGTGGATTTCCAAAGCACCCGGGAAGCATCGGCGGCAATAGCCACACTGCCATTGGTCATCACCCCGGGTGTCGAAGGCATTTTTGTCCAGGCGACCGGCAATTGTTTGGCATAGTACAATTCGCCATTGGCCACCACTCGGGCAATGAAGTTCGATTTATTGGCGGCATAGGCAAAAGCGGTGGATTGGCTCATATTGCTCGTGGCCGGAGAGACGGTGATGTCGGTATGGATAAACCCGCCTTGATCCCCCACCGAGGTCAGAAACGGTCCGCCGGGCACGCTCATAAAATTAATGGGGACCGTCTCCTCCAATCCCTTGACCAGGAATTTCCAGGTGGAAGTGGTGATGCCGGAATTCAGATTGGTGGTGGCGAACAAACCATTGCCGGAACCCACAAAAACTCGATCAGAATTGAATGGATCCATTTCCAGCGTACCGGCCCAATGAATGGAAGCGGGCGCAATGTAGGGGAAACTGTTGGGAGACATCGTGGCCTTGCTATTGCCAAAAAGATCATTCCACGACGCTCCCGCGTTCGTGCTGACATAGATGCGATCGCCATACGGACCCCACGGCTGCCATTTCCATTCGGAGTAGCTTGCAGCCACCAGTTTATTGGGGTTCGTGGCGCACACGCTGATGCCGCAATAGGTGAGTGTGCCGCTGGGCGAACAGTTGGCCCAGACGCCATTAGTGAGATTATATTTCATGATGGCCCCGTTGGGGTCGTTGCCATAGGTAATATACAGGGTTCGATCACGGGCCAGCACGCACCGCTCCGGCAAAGACGCCGTGGGACTGTTGGTCAAGGCGGCCCACGTGCTTCCGGCGTCGTTGCTGACGAATAGGTTCGTCCCGGTTGTAAATAAACCCACAAAAATGCGCGGCGTGGCGCTGCCCGGAGTGCCCGAGACGTTGTCGAACTTTACAAAGCTGATGCTGGCCGTGCCCACATTCAAGCTGGACACCACATTCCAGGTGGCACCGGAATCCGTGCTTTTAAACAGGCCATTGGCCCGGGTGCCGCAAAACAAAATGTTGCCGGAATTGGGGTCCACGGCCAGCCCCTCCCCTTTGTTCCTATCGCTGCCATTGCCATTGGCCTTGAATTTGGCGGTGACATCCGTAATCGTGAAATTGGT
>CAISVF010000210.1 GCA_903888765.1 uncultured Verrucomicrobia subdivision 3 bacterium | reverse complement strand
CGGGCAACTGGCGGAAATCATACAGCAAGTGCAAGCGCTGACGCCGCGCTTCGAATCGGTGAACGAAGGGATGCAGGCGCAAAGCGCCGCCGCCGGCCAGATCAGCGACGCCTTGGGGCAATTGGGGGAGACAGCGCAACAATCCGCGCAGGCTTTCCGGCAAAATACCGAGGCAATCGAACAACTTTCTCTGGCCGCCCATGGCCTGCAGAAAACCGCCTCGCACTTCCAGGAGAAGAATTGAGCGACCCATGACTTTCATCCTTTTCAAGATCGGCGAGGATCGTTACGCCCTGGAACTCAACCGGGTCACCGAAGTCCTGCCGCGCGTGCAGTTGAAAGCCATGCCACAAGCCGCCGCCGGGATTGCCGGCGTTTTTAATTACCATGGCCAGCCGCTGCCAGTGGTGGACTTGACGGCTTTAACTTTAGGCCATCCCGCGAGCGAGAGTCTCAGCACCCGGCTATTGGTGGTGCAATGTGCGGCGGCGGATGGATCAGCCCGGCTGCTGGGTTTGCTGGCGGAACACGCGACCGGCACGGCGCAGTTTGAACCGGCAGCATTTCAAGCATCCGGCCTGACGATCACTGGAGCACCCTATTTGGGGCCGGTGGCCAGCGACGCGCGCGGACTGGTCCAATGGGTGCAGGTTGAACAGATTTTATCGCCGGAAATTCGCGCGCAATTATGGCAGCAAGCGGAGGCCGCTGCATGAATGGTCTCCAGCAAATCGAAGTGCGCCTGAACCAGCTCATCGGGCTGGATGCGGCGGCGTTAGGGGCCTCGGCGGTGAGCGCAGCGGTGCAGGCGCGAATGAAAAAACGCGGCATTCAACAAGCAGAAGATTACGCCGGGCTGCTGGAGACCTCGGGCACCGAGCTGCAGGAACTCATCGAAAATGTCATTGTTTCAGAAACGTGGTTTTTCCGGGATCAACAACCCTTTCGCGCGCTAGCGCAATGGGCTACAACCCAGTGGCTCCCGGCACATCCGCACGGCGTGATGCGGCTATTAAGCGCACCGTGCGCCACGGGAGAAGAGCCTTTTTCAATGGTGATGGCGCTGCTGGATACCGGGGTGCCATCGGAAAACTTTGTGGTGGAGGCGGTGGATATCAGTTTGGCGGCCCTGGTACGAACGCAACGCGCCGTGTACGGCCGCAACTCCTTTCGTAGTGAGGATCTGGCGTTTCGCCACCGCTATTTTCAACCGGTTGCGGGCGGCTGGCTGCTGGAACCGATGGTCCGCCAGCAAGTACAATTCCGTCAGGCTAATTTACTAGACCCGCTTTTCGCCGAAAGTGCGGGGATCAAGGATGTCATTTTTTGCCGCAACCTGTTGATCTATTTTGACGAGTCAGCGCAACGCCGCCTGATGTCCGCGCTGGATCGCTTGCTGGCCCCCGATGGGATCCTTTTTGTGGGCCATGCCGAAGCGTTCGCCTTCCGCAGCTTTGGTTTCATCCCGGCAGATTTGCCCGGCGCGTTTGCCATGCGGAAGCGGGGTACGGAAAAAATCACCGTGGTTGAAGCCAAACGCCGGCGGTCCGCCCCGCCTTGCGGTTCGCCTCCGATTCACCGGGGAACGGGTGGGCGCTTGATCGCAGCAGGCCAAAGTACGAGCCGGCGAATCCATTTGGCACCCGCGAAACCAACCCCGCCTGCCGTGGCGGGATGCCTGGTCACCGATCCGGCGGGCGAACTGGCCGAAGCCCGGCGGTTGGCTGATGCAGGGGAACTGGCCGAAGCGGGCGCAAAATGTGAGGCATACCTTCAAGCCCATGGCCAGACGAGCCAGGTGTTTTATTTGCTGGGACTGGTGCATGATGCGGCGGGGAAAGTTGATTGTGCGTGGGATTATTATCGCAAGGCGGTTTATCTGGAGCCGGATTATTATGAGGCGCTGGCGCAGTTGTCGCTGCTGGCAAAAAAATCTGGCGACGATGCTACGGCGCGGCAGTGGCACCTGCGAGCGCGGCGGGCTCACGAAAAATTGGCTATCAAAACCAGAACGCCCGGCCGGGAGGAACCTACATATGGCAACGGCGTTTAATTTATGATCCGTCGCAAACCAAAAGGCTGCTGGAAAGTCATCGGGGTTTGGGGCAACCGCTCCTGCCCGGTTGTGAAACAAAAGATCCATTGTCGTAATTGCCAGGATTTTTGTGCCGAGGCGGTTATGTTGCTCGACCGTGAGCCGCCGCCAGGTTACCTGGCAGACTCGACGGCCCGCGTCGCCGAAACACGGCAGCAGAAACTCCCGGGCGGGCAAGGCTTGGTCATTTTTCGCGTGGCGGCAGAATGGCTGGCCTTGCCCACAGCGGTTTTTCAGGAAGTGGTGGAAATGCGTCCGATCCATTCACTGCCGCATCGCCAGAACCGCGTCGTCAAAGGCCTGGTAGCCATTCGCGGCCAGTTGCAAATATGCGTTTCGTTTGCCGAACTGCTGGGCTTGGACACGCTGGCAGTCTCGAAAGATAATTTGGCACGCCGCACGGTGCCCCGGTTGCTGGTCACGGCTCACCAAAGCGGGAACGCAGTATTTCCCGTGGATGAGGTTCAGGTCGGTTACCGGTATCATCCTACTGAATTGAAACCCTTGCCTGCCACGGTATCGCTGACGGCGGCCCGCTTTTCCCGGGGATTATTGGCCTGGCGGGACTGTAACGTCGGCGTTTTGGACGAAGAACTGTTGTTTTACACCCTCAACCACCATCTGGCATGAATGAAGATTTCAACCAGAAGGAAATGATGGAGTTATTCCGCCAGGAAGCGGAAACGCAGAACGCGCTGCTCACCAAAAATCTGCTGGCGCTGGAGCAGGATCCTACCGACGTGGCTCACCTGGAAGTGCTGATGCGAGCTGCGCATTCCCTGAAAGGTGCCTCCAGCATCATGGATCTCCACCTGATGGTTGGGTTGGCGCACGAAATGGAGGAGTGTTTTGTCACTGCACAAAAAGGAGGCATCGTTTTGGGTTCGGAGGCGATTGACTGTTTGTTGCGCGCCGTGGATTTACTGGCGAGTATTGCCCAAACGCCCGAGGAACAACAGACCGCCTGGACCGGCGCGGGCAGCGCACCGGTGGAAGCCATGATGGCGCAAATTAAAGCGATTGCCCAAGGCCAAACTCTCGTGCCGTTAAAGGTGCCGACGGAAATGAAATCCACCGCACCTGCGGACCTGGCACCCACCGAGGCGTCAGAAAGGATGTTGCGCGTGACCTCTGGCAGTTTGAACCGGCTGCTGGGCCTGGCCAGCGAGTCGCTGGTGGCCTCGCGGTGGCTTACGCCTTACGCGGAGTCGCTGTTGCGGCTGAAGCGGCAGCAGTGGAAGCTGGCCAAAACGTTGGACACCTTAAGCCAGGCTCTTTCTGCAGGCGGCCATGATGAAGTCATCTCCGCCCGCTTGGCGGCAGCCGAGCAGCAGGCTGGTGCGTGCCAGCGAGCCGTGGCTGAGCGCCACGCGGAACTGGAAGCATTCGCGCGTCGCTCCTCCAATCTGGCCAATAATTTGTATCGCGAGGCACTGGCCAGCCGGATGCGTCCATTTGCCGATGGCACGGAAGGTTTTCCCCGGTTGGTGCGTGATTTGGCGCGTTCGCTGGGCAAAGCAGCCCGGCTACAGATCAAGGGCGAGACCACGACCATGGACCGCGAGGTGTTGGAAAAATTGGAAGCCCCGCTCACCCACCTGCTTCGCAATGCTTTGGATCACGGTTTGGAATTGCCTGCTGAACGACAGGCGGCTGGTAAATCGCCGGAAGGACTTATTGTAATGGAAGCGCGCCACAGTGCCGGGCGGCTGATTATTTCGGTGCAGGATGACGGACGCGGCATTGACTGCGCAGCGGTGCGCGCTGCCATCCGGCGACGGCAATTGGCCGCGCCTGAGCTGATCGAAAAATTGAGCGAGGATGAATTACTGGAATTTTTGTTTTTGCCCGGATTCTCCATGCGCGAGCAGGTAACCGAAATTTCCGGCCGCGGCGTCGGGCTGGACGTCGTGCACAACATGGTTCACGCCCTGCGGGGGCAAGTGCGCATCAGCACCCAGCCGGGCAAGGGCACGGGTTTTCAATTGCAACTGCCGCTGACGCTCTCGGTGTTACGCGCCCTGCTGGTGGAAATTGCAGGCGAGCCATATGCCCTGCCGCTGGCCCGCATTCAGAGTGCGCTGAAGGTGCCGCGCAGCCAGATAGAAACCATCGAGGGCCGCGAATATATTTCGCACAATGGCGAGCAGATCGGCCTCGTTTCTGCCGGTCAGTTGCTGGGTTTAGCTGGCCCGGCACCAGGCGGAGAGGAGTTGTCCCTGGTTATTTTCGGCGAACGCGGCACCCGTTTTGCCCTGGCGGTGGAGCGGTTTTACGGCGAGCAGGAACTGGTGGTTCAGCCGATTGATCCGCGCCTGAATAAAATCCAGGACATCAGCGCGGCTGCGCTATTACCCGACGGCGCGCCAGTGCTGATTTTGGAGGTGGAGGATTTGATCCGCTCGATTGAAGTGCTGGTTTCCGGCGGTCATTTAAACAAGCTGCGTTCTTCCGGCGCGGTCTTGACCCAACGCCGCAAACGTGTGCTGGTGGTGGATGACTCGCTCACCGTAAGGGAACTGGAGCGAAAACTGCTTGGCAACCATGGCTACGAAGTTGGGGTGGCAGTTGATGGAATGGACGGTTGGAACGCCGTGCGCACCCAGCCCTACGACCTGGTGGTCACCGATGTCGATATGCCCCGGTTGGATGGCATTGAACTGGTCAGTCTTATCAAAAAGGATCCCCGGCTTAAAAAGTTGCCGGTGATGATCATTTCCTATAAAGATCGCGAGGCGGACCGCCAGCGCGGATTGGATGCGGGCGCAGATTATTATCTAACCAAGGGCACTTTCCACGAAGAGGCATTGCTCACGGCTGTGCTGGATTTGATCGGTTCGGCGGAAGCTGAATAAGATGAGCGCGGGGTGAATTTTAGCCGGGAATATTATTATTAGATGGCGGGCGGTTCGGTTACCCATCACAATTAGCATTTATGCGCATCGGCATTGTCAATGACCAGCCCATGGCGGTAGAGGTTTTGCGGCGCGTACTCACGCTGCGACCCGCACATCAGATTGTCTGGGTGACCCGTGATGGGGCGGCCGCCGTGGCGAAGTGTGCGCAGGAAAAACCCGACCTGATCCTGATGGATATCGTGATGCCCGTGATGGGCGGCGTGGAAGCCACTCGTCGCATCATCGAAGCAGGACCGTGTCCCATCCTGATTGTAACAGCGAATGCGCAGTCCCGGGCCCGGGACGTTTTTACAGCCATGGGTGCGGGTGCGCTCGACGCCGTGGATATGCCGGTTTTTAACGCCCTGGCACCCGAGGCGGGTGCGGCGGTGTTCCTGACAAAGCTCGATCAGTTGGAGCGATACCTCATCCCGGAGGAAGGTGCGCCGATGAGCTCAACCGCGACCAACCTTCCGGGGAACGATACCCAAGTGCCATTGCTGGCCATCGGAGCCTCGGCGGGCGGTCCGGCAGCGCTGGCCTATGTGCTATCCCAATTGCCGAAAAACTTTCCGGCGGCAGTGGTGCTGATTCAGCATGTGGATGTCCAGTTCGCCAAAAGCATGGCGGAATGGCTCAATAACCAATCAGCACTGCCGGTGCGACTGGCCCTGGAAGGGGAGTCGCCTACGGCGGGCGTGGTGCTGCTCGCAGGCACCAACCACCATCTGCGGTTGACACGTTCGCAGCGGCTTGGTTATACCGAACAGCCGCTGGCTTATGTTTACCGACCGTCGGTGAATGTGTTTTTTGAAAGTGTCGCCCGGTATTGGTCCGGCGTTGCGGTGGGGGTTTTATTGACCGGCATGGGGCGCGACGGGGCGGAGGGGTTAAAAACGATGCGTGTTGCCGGTGCCCACACCATTACGCAAGACCGGGTCACCTGTGCAGTCTATGGCATGCCCAAGGCCGCCGCCGAGTTGCAGGCGGCGGTTGAAATTCTGCCATTAGAGCAAATTCCGGCGGCGATCCTCCGGCGCTATCGTATGAAGGCTGGTTGATGATCGATTTTTATGCAACCTGATGCATCGTCAAATTCGGAAACGAAAACCACCAACTTCATGGTCGTTTTGCTGGTGGATGATCAGCCGTTCATTGGCGAATTCATCCGGCTCATGCTGGCCAAGGAACCGGACATAAAATTACATTACTGCAAGGAGGCAGGTGCAGCGGTCAAAATGGCCCAGGAACTTCGCCCGACCATCATTTTGCAAGATTTTATCATGGCCGACGTGGATGCCTTGGTGATGCTAGAGCGGTACCGCTCTACTCCCGAAACCCGAGCCACGCCGGTAATTGTGCTCACCGGCAGGGAGGACCCAGTATGCATTCAGAATGCGCTGAATGCAGGAGCAAATGATTACCTGATCAAAATGCCCAGTCGTTCCGACTTGGTGGCGTGCCTGCGAAAACATTCCACCCTTGCCGCGTAGCCCCCGTCATTCCCTTCCTGCGATATTATCGGGTGACGTTTTTACCAGCGCCCAGATAAAATACGCTTGTTCTAATATATATTGGATGTTTGTTTTTTATAATTAATAAATTATCACGAGACAAAGTCTTTCCAAGGGATTAACCTGTAAAGTATGAAGAAATCAGCCGTAGTTTACGGCTTAAGTCACTGGCTAAAGCCAGTTGCGATGTGGAAGCATCGACTGAGCATGCAGCTTATTTACCTGGGGCTCAGACACTGGTTTTGCCGAGAACCCGGGTTATGATTCCATTGCCAAACGAAAGCAATGCTCACGTGCCTCAGGAAGGTAACCAGCCTGCCACTGACCAGCCTGTCCCTCCCGTTACGGCGGAATCGAGGGAAATCATCTACCGTTTTGGTAGCGACGGTATCATCACTTTCGTCAATAGCGCATTTTGTGACTTCTTCGGCCGCTCCAGGGAGGAAAGTGTTGGCCGCAAGTGGCATCTGATTGCCCTGACCGAAGAGGTGCCAATGATCGAGTCACACCTCCACAGCCTGTCGGCCGAAAACCCGGCGGTGGTATTTGAGAGTCGGGTTTATTCCGGCACCGGGGAAATCCGGTGGATGGAGTTTGTTAGCTATGCTTGGTTTAATCCGGAGGGATTCCCCACAAAAACCCAATGCGTAGGTCGTGACATCTCGGAGCGCAAGCAAATGGAAGCGATTCAGAGCTTCCTCGCGCAATCGAGCGGCACGATGCCAGCCGAACCATTCTTTAATTCCCTGGCCCAATTTCTGGCCCAGAGCCTGGCCATGGATTTTGTGTGCGTTGACCGTCTGGAGGGCGATGGTTTGAATGCCCGCACGCTCGCGGTTTGGTGCGATGGCCGGTTCGAGGACAATGTCACCTATGCGCTGAAGGACACCCCCTGTGGCGTGTTGGTAGGCAAACGGGTTTGCTGTTATCCCGCCAAAGTCAGCCAATTCTTTCCGAACGATCCGGTGCTGCAGGATTTACGCGCCGAAAGTTATGTCGGGGTGACGCTGTTTAATCATGCCG
>CAISVF010000209.1 GCA_903888765.1 uncultured Verrucomicrobia subdivision 3 bacterium | reverse complement strand
TTGAACACCTATCCCCGCAGTAATTCCGCAGTCACTAATTTGATTAATGACTGTTTCTAGTGGATAGCGACACTGCGACTGCAGTGGTCCTGCGCAAGCCGATTGCGTTGCTCAATAACTAAAGGCGCGTGAGTAGAGGAGGTTTTCCCTTGGCGAATGACACAGCTCGCGCACGACACTGGGCGCTCATTCTGGCGGCAGTGGGTGATGCCAATGCGAAACCAGCATCTGTGTGTATTTATTTCGGTGTATTATGGTTTTAATATACGTTGACATGCTGCTCCATTTAACGTATATTTTCCGCGTCAACTCTATCGCGGAGCGGTGGGTGTTGGCCGGCAAAAACATTTTCAACCGCTGGCGGAGCTGGCGGGATCCCGGGGCGGAGCTTCTGGATCGGAGGGTGTGGCTGCTTCCAAACTCGCGTTTGGGCCTTTCCCGGAGGGATGGGGTGTTTGTGTATAGTTCAGCGACGTGGCAACGCGCCGCTGATGAACATTAATAACCATCAATGTCTGTCGTAGTGACTTGCGACGGACAAAACTGTGCTGTCGGTCTCATCGCCGGCAGGGCAGTGGATCTTGGCTGCATCAGGCAAAGTTTGCCGCTGCGGCCCGGAACCGGAAAGGTCTGCTTATGTACGACGATAAAACCGTAGAACGTTTCATTGAACTGCGCGCCCAAGGCTGGAGCTATGCCCGCCTCATGGCCGAACTCCACGTCACCAAACCCACGCTGATTGCGTGGAGTCGCAAGCATCAGTTCCAGATTCAAAACCTTAAAGCCATCGAATTGGAAGCGCTCAATGAAAAATGGCTAGCCCCCACCACGGAGCGGGTCAATGCCTTGGGTGCGCAACTTCGTCAGGTGGAGGCGGAATTGGCCCAGCGGGACGTGAGTCAGTTGACCACTCCGCAGTTGCACACGCTGGCACGCAGCTTGCGCGGGCAGATTGCCCAAGCGACGGGGGGCACCGGCTTCAGTGTACCAGTGAACGAGATACCATCCGGAGAGTATTATGAGCAAATAATGGATTGGAAAAGCTAGAAAAACTTTACCACCTGCAAAAACGAAAAGTGGTAAAGAAAAGGTAAAGTTTTGCGATTTTGCTAAGGAATTTGCCTGGTTTTTTGGGAGGGGTGGTAAAGAAATGGTAAAGAAAAGGTAAAAATTGGTAAAGAAAAGTCAAACAGCTCCAGAAACTGTGACGAAATGGCGCACGTATCGCTGGAATGCGCGCCCCGCTTTTCGCAAGGCGGATGGTTGTCCGCTGCGTCGTTGTCTGCGAGGACGCCGCCAGGGACCTGATGATTTGTCACAGGCGCTCTCGGCGCTGAGTCGCGCTCTCCGGGCTCATCAGCAGATCGCCCGCCAGGCCCCAGCCTTTTTTGATGCTGCGGTGGTGGATCGCGTGGCGGAAAACAATGCGGAACTGCGTCGCTGGCTGGCCACGTGGGAACCTGCTTTTATTGCCGCTTATGGCTCGAAACCGGACTTCTCCGCCTTCCATGATCAGGTGCCTTCGCTGCCTGCTCCGCGCATCCAGCGAAAGGTGGAGCGTAAACTCGCCGAGCGGGAAATGTGCTTGGAAGCCGCCCACCTCGCTTTCGAGCGCCATCGGCAGCGTCGGCCGCATGCGCTGATGAGTTGGTGCCGGATGGCACGGTTGTTGGAGCTCGGCTTTGGCTTCGCCAACCTGGCCACGGGGATGGAGAGCCCCAATTGCGTGCCTGATAAATGGGTTTTTGATTACGAACTGACCGATCTCAAACGCTCCTTGGGCTTGCTGCCGGAACGCTCCGCCCGGCCGGCATCCGCGCCGGGCTCGGCGCCAGCAAAGCCTGGCTGAAAAACAAAACTTTTACTTTCAAGGCCGTCCGCCAAAATAACCGCTAATGATTTTATTTCTCCGCCAAATTTGGGCTTTCGTCCAGCCGTATCGCGGACGATTTTTCCTCGGCCTGCTGTGCGGGATCTTTTATGGCCTTACCAATGGGTTGCTCATTGGCACTGTCAACGTGGTGATGCAGTTGACCTTTCGGGGCGAAACCACTTTGCATAAAAAATTGGAGCACGCTCCGGAATGGATCCGCCCGCTTTCCCACTGGGTGGCGGACCGGTTGCCGGAAATTCATGCGCCGGCTTCGCTGACCGGCTGGGTGTTGGTGGTCGGAGCCATTCCCGGCGTCATGCTGTTGCGTAATTTGCTCGCTTACTTGAGCATCTATTTAACGAATTGGGCGGCGATGCATGCCATTGCGGATATTCGCACCCGACTTTTTGGCCACCTGCAAAATTTATCCCTGGGTTTCTTCAACCGCGCCAGCACCGGCGATCTCATCGCCCGCATCACCAATGATACCCAGGTACTTTATGGAATCATCGGCGGGTCCTTTGCCTCAGCGGTCAAGGATCCAGTGACGATTTTATGCACGCTCGCGGTGTTGCTAACCATCCAGCCCACCCTGACCCTGATTTCGGTGCTGGTGTTTCCGGTATGCATCGTGCCGATCGTCATTTATGGACGCAAAGTACGCAAATCCGCCCGGGCCGTTCAGAGCTATAATGCGGAGCTCACCAATCTGATGCATGAATCCTTCACCGGCAACCGCGTCATCAAGGCTTACAATCTGGAAAACACCGTCATCCAGCAATTTCAAGCCACCACCAAAAAATATGTTGGCCAATTGATGCGGGTCATCCGGGCCAACGAAATCCCCAGCCAGTTGATGGAATTATTTGGGGCCACCGGCATCGCGCTGGTTTTTCTGTATGTGCTGAATCTGCCGAAGGATCAGCGGCCGGATTCGGAAGATTTCAGCGCGTTTGTTCTGGCCATCGTCATGATCTATCCGCCCATCAAGGCGTTTACCCGGCTGCATAACCAGTTGCACCAGGCCCGCGCCGCCAGCGAACGCGTTTTTGAATTGCTGGCGATGAAAAATTCCGTGCCCGAGCCCGCCGCCCCCAAAATGCTGCATGCGGATCAGGCGGACATCGTTTTGGAGAACCTTGATTTTAACTACGGCGAGAAACCGGTGCTGCGCAACATCAACCTCACCGTCAAAGCCGGCCAGCTCGTCGCCCTCGTCGGT
>CAISVF010000208.1 GCA_903888765.1 uncultured Verrucomicrobia subdivision 3 bacterium | reverse complement strand
TTTGCGGAATGGAAACAGAAAGGGGCGCTGCATTCCACCGCCGACCTGAAGGATGCGATTTATCATGGCGCGGTGAAACGCGTGCGCCCGAAAGCGATGACCGCCTGCGTGATTATCGCCGGCCTTGCGCCGATCTTGTGGAGCCAGGGCGCGGGGGCCGATGTGATGAAACGGATCGCCACGCCGATGGTGGGCGGCGTCCTGACCTCCACCATCATGGAACTCGCGGTATATCCCGCCATCTACTACTTATGGCGATCGCGCGGGCTGAAGCCCGCTCAGGAGTTGGTAATGAAATCCGTAAGCGCTTAAACATGATAGGTTGGGGCGGCTGGCGGGCTGGCACTGCACCGAAGCTTTGTTTAGACGGCCAATGTTCCGGGGACTAAACACCAGGAATAAAGCGCTCCACAACGGGATGGATTGGAGCAGCAGCACCAAGGTGATTGTTGATTTTTCAATGCCAAGAAGTGTCCCCTTTCCCGTACCAAAATCGATCCTCACAGCATAAGGGCAGCGCGCCTATAAATTAACGAATCTTAAATGTTTATGTATTTGGTTTAATTACATTGATTGCTATGGCAGGGGGGAGTAGAAGTAGGCATCGTAAAAAAAAACAAAAAACGGAGGTTGTTATGAAAAAGGTGTTTGGGACATGCTGGCTCCGCGCTGGGTCATGGACAATCTTGTATTTGGCAACGTGGCACCGGTGCCGGAATCGGGGACGCTCGGTTTAATTGCCGCTGGCTTACTGGCCTTGGCGGCACGCAAACTTTGTCGCCGCTGAACATGAAAATACACAGACTTGTCAGTTGCTTGGCAGTGGCGCTGTTTTTGGTCCTGGTGGCGATTACTCCCACTCACGGTCAAGGAACAATCACATTCGATGCCCACCCGTATTTCAGCAGTACAAACTATAACGAATTAGGCCTGAATTTTCATGTGGTAATCCCAACAGCAAGAACAATAGATGACATGGGGATTGCTCCGGCTATATTTGGTGCCTCTAACATCCCCTACAACAACACTCCATATATGGGGTTCGCAGCACTATCGAATTCAAAAAACTACGTCTTCTTTAATCTCTCCAACGGCTACAGCTTTGGACTGACCTCGGTGCAGTTGGCAGACCCGAATTCGCCATCGGCATCGCAGATTCCCATTTTGTTTGTTGGTTTTCTGGGCAATGGGTCCAGCGTCACCAACATCTTTACCACGCCGGGAGGTGGTGCGACCACGTTTCAAAATTACTTGTTCAGCTCCGCCTTTGCCTCGGGGTTGACAAGTGTGGACATTCTGGCTCCGCGCTGGGCGATGGATAATCTGGTGTTTGGTAACGTGGCTCCGGTGCCGGAGCCGGGGACAGTCGGTTTAATTGCCGCTGGCTTACTGGCCTTGGCGGCACGCAAATTTCGTCGCCGTTGAACATGAAAACACTTCGGTTTACCATTACTTTGGCGGCGGCGCTATTTTTGGTCTTGGCGGGATTTATTTCCACGCAAGGTCAAGGAACCATTTCATTTGATCATGCGCTTTATGGGGGCACAAATTACATTCAGCTCGGCATGAGGTCCTATATGACAATCCCAACCTATGGGACGGGGTCTCCCAGCTATGATGGCTTCGGAGTAGGTAATGGCAATCTTAATGGCAATCTTGGCAGTAGTTTTTACATGACTTTCTACCGTCAATTCAGCCCAGACGATTACGTTTCGCTCAGTTTGACAAATGGCTACAGCTTTGGGCTGACCTCGGTGCAGTTGGCAGACCCTAATTCGCCATCGGCTTCGCAGCTCCCCATCTTGTTTGTTGGTTTTCTCGGCAGCGGGTCCAGCGTCACCAACATCTTTACCACGCCGGGAGGTGGTGCGACCACGTTTCAAAGCTACGTGTTCAGTTCCGCCTTTGCCTCGGGGTTGACGAGTGTGGACATTCTGGCGCCGCGCTGGGCGATGGATAATCTGGTGTTTGGCAACATGGCTCCGGTGCCGGAGCCGGGGACGGCCGATTTAATTACCGCTGGCCTACTGTCCTTGGCGGCACGCAAACTTCGTTGTCGTTGAAAATGAAAATTCGGTTCTGGCCTTGGCCCCAGGCTCGCCGCATGGTTTTCGCACATTTTACGAACGAAGGGGATGTTTTGAAGCGCGTCAAGGTGCGGCGGCTCGCCGAGCCCGAGCGACAGCAGACTCTTAACCTGAAACCGCGATAGGAGCCATCTTCAGGAAGCCGAAATTTTTCTGGTTTTTCCTGCCGTGGTCCGGGTTAGTGGCCGAATTTGGCGACATTGCTCGCGCGACCTTTCCATGTGACCTCATATTTGCCAAATAGGCGTAGGATGGTCAGGCATTCGTTCGCTAGATTGAACATCCGCTCGCTACTCGGAAATTTTTTGAAAATGACGTTTTTTACCACCAGCCGATTGCGGACGATGGTAGAATCCGTTTCCACCAGGAGCGATAATTGCTTTAGTTCATGGCCATGCGCTTGCAACCACGCGACTGCTTCATCCAAAGCCAGTTTTAGGGCATTGAATTCCGCTTCGTTATTGGTCCCGTGACCGAAATTCACGCGGCTGCGCTTGAGTATTTCCCGGCCATCCAGTTTGACCAGGAACGAACCGTATTTTTTTCCGGGGTTGCCCAGGCAACCGCCGTCGAAATAAATCTCCAGTTTACCGGTCGCCGGTATCGGTTGCAGCGGCAACCGCGGCTGCGGGGGCGTGACTGGCCGAATAGCCGGCGCATAATCAAACAGACTCATGGTCTGGTAATTGCCTTTTCTCTCGTCGCGTTGCATCCCCAAATGGTATGCCATTGCCGTTCGCAAATCGAGATTTCGCTCAGCCCTCAATCAACGAGTTGCAACCAGGTAGTTGAAGTCAGCCTCAACCATGGCTATCACCCTATGGCAACGGATATGACTAGTTTCCTGACCGCGAAATCCAGCGGATTAATCAGGGGGCCGCCACCATGCCCACAATGTTTTTCCGGGGGACAAGTTGACACGCAATTGAGCCAGACCGACCCGCGTGCCGGTGGCACCGCAGCAGGTTGGTGAGCTGGTTATCCTGAACTTTACCCTCCGGTCGGAGTGACCTTTGGCTGTTGGACTGCCCGGTTCGCCCCGTCGCTGCGCCACTTCGTGTTTATCGGCCCGCTCCCGATAAAACAGCTCGGTCTGCGCCCTTCAGCCATCCGGGGGTGGCGGCCGTTGCCGGGGTAAATCTGTGATTTGTCCAAGCTTTTGGTGTTCCGGTCCATGTAAATTTGCTTACCTGCGGACGCTGGGTTGTCATCATGGATTTCACAGCAAATCAATTATCATATGAAACAACTTTCTCTCTTCAACGGTGCCCTGCCCAGGATTGGCATTCGCCCCACGATTGACGGACGGCTCGGCGGCGTGCGCGAATCGCTGGAAAAACAAACTATGGATCAGGCGAAAGCCGCCGCCAAACTGATTGCCTCCACCTTGTGCTATCCGAACGGTCAGCCGGTGGAATGCGTCATTGCAGATACCTGCATTGGCGGCGTGGCTGAGGCCGCAGCTTGTGCGGAAAAATTTGCCCGCGAAGGCGTGGCCGTCTCGCTCACGGTCACTCCTTGCTGGTGCTATGGCAGTGAAACGATGGACATGGATGCCGCGATTCCCAAGGCGGTGTGGGGTTTCAACGGCACCGAGCGTCCCGGCGCGGTGTATCTCGCAGCGGTGCTGGCCGGCCATTCGCAGAAAGGTCTCCCGGCCTTCAGTATTTACGGTCGCGAAGTGCAGGATGGTACGGATAAGAGCATCCCCTGCGATGTGCAGGAGAAGATTGTGCAGTTTGCCCGGGCCGGCCTGGCCGTGGCCTTGATGCGCGGCAAATCGTATCTCGGCATGGGCGGAGTCTCCATGGGTATTGCCGGGTCCATTGTTGACCAGCCATTTTTCGAAAATTACCTGGGAATGCGGGTGGAGACCATTGACATGACGGAATTCCTCCGCCGCATGGACAAAGGCATTTACGATGCGGTTGAATATAAGCAGGCGCTGGCCTGGGTGAAGGAAAATTGCCCCGAAGGCAAGGATTACAATTCGCCGCAGACCAAGCGCGCGCGCAAACAGTTGAACGCTGAATGGGAAAAGTCGGTCAAGATGGCCCTGATCGCCCGCGATCTCATGGTGGGCAATCCGAAGCTCGCCGAGATGGGCTTTGGCGAGGAGGCGCACGGACACAACGCCATTGCCTCGGGTTTCCAAGGTCAGCGCCAGTGGACGGATTACCAGCCCAACGGGGATTTTCTCGAAGCCATTTTGAACACCTCGTTTGATTGGAATGGCGTGCGCGCACCCTACATTGTCGCCACCGAAAATGACTGCCTGAACGGCGCTTCCATGCTGTTCGGCTATCTCCTGACCAACACGGCGCAAATCTTTGCGGATGTCCGGACATATTGGAGCGCGGATGCCGTGAAGCGCGTGTCTGGCCACACCTTGGAAGGCGCGGCGGCTGGTGGTATTTTGCATCTCATCAACTCCGGGCCCGCCACGCTGGATGGCACCGGCCAGCAAACGCGCGACGGCCAGCCGGTGATGAAACCGTTTTGGGAGATCACCAAGGATGAGGCCCGGAAATGTCTCGAGGCCACCACGTGGCATCCAAGCATCACCGAGTATTTCCCCGGTGGCGGCTGGAGCACCCGCTTTCTGTCCAAAGGCGGCATGCCGGTGACGATGTGCCGGCTGAATCTGGTCAAGGGACTCGGACCTGCCCTGCAAATCGCCGAAGGCTGGACCGTGGACCTGCCCGCCAAGGTGCATGATGCGCTCGACCAGCGCACGAATCCCACCTGGCCGACCACGTGGTTCGCGCCCAAACTGACGGGGCAGGGGGCGTTCCGCGATGTTTATTCCGTGATGAATAATTGGGGTGCCAACCATGGTGCCATCAGCTACGGACATATTGGCGCAGACCTTATTTCGCTGGCCGCCATGCTGCGTATTCCGGTTTACATGCATAATGTCAGCGCGGAGCGCGTGTTTCGTCCCAGCACTTGGGCGGCCTTTGGCACCGCTGATTTGGAAGGCGCGGATTATCGCGCGTGCCAGACTTTTGGTCCGCTGTACGCCTGAATTTGCCAGGCCTGCTCGCCTTCACCAAGTGCCGCTGGTTCCGACCTGCGGCACTTTTTTTACCCCGGAATGCCTGAGCCCCAAGGCCACGGCCGCCAGAACACCGCCACAAGCAGTTCCAATTCCTCCAAAGACGGCACTTTTGTCAGGGCCCGATTATAATCAACCAGATTTTCCCCGGATCCTTGCCGTTGGTGGATCAGTCGGTTGTTTGTTTGCGGCCAACGGTCATGCGAATCCTCAAACTGCCTCGTCAAAACTTCATTTTCAGGATCAACCAAAATCCGGCCCATTCAAAATTTGAGCCGCACTGCGAAATTCTGGAGGGATTATGGAGCGGGGGCGGCCATCTTTGCGCTGGCCTTTCAACTGCTGCTGGCGCATGCCGCGAATGCGGTTACGCAGATTATCAATCACGGGTATCTCGCAGTGGACTTCCTTTTTTCCTGTCCACTTTCGTGGTTGGCTGTCGTGGTCGGCTATGCGTAGGACGACCGCTGGGGTAAAATGAGTTCCTGGGATTTTTTCAAGCGCGCCTGGTCCGTTTACACCCCCTGTTGGTTCTGGGTTCAATTATCGCAGTTTTACGATGGAAAATGGCGAGATATGTGGCGTATAAAGCATCACTGCACCATTCTCTTTCCCACCAATCCCGTCGGTTGGACTTCGTCTTGGTTCAGGTTGGGACAATCCGGTCAAAAAAATTGGGGGCAGCCATTTTCAGACCGCCCCCATCGCCTAGTTGAAGGGCGAGAAGTGAATGCAATTTGCCAGCTTCGGGAAACGCGTCAATGCAAAAAATTAGAACATGCCGAAAATATGAAAGTTAGCACCGGTCCATCCCAAAGGGGGCTTACGCTTCCATATCCCTCGTCACCCAGCGCCCCGATTCCGCCTCGCCATGCCTGCCGCCAGCGCTGGAAAATCCGTCGTGGCGGCATTTGTTTGTAACCTTTCGCCGTTTTTTCCTAATATGCTGGTACATGTCCGTAACCAAAGCCACCAGTTCCGGTCCGGTCAATCCCCGGGCCGTGTTTGCCACCACCCACTGGTCGGTGGTCCTGTCAGCGGCCCGGCGTGACACCACCCGGGCCCGGGCTGCCTTGGCTCGGCTCTGCCAGACCTATTGGTATCCACTTTATGCCTATGTGCGGCGTCGCGGGTATCCGGTGCATGACGCCCAGGATTTAACCCAGGCCTTTTTTGCCCAATTGTTGGAGCGCCAGTCCCTCGCCAGTGCTGATCCCGACCGGGGGCGGTTCCGCTCCTTTATCCTCGCGGCCATGAATCATTTTCTGGCGAGCGAATGGAAAAAGGGCCTAGCCCAGAAACGCGGCGGCGGCTGCGAAAAACTATCCCTCGACTGGGCGGCGGCGGAACAGCGCTACGACCTCGAGCCCGCCACCCGCGCCGCGCCCGACACTCTGTTCGAAAAACAATGGGCCTTGACCTTGCTTTCCGAGGTCACGGCCAGGCTTGAGCGCGAATACCAAAGTGAGGGCAAGCCCGCTTTGTTCACCGCCATCAAACACACGCTCCTGGGAGTGCGCGACGCCCAGCCTTACGCCGAACTCGCCGTGGCGCTGGACATGAATGAAAGTGCTGTCAAGGTGGCCGTCCATCGCCTGCGCAAGCGCTACCGGGAACTCATTCAGGCTGCAATCGCCGACACTCTGTTTGACCCGCAGGAAGTCGAGGAGGAAATGCGGTATCTGTTCCGGGTCCTGGCGGCTTGAGCAAAATATTTTAAGAAGTCGGTAACT
Organism: uncultured Verrucomicrobia subdivision 3 bacterium; assembly: GCA_903888765.1. Lineage (GTDB taxonomy): Bacteria > Verrucomicrobiota > Verrucomicrobiia > Limisphaerales > UBA11358 > UBA11358. The sequence continues at coordinate 10,030 of CAISVF010000208.1, read as the reverse complement.
TTGAGGCTTTTTCGGAGTAGTAACGGGCATGAACACAACGCCAATTTGTTCCAAGTGCGGCAAGCCGCTCGCAGCCGGTGCCCCGATCGGCCTTTGCCCGGCGTGCCTCATGCTGGGAGCCTTTCCCACTGCTACCGAAGCCGGCGGCAAAACCCCGCGTTTCACTCCGCCCACCGTCGCGGAACTCGCCCCGAAATTTCTCCAGCTCGAAATCCTCGAATTCATCGGCCAGGGCGGTATGGGAGCTGTTTATAAAGTCCGCCAGAAAGAACTGGACCGCATCGTCGCCCTCAAAATTCTCCCGCCGGACATCGGCCACGACGCCGCCTTTGCAGAACGCTTCACCCGCGAAGCCAAAGCCCTCGCCAAGCTCAATCATCCCGGCATCGTCACCATTTACGATTCCGGCCGTACCTATGGCCTCTACTTCTTTCTCATGGAATTCGTGGACGGCGTCAATCTCCGCCAACTGCTCGCCGCCAGCCGCGTCTCCACGCGCGAGGCGCTGGCCATCGTGCCGCAGATTTGCGATGCGCTGCAATTCGCCCACGATCAGGGCATCGTCCACCGCGACATCAAGCCGGAAAACATTTTGCTCGATCGTCGGGGGCGGGTGAAAGTCGCCGATTTCGGCCTCGCCAAAATCATTGAAGGTAGGGACGCACCGCTGGGGCGTCCGGACCAGTCATCGCAGCGCGATGACTCTAACTTGGCCGACGCTAGCAAGGTCATGGGCACGCCGCAATACATGTCGCCGGAGCAAATTCAAGCGCCGGGCGAAGTGGACCATCGCGCGGACATCTACGCGTTGGGCGTGGTGTTTTACCAGATGCTCACCGGCGAACTGCCCGGCAAGATGCTCGAAGCGCCGTCCAAGAAAGTGCAGATAGACGTGCGCCTGGATGAGATCGTTTTGCGCGCGTTGGAGAAAAAACCGGAACTGCGCTACCAGCAAGTCAGCGAGGTGAAGACGCTGGTGGAGACCATCGCTTCTACTGCCGATGCACCACGGCAAGCCCCGCCGACAAGCCGGGGCATTCCGGTGTTGCGCTGGCGCGACCGTTGGATTTGGGACACGCAGAATGTGACCTTGATGTTTTTCGTCCCCTTTCTGCTGTCCGCCATCGCCACGAGCATTCTCGTGCCGCGAATTGGCCCGAAAGGCTGGCTGGCGCTTCTGCCCGCCGGCATGGGAATGCTGTTCGGGTTGGTTAATGCGCTGGTAGGCAAAAGTGTTCGCGGCCTCAAGACACGATTGCCAAAATCGGATGCGGAATTGGCCGAGGCGCTGATTTTTGAACGGCCCAGGCAGACGCCGGGCATCGCTGTTCTGCACGCCGACCGACTGGAACTTTTTGGCATCGCCATGATTGACCGGCTGGAGATTCCGTTGGATGAGATAGCCACCGGCAGCGAAGTGCGGATGTTCAATGGCAAACTGCTGTGGTGGAAACGCGGCTTCGTGCTCGACCTGAAGAACGGCCGGCGGATCGGCGTGGCCGTGCCTGAACCCTTCGGAAGGCGGTGGCGTGCAAAGTTGAGCGGCGGCATACTGCCGGAACTGCCGGCCCTTGAAACTGAAAAATCAGAAAATGTCCCGCGCTTCTCGCGCACGGCCATCGCCGGCGCCATCGGGGTTCCGATGTCCTTCATTCCGATTGTCTGGTTTGTGGCGCTGGTCAAGCAATCTGCCGCCACGCCAGCTGCACACGACACCACGGTAATCAATATCTTGTTTCTCATCATGGGATGCATGGGACTGGTGCTGGCCACGCCCGTGTTCACTTCGGTTCTCGGCTGGGTGGCCGTCGCGCAAATCCGCCGCTCGGCCGGACGCCTGACGGGGCTGAAGCTTGCAGTGTTCGCCGGCTTGTTTTTCCCGCTGCTGCTGCTCAACGCGATGATTGGCGGCGTGGGTCTGTTTTTGGACAAGCTCCTCGCCGTGTATGTGCGGCACCTCGGCGGCTCGCTGTTTTACAGCCTCGGTGACTTCGCCCTCTGGCTCTGCCTGATGATGGGCATCATCGTCTGGGTTGATTCCCAAATCATTCGCCGCGTCTGGCGCGCGGTGAAAGTTACCCCCAAAGTGGACACGCTACCCGCCATCGAAGCATGGATCGCGTTGATGGACAAAGGCGATTACGCGGGCACTTGGCAGACGGCGTCGCCGGGATTTCGCCTGGTGGTTAGCGAGGCGGAATGGGTGGGCAAGTGCGTGAAGGCACGCAAGCCGCTGGGCAACGTTCTCGCACGGCAGTTGAAAAAATCCGGCTGCACGGTCTTCGGCAGAATTTTTAAAGTGCAGTTTGCCACGCGTTTCAACGGCGGGTTTGACGCGGTGGAGACGGTGCAGTTCTCGCGGCAGCCGGATGGCAGTTGGAAGGCCATTACCTATATCGTCCGCACTGGCACGGACTTGGCGCGCGATTGGAAAAAAGTTTTCTGGATCATGCTGGCGGCGCTGTTGTTGACCTCTTTTGTCTCGGCGCTGGGGCCGGCGATTCACCTGCTGGTGAACCGATCCAGACATTCCAACCACGCCGCCGCCACGCAAAATCCCTCCTCCGGCCCGGCGCGCACGTTGACCGGCCCGCCGTTCACCGCGCAGTTGAACCAAGCCAAGGTGGAACTCGTGATGCTGGCCGACCAGCCGTGGACGAATACTGTTGGCTGGCTTCCCAACGGTCAGCCGACATCGGAACTGTTTCCCATTGATAACGGCAGCATGAATAGTTGGGCGCAAGGCAAGGTAACCAAAAAAATCGCCTTCCGGATTTGGAACGAAGCGTCTGAAGGCATTTCCTCTGCGGTTTGCCGGACGGATGGAAATCCCGAATTGTCTGCTACCGGTTCCTGTTTTCGTCAGGCTTGGAGACGCCAGCCAGCTATCGAGTCTATCCAACTCATCAGCTGTCCGAGCAACGCGCAGACGATGAATATTTCTTTAGGCGTGGCGAACCAACCTTGGGAGACGGCCATCACTTTGAAAAAAACCGGCATGGGGGGTGCGGAATCCTTCGGTTCCTCGCCCGAAGGCAACTGGAGTGCCACTTTCAACGCTGTGGCTGGGAACAGTGATATGGCCATCAACTGCACCTATTCCAAGAATGAAGACTGGGAATCGCGCATGGTTTATGTCAGCAACACAGGCAAAACGGTCTCCATTCCCGAAAATTCCTCGCACGCCAACAATCTGGCCGGCGGCATCCTGCTGGTCTCGTCCAACGAATTCGCGGGCATCAAGGAATTCCGTTTGCAGCGGCGCAAATACCAGTGGGCGGAGTTCCGCAACGTATCGTTGCAAGCCGGCCACTGGACGACCGTGACCGTGGCGGAAAAAATTGAACGCCCCGTCGCCACCATCCAGCCGGCAACCTATCCCACCAATGCATCGCCCGTGTTCGACACGGAACTGGTGCAAGTGGTGACGAGCGGCTTCAGCTTTGCTTCCGCGAGCCCGCGCAAAGTGACCTGGCTGGATGGCAAAGAGATTGGATTTGCGTCTGGACCCGATGGCTTCGATAAAAAGGGAAAGTTCTTAACCCAGCATGGCGTTGACCTTTTCACTGACGACGGCCGCAGTCTGTATGGAGTGGATGTCAAAATTGCTCCGGCGACTTGGAATCCGCAGGCCACCTATGAGCAAGTAGCTGGGAGGCTGGCATCCTCCAACCGTTATACCCTGTATGGCATGTTGTCTGTGCTGACCAAACCTCAAACCCCGGCGTTTTGGTTTGAAACGCGCGACGGCATCAAAGGCCTCCTGCAAATCACCGGCTTCACCGAGACCCCGCGCGGCGTGAAGCTTCGTTACAAACTGGTGCAAAATGAAGCGGCCGAGGCTACGCCGGTTGAGGTTGACGAGGCCCGGCTGAAGCATGAGATCGAGGCAAACGAGCTGGCCATCGCCAAAATGAAATTCAAAGTGGAGGTGTTGTCGCAGGGGGACAGGGAGCTTTCCGCGTCGAACATTGTAGCGCTGGTGAAGCACGCCTATGCCACCATTTACACCTATCGCGACTCTGGCTGGACGGTGACGCATTCCGGCGGGAATGTCTCGACCAACCGGTTTAACGAACTGCTCGACCGGCGAAAACTTTACCGCATCAGGGTCGTCACGGCGCAGAATCCCTTCTCCCACACGAACCAATGGTGGTCGGACGGGGTCACGGAGTATTGGCAGCAACTCACGCCAACCATCACCAGGAATTCGTCACCCGCAACGGAGGCATGCCATCTCTCGCTCGTGAACCAGGACTCCTTCATGCCGGCGCTGTTTTACAATCTCGGCTGGGGTAACATTCTTAACAACATGGCTTATGCTTCCGCGACGGAACTGGTGCGCGGACCGGATGAGACCGTCGACGGCGTGGATTGCTACGTTTTGGAACAAGCGGACACCGGTTGGACGCTGTGGGTCGGCAAAAAGGATTTTCTAGTCCGCCGCTATCGTAATTTCATTTCCAAGGCCGCCATCGCCGAAGCGAGGCGTCATTCTCCCAACCCCAAAGCCAGCTCCATGTCTAACCATGACCTGACCTTCATTGAAAACTTCGAAAATGTGATCGTGAACGAAGACCTGCCGCGGGCCGCCTTCATCCCGCCCAACCCCGGTACCGATCTGATGGGGCTGCCTGTATCGCCTGTGCCTGCTGCCGGCGATCCAAAAAAACTTTCCTTCGGCCCGGTGTTGGAGCGGACAGTGCTCTTGAACGATTCCGGCAATGCCTTCCTGAATCTTGCGACGGGTGGTTTTGTGGCCGCGCCCGGTTGGGTTCAACTAGCCGCTGATCCCGAGCATGCAAACAATCGGTTGGTTGGGTGGCTGAACGGGACGAAGGAGGTTGATGTCATGACTACGCTAACCCCAAACAGGCGAGATATTCTGGTTACTCTTTGCGATGCGGGCCTGCGCAACAATCTGCGGCCTGAAGCTTGGGATGAATCAGAGCTGTTGGATGCGGACGCCCGGGCATTTCTCCATTCTGCCACCGATCATGCCTACCGGGTGTCTTTTTGGGCAGAGGAAGGCCAAACCACCCTTCATGCGTTTCGGACCAGAACCGGCGCTGTCGGCCTGCTTCACGTCATCGGCGTGACCAGCGACCCGCCCGGCGTGAAGCTCCGCTACAAACTGGTGCAGAACGGCGTGGAAATTTCCAGCCCCAGATAACCCCAGATTCACACAAATGATATTATCTGTGTTTCATCTGTGAAAATCTGTGGCTAAACCTCAATGCCCGCATGGGAACCTGTAAACAATTTTGAAATTTTTTTGTTCGGTTTTGGGTTCTGCAGCCATTTATTTATCGATGATGACGCCCGATGATCATGCGCTGGTGCGTTCCGCCGCACTCTGGCGGGCACACGGCGATGCGCATCTGGCTGCAGAGATCGCCCAAGGCACTTTCATCCTCCTAGCCCTCAAAGCCGGTGACATCAGCGCCAAAATTGTTTTGCCTGGCTGGCTTTACCGCACCACCCAATGCGTGGCCGCCGCCGCTAGACATTTCTGCACCCGCCGCCGCACCTTAACTTGCCTTCGGCAAGCTGGCAGAGCGGGTGATCCGGTTTAAAACGAACGGCATAACGGACGCGTTCGATTTGGATGCGGACCACATAATACCCTGGAGTGTGCCTAGTATTTTTGTCGTCAAGGAGCTGAAGGACGGCCGGGAATTTTCAGGATGAAATTTCCTTGCCAAAGGGTTCATTTCAAAGGCATTTTCTGTCATGGCAGCAACGCGCAATTCTCCAATCGACGACACCTTCTATCAGGCTGCGGATGCTTTTTTCCCGGCAAACCAAAAGATCGGCCTGACTTATGATGACATTACTTTGGCCACGCTGTATTCGGAAATACTGCCCCGCAATACTCAGCTCGACACCCGGCTCGCTGATACCCTGCAACTGAGCATCCCGGCAATTTCCGCCGACATGGATACGGTGACGGAATCCCGCATGGCCATTGCCATGGCATTGAACGGCGGCCTGGGCCTGGTCCATTACAACATGCCGGAACGGGAGCAACTTTCGCAGGTCAGCCGGGTAAAATACCATGTTCAGGGTTTGATTCCGGATCCCATCAAGATTGCCCCCGATCAACTCATTGGTGATGTGTTGAAGCTGATCGAGGAAAAAAAATTCGGGTTTAGCACGTTTCCGGTGGTGGATGAACAAGGCAAGCTCCTCGGACTGCTTTCCGGGCATGTGGTCAAGCCTCGTTACGCGGCAAAAAAGGTGATCGAAGCGCTCACACCCCGAGCGCAGGTACACACCATCACCAAAAAGGAGTTGGGCAAAGACCCGATTGCCCGCGCCGACAAGTTTTTCACCGAACATTTGGGCATCCACAAATTACTGGTGGTAAACGAGGAAGACCACCTGCATGGCTTGATTACCATGAGTGATGTGGAGCGAATCACCTTGGAGCGGAAAGCGCAGTTCAAGCCGGCGCGCGATGCCCAATTTCGCCTGGTCTGCGGCGCGGCGGTGAGCGCCACGCGCAATGCCTTTGGCGAACTGGATCGCGAGCGCATCTTGACACATGTGGGCGGACTGGTGGAGCGCGGCGTGGATGTGGTGGCGGTTTCCACGGCGCATGGCCACAGCAAAGGCGTTGGCGATACCGTGAAAGTTTTGCGCGACGCATTTCCCAAATTGCCCATTATTGCGGGAAACGTCACCAGTGCAGCCGGCGTGGAATATCTGGCCGAATGCGGGGCAAACGCTGTCAAGGTGGGGCAGGGGCCGGGGTCCATTTGCACGACCCGCATTGTAGCCGGCGTGGGCATTCCGCAAATGACGGCGCTCTACATCTGCTCCCGCGCGGCCGCAAAGAAAAAAGTTTCCATCCTGGCGGACGGCGGCATCACTAAATCCGGGGATATCGTGAAAGCGCTGACCTTGAGCAGTGCGGTCATTTGCGGTGGCATGTTTGCCGGCTGCACCGAGGCTCCCGGCGAAGTAGTGGAAATCGGCGGCAAACTTTACAAGCAATATCGGGGCATGGGCAGTCTGGCGGCCATGAAATCCGGCAGCGCGGCACGTTACGGTCATGAAAAAGCTGACACCACGCGCAAAGTGGCGGCCGAGGGCATCGAGGCGCTCAAGGAATCGGTGGGCTCGGTGGACCGAGTGCTTGCTCAGCTCATTGGCGGCATCCAGAGCGGGATGGGCTATATTGGCGCGGCGAACCTGGAACAGCTCCGCGCGAAGGCGCGGTACATCCGCGTCAGTCCGGCTGGTCAGCGTGAGGCCGCGCCTCATGACGTGGTAGAATTGAAGACCGGTAATTAGTCCGGTTCCGGACCCACATCTGCTTTAGGTAAACCGTGAATGCCGACCTGCCACCCCTCACTGCGAGCACGCTTTACCTCGTAGCCACGCCCATTGGCAACCTGGAGGATATCACCCTGCGCGCCCTCCGCGTGCTACGCGAGTGTGACGTGGTTGCGGCGGAGGATACCCGCCGCTCCGGGCAGTTGCTGAAACATTTCGCAATTTCCAAGCCGCTGTTAAGTTATTTTCAATTCAATGAGGCCAGGCGCAGCGAGGAAATCATCGCCCGGCTCGGGCGAGGCGAGAAGGTGGCTTTGGTTACGGACGCCGGCAGTCCCGGCATCAGTGATCCCGGTGAGCGAGTGGTGAAGGCTGCCATCGCCGCCGGGTTTCGCGTGGAAGCGGTCGTGGGAGCGTGCGCTTTGGTGGGAGCGCTGACGGCGAGCGGTTTGCCAACGGAGGAATTTCATTTTGTGGGATTTTTGCCGCACAAGTCCGGCCAGCGGCGCAACCGTTTGGAAGCTTTGAAAACGGTTCCCGGCACGCTGGTCTTTTACGAATCACCCTATCGCATTGAAAAACTGCTGGGCGAGCTGAACGAGGTGTATCCGGATCGTGAGGTAGTGCTGGCGCGGGAGTTGACCAAAAAGTTCGAGGAGTTCCTGCGCGGCAAGCCGGCAGCCTTGTTGGAACTGGCCCAAAAACGCAGTCTAAAAGGTGAATTCGTGGTCCTTTGCAGCGGGGCCGCGTGATTTGCCCGTAGGGCCAGCAAGATTCTCGTAACCAGCGCCTTGCCAGGTCGGTCTGCTTTGGCGATACATCAACCGAACTCCAATTTAACATGAATATATCCCGTTCTTTTACGCGCCGGAATTTTCTTAAAACCGCTTTGATAGCGGGATCGGCTCCCTTGATTTTGCGGTCCCATTTGTGGGCGGCGGAGAGCGCACCCAGCAAACAGTTTACCCTGGGTTTTATTGGCATTGGCAAGCAGGGCAATGGCTTACTGGGTGCTTGTCTGCCGCGCAAGGATGTGCGGGTGCTGGCGGTAAGTGACGTGGATTCAACCCGGTGCAATCTTGCCAAGAGCAAAGTCGAGGCCGCCTATGGCAAAAACCAGGTGGCTGGCAGCTATAAAGGATGCGATGCGTATAGCGATTTTCGCGAATTGCTCGCGCGCAAGGATATTGATGCTGTGGTGATCGCGACGCCCGACCACTGGCACGCACTGATCGCCATTGCCGCGGCGAATGCGGGCAAGGACATCTACTGCGAGAAGCCGATGGCGCACACCGTCCTCGAAGGACGGGCCATGGTCAAAGGGGTCCGCGCCAACCAACGGGTTTTTCAGGTGGGCTCGATGCAGCGGTCCATGAGTGAATTCCGGGCGGCCTGTGAATTAATTCGCAATGGAGTCATTGGAACAGTGGCGAAGGTGGATGCGGCGGTGGGGGGACCACCGATTGTTTGCAATTTACCGGCCGAGCCGGCAGAACCCGGTTTGGACTGGGATTTGTGGCAGGGCCCGGCTCCGGAGCGTCCTTATAACAGCATCTTGAGTCCCCGGGGCATGCCAAAGAATTATCCGCAATGGCGCCATTATCGTGAATATGGCGGTGGCGGCGTTTGTGATTGGGGTGCGCATCACTTTGACATTGTGCAATGGGCCTTTGGCTGTGACGAAACCGGACCGGTGGAGTTTTATCCGGCGGTCACGCCCAAGGCAGAGTTTGGCGTTCGCTGGCGCTATGCCAGCGGCTTGGAAGTCACCCACCAAAAAGGCAATAGCATCACGTTTTATGGCGACAAGGGCAAGATAATTGTGAACCGGGGACGCTTCCAACTCTGGCTCAATGGCCAGATCAAGGCGGAAACCATGGATAATTATTCGCCTCTGCTGAAAGAATTGCTGCCAGCAAACGCCGTGCGGCTTTATCGTAGCACCAACCAGATTGCCGACTGGATTAAATGCATGGAATCCCGGGAAAAGCCGGTTTGTGACGTGGAAACCGGGCAGCGCTCAGCGACCATTTGCAATCTGGCCAATGCGGTGTATTTTAGCGGCAAGGGAATCAAGTGGGATCCACACGCGGAGCAGTTTGCGGATGGAACGGGCGAAGCCGCCTGGCTCACTCGCGAATACCGCGCACCTTGGAAATTGAGTTAGAGCTTTGGACGATATTGTGATGGGCGGCGAGTTTTTGAGAGTTGGGTGAGCCTTCAGCGGAAGCCCGGGTTAGCTGCCTCACCGCTCATTGGAGGCTGCGGTTCGCTGGCAAGCCTATGCCGGTGCACGGCCCAATTTAGGAAAAAACTCCAGTGCGGTCGCACAGGTCGCTGCGCTTAATTCGGCCAGCGAACACAATTTAACTTGCGCCACGGTTTCGGATATTTCCTTTACAAAAGCTGGTTCGCATCTTTGGCCGCGATAGGGCACGGGTGCCAGATAGGGGCAGTCGGTTTCCAGCATGAATTGTCCCAGCGGGGTGGCCGCCACGGCATCGCGGATGTTATGGCCGTTTTTGAAGGTCACAATCCCTGTGTAGCTTACTAGTGCGCCAAGGTCCAGAATCTGCCGTAACCGCGGCACGCTCTCCCCAAAACAGTGAAAGACTCCGCGCGTTTTTCCGGAGAATGATTTGAGTTGCCAAAGCGTGTCTTCGAACGAGGCTCGCTGATGGATGATGCAATTCAAGCCGGACTCCCCGGCGACTTCCAATTGTTGCTGGAACAATTCGGCCTGGCGGTT
>CAISVF010000207.1 GCA_903888765.1 uncultured Verrucomicrobia subdivision 3 bacterium | reverse complement strand
TGAAAACTGAAATTTGAAAAAGTTGGCAATCATCGTCAGTCGTCACTCGCTGAAAACGGGAAATGAGAGCGTTAGCGGCGATCAGGCTGGCGGCTGGTCAGGGAGCGGCGCGCACGGAGTGCTCGCCGGATTTTGAAATTGGCTCGTTTGGCCGGAATTTGACGGGAAATTTAGCGGCGGCTGTCCTGGAAAAACAAGCTTCATCTGCACCAAAGAAAATGGCACGATTTTTTTATGACAACCAAAGCAAACTCATTTGTAGTCGCCGCTTTACTCTGTGAATTGCTCGTGACCGGCTGTCGGATGGATCATTGTACCATTACCGGCCGAAAGCCAACCATCGCTGAGGTCTTTGTGGATGTGTCGAGACTGCATCATGACGCCAGTTCCAACGGGGACACCTGGGATTATATCTGGGCCGAGGATGATAATCTTTATACTTTCGGTTGCGACGGCAAAGGATATGGCGCAAGCAGTTCCATGAACCTAAATTTCAATCGCCTGAAAGGTTCTGACTGGAAAGAGCTTACTGGTCAGCTCGTCAATCCCATGACTGAATATGGCCTGAACGGTGCCTATCTCGCTGATGACTCGACGCGATTATTAGAGCGGAACTGGTCCAAGATTCCCCAGGGACCGAATTGGAAGGTAACGGGGGCCGATTGCATTGACGGGGTGATCTATGCTTTTGTGGCGGAAAATTGGTATGGCAATCAAAAAGCCTATGGCAGCGACAGCATGGATCCGACCATGCGCCAGACCGTCAATAACATGAGCCTCATCAAGTCCACGGACAAGGGACTTACCTGGACGCGAACCATGGCGGCCAATGCCAGCGAGCCCATGTGGACGAATAAAAGGTTCAGCACCGGCTTTTTCTTTAAATACGGTCAGAACGGCGGCCGCACCCGCCAGGACAAACAGGACAAATATGTATATGCGATGTCCAATGACGGCTATTGGAATTCCGGTTCCGCGTTTTATCTCGGCCGCGTGCTGCGTGCCAAGATCGGTAACCTCAATGCCGCCGACTGGGAATATTCCAGTAATGGAAGCTGGACGTCTGAGCTGAATCGCGCCACGCCGGTATCCGGCCTGCCCAACGGGGAAAACAAATGCACGATGGGCACGCCTGTCTGGCTGGCTGCCCTCCACAAATACGTCGCGCCGGTCTGGTATGACACCGGCGATTACCACCAGTGGTATTTTCCCACGGACGTGACGTTCGCCTTCTATCAGGCTGATCATCCGTGGGGGCCGTGGGATTATATCGGAGAAAAAAGCGCGCTGCAATGCATCGCCGACCGCACCGGCCATGCTCATCGCTGGTATGGCCCCGTTTTCAGCCCGAAATTCATTACCGACAACCCGGACGGCAGCGTGACTGCCCTTATGTTGTTCTCCGGCTCAACGTGGGAAAACAACCCCAGCAGCCTTTACAAAAATTGTGCCTGCCCGGTCACGTTTTATGCGCGCGCTCAGCCCAAGCTCCGCGAGACGTGCAACGACACCAAGGCGCGGTATTCCGACGGCTGGTTTTACCAGACCAATCGTAATGTCGGCGACTGGAGCAACGATGCGCATGTGACGACCAACTGCGGCAGCCACTGCGAATTCACCTTCCATGGCGAGGGGATCGAGGTGCTGTCGGAGAAATTTCATGACATGGGGGATGTGGAAGTGCTGCTGGATGGGCAATCCCAGGGGATTTTCCATCTTTATCAGGATCCGATGCCGCGCCTCTACCAAATCCCATTCTATCGCAAAATGGATTTGGCCAAAGGACAGCATACCGTCCGTGTCATCAACCGTGCGCCGGCTGGCGCATTTTGCATCATTGATGGGTTCAAGATCTATGGCTCACCTTGAGGGAAACAGGCCAACGATCAAACCGGAGATTTTTGCGTTTTCGCGATGGCGTGACGGCGGCTGGAGGTTTTATGGGCAAGGGCGAGCCCTAGCGCATTTCGATCAAATATATAGAGATGCGCCTTTGGTTCCAAGAAACAACGGTCTTTTGGGTTTTTGGCTTGGTTTCAGCTCAGTTTGACTTTCCAAGTCCTGCGAGAATGATGCTCAGATGCGTTGATGCGCTGGCGGGGGGCATGGCAGTCAGGGTTTTCAAACCTGCGCCTTCGCTAACGGCCTCGCCAAAAACCAAAAATCCTCGCTGCC
>CAISVF010000206.1 GCA_903888765.1 uncultured Verrucomicrobia subdivision 3 bacterium | reverse complement strand
TGCCCAAACCGCTATTGGTCCGGTAGAGAATGACCGATACGCCCGCCAGACCGGTTTCGCCATTATCCTGGATCCCGTTCCCGTTCGCATCCACCCACACATAATCCCCAATTGTCACCGGCTTGGTATCCAAGAATTTATTCCCCGGCGAGCTTTGCCCGCTCACCAGCGTCACCGGCAAACTCAACGCCGTCGTGTTTGTGTACCCGGCAGACACCGTCTGCACCACCGTGTAGCTACCTGGCGGCAGATTGGTAAAACTGTAAGCGCCAGTGCTGCCCGTGGTCGTCGTCAGCATCGCCACGCCATTGGTCTTTAGCGTGATCACTACTCCGCTCAGACCATTGGTATCGCCTGCATCCTGCACGGCGTTGCCATTCACATCCAACACCACCGTGCCACTCAAATTGGCTGGCTGATAATAGCCCGCATCCACCGTCAAATTCGTCTGCCCACTCGTCAGCGTGAACGCTTCGCTCAAGCCACTGCCAACCTGCGCGTTGCTGTCCAGATTGCTGTTGCTCCCTTGATATGGAGCCGTCCGGCTATAGCCGGAAGCCGCACCAAAGCCCACCACAAAGCTACCCGGCAATTGATTGGTAAAAAGATAGGCCCCAGCAGTTGAAGTCGTGTTGGTTGCCAAGGCGGTCAGCGTGCCCAATCCACTGTTGGTCCGATACAAAACCACCGACACGCCAGCGAGGCCGGTTTCGCCGCTGTCCTGAATGCCGTTGCCATTGGCATCCACCCACACGTAATCCCCAATCCTCACGGGTGCTTGGGAAATATTGACCCCGGTCAGGATAGGGTCGTTGGTGGAAGTTCCGTAACAAAATGCGAGGGTAGTGGGCAAGGTGCCGGTGTAATTGGAAACGACAAGTTCCAGCGGAGGGGCCATCACCGTGTATTTAATATTGTTCAAGTTGCCAACAAAATTGGACGAAACCAAACCGTCCTTGCCGTTATTTTTAAAGCCGTAATTGACGCAAGCAAAACCACCATTAAAAGGAGCTGGAATGGCGGGATTTTGTGAGGAGCTGAGGTAATCCCACAAGCCACCATTAGCATTTGCCACCAAACTAGCAATGCTGGAGAGAGGCGTTTTAGTGGAATACGAAATCACGGAAGTGGCACCGGGAAAGACTTTTCCCCCGGCCAAAATGTACTCTGATGAGGTGCTGACGATAGGACCGTTGGACGGTGCATTATTGAACAATATGCCGGTGAGCACTTCGGTGGGATCCGTCGAGGCATTGGTGGAGGTGTTGTAGATATCCACCGTGAGCACCGTGCCGCTCAGGGAAAACCGAGCATCCGCCAGGGAAGTATGGCCGGTTATGGAATTGCTCCCGCTGGCGATGAATTCCACGCCGGCGTGAGTCAAAAGCCGAGTGATGGCGAAAAAAGCGCCCAGCAAGATCAATATTGCAGCCTGTTTAAAACGGTTTATCTTCACAATTTTATAATTTAAATCTAATAGAAACTGGTCCAACACGCAGCAGAAATCATGCCGAGTTTTACGCTGGCATATTTTCAGGGCTTTTTGCCATTTAAGCAAAGCAGGTCATTTACCCTACTTACCACACATTGCATACGAATGCATTTGCAATGCTGTTTCGAAATATTTTTGGCAAGCATAGCTGGTTAACGGTAAACTCAATCTAACTTACTTGCCTAACGCCTTGGTTCCATTCTAATACAGGCAGCAAGCCAATGCAAGGATTATTTTACCATTTATGCAGTACACGAGTTGACTCAAATTAAAAGACACCGGGGAGGCGA
>CAISVF010000205.1 GCA_903888765.1 uncultured Verrucomicrobia subdivision 3 bacterium | reverse complement strand
TGCCGCCGCTGAGGGTGGTGGCACCGGCATAATCATTGGCCGTGGAATTGGCGAGGATGAGGGTGGCGGCTCCCTGCTTGGTGAGGCCGGTGGGACCGCTGATTTTACCCGCGCCCTGGGTGAGAAAATTCTTGTTGGTATTGAAGACGGTGACGGTGGCCGGTGAAACAGGGACCGTCAAATTGACGGTCAAATTGGTGGCAAGATCGTTGATGGTCACCTGATCATTGTCATGATAAACATAGAGCGTGCTGCCGCCGGTTGTATCTACCCAGTCCAGGCCGCTATTAATGTTCCATTGATTGGCTGAACCATCGCCCACCCAAGTCTTGGCCAAGACCACCGTGGTGACGACATGCAGCATCACCCGGTTGGGGGAAGTGGCGTAAAAGATCGAATAAGTCTGACCCAAAGCATTGGCCACGCTGAAATTCGCAGCGGTGCCGCTCAGACTGCCGGCCACTTGCAGCAAGGTGTAATCACCATCGGGAATCGGTGTCAAGGTGCTGAGATTGATGGCGGTCACGCCGTTGGGGGTGAGATTGCCAGCGACGGTAATTAAATCCGCGTTGCCGGTGTTGTTGGTAATGTCGTAATTCAGCACGCTCGAATTCAAAGTAAGATTGCCGGCCAACGCCAGCGTAGCCACCGAGTTGCTGGGGCCCGCGCCCAGACCGGCGCCGCTCATCACGGTCACATCGCCAGCGCCCAGGCTGGTGGCTTGCAGCACGCCATTGCTGATGGTCGTAGTGCCCGTGTAACTGTTGGTGGTGCCGCTTAAGGTCTCCGTGCCAAAACCGTCTTTCACCAGATTGAGATTATTCGCACCGGGAGCACCGAGGGTTCCGGCATAGGTGCTGCTCGAGGCATTGCTGATGGTCAAAGTAACCGCCGTCGCGCTGCTGTTGATCAGATGCGCGCTGCCGGCACCGGTGAGGGTGGAGGAAAGCCCGCCCAAGGTCTGGTTGAAACCATTCAAGTCATAATAGCAGACTGTGCCGCCGCTCCACAGCGTCAACGTGGTGGTTGGCGGCAGCGCATTGGCCACGCCATTGGTCACCGTGAACCAGAGCAGCCCGCCGTTTTCGTGGAAGGTGGTCCCGCCCGAGTAGGTGCTGCCGGCACCGAGAGTAAACTCCGCCCAGTGAGCGGCAGCACTGCCACCCTGACAGGAGATGGTGAGCGGACCCGTGCCGATGATCGGGTTGGCAAGCTTCGTCTGCATGGTCACGCCAAAACTACCGATGCTGGCCCCACCGTTCAGAGTCACCACCCCCGGCCATACGCAAGAACTGTTGCCGCCTTGGTGAAAGTCCAATGCCCCCTGACTTGAGCCACCAACTCCCGCGCCCGTGATCGTGATTGAATTGCTGGCATAGGTTCCCGATGCCGCATTCGGTTGGAGTTCGCCGCCGGTCACCGTCACCCCCGAAACGGTCTGAATGGTATTGAGAGCCGGGAAGGCCAACGCACCGCCACTAATGCGCACCGGACCGGTGAGCGTGACCGGCGTGCTCAAAGTGAGCGTGCCCGTGCCGACCTTGGTCAAGCCAGAACCGGTGCCGCTGAGAACACCGCCGTAGGTTGTGCTGCCGTTGTTGTTGCCGATACTTAAAGTTACCGCGCTGCCTGAATTATTTGTGAGGACGATATTGCGCGAACCCTGAAGGGCACCAAGGGTCGCGGCGTTGATGGTGCTGCCGAATTGGAGCAAGCCAGCATCGGTGGAATTCATATCCAAAATGCCGCTTTGCAGGGCGTTAGTGTTATTCAGCACCAGCGTGCCACCAACAATACGATTGGTGTTGGCCGTCGTATTGGCCCCGCTGAGGATGAGCGTGCCAGCATTGATGAAGTTGATGTTGGTCGTGCCCAAGGTAGGCAAGACACCCTTCAACTCCCAGGTGCCGGTTCCTTTTTTGATGAGCGAACCATTACCGGAGCCTTTCGTGATATTGCCATTGACCGTGCCGTTGAAGGGGCCGTCCAAAATGATGTTCACCGGGTTGACTAGATCGTTGCGAATGGTGAGAGCGCCCAAAGAAAGAGGGCCGTTCGAACTGTTAAAGGAGGAACTGCCGGCGAAGACACTGAGGGTGCCCGTTAAAGTTTGCAAATTGGCGCTGAGGTTCTGCACAAAATAGGGATTGCCCCCCTGAAGCTCTTGCAGGGTTTCGCTGATCGTGAGCGGGACGCAGCCGGCAGCAAAGGTCTGGCTGTAAAGATTTTGTGTAAAATTATTGGTCAAATTCGTCTGCCCGCCGCTGGCCACGGCATAAGTGAAGTCATTCCCGTTATTGTTGGCGGGTGCGGGGGCAACCCAGTTAGCGGTGGTCGTAAAATTGCCATCCGCCCCGAGGCCGTTAAATGTGTAGTTGGCCGCCCCGGCGTGGTTGAATAGGCCGAAAACCAAACCGGTTGCCGCCGCCAACACGGCGAGCTTTGCCGCCCTGCCAACCGAGCGTATGCCTGCCAGTCCAGCACCGCCAACCAGGGGCCGGCGCAGCGGGTGTAAAAAAGTTTTGAGCACGACAACAAGATGAGTATTGATCATAATATTTTTCGGTTTTGGGTTAAGCATGAAGGTAGATTAACCGTTTTCCGGAATTCCACCATCACGCAAACGCGGGATGCCTTTCGCGCCAACTTTTCCGGGAGATTCCGGCGGTTTTGGCGGAAAACAAAGGTTCGGACGGCAATTCGCCTTGCTCCCGCCCTCCGCCTGCGTGATCCGCCTGATGAAATGGTTGACCCGTCCCGCGTTTGCGTGATGGCATATTCCCAAACCAAAGGTAAATTGTCGCACACCGCAAAAAAACGTCCCGCGCCGCAAAGGAAAAATGCTTAAAGCGCTGCAGCACGCGGAAGCAACCGATATGCTCAAAAGTTTAATTCACGGTACGCGAGTTCTGGCCATCCTCTCCTGGCTGGGCGGGGCGAACGCTGCCCTTGCGGGTTCGCAAACCTGGAACAATGGTTCCGGCGATTTCGCCTGGAATGTCGGCTCAATCAACTGGAGCGGGTCGACTTGGACGACCGGCAGCGATGCGGTCTTTGGCGCGACCGGCGTTGGCACCATCACGGTCAGCGGTACCCAGACAGTTGGCACCGGTTCCGATACGCCGCTGACCTTCAATACCGCTGGTTACACGGTGGCGGGGGGCACGCTGCTATTGCCCGGGGCCGGCAACACGAGCACCCTCGCAGTGAACGCCAATGCGAACATTGCGGCCCTGCTCGCCAGCGGCGGCACGGTGGTGGAATCAGGCAATGGCACACTGACGCTCAACCCCGGAGCGGGCAACACGAACTTGGTGGGAAGCCTGACTACCACGGCTGGCGGGCTGACCCTGGCCAGCGGCACGCTGAACGTGACGACGAGCGGCGGGGTGCAAGGCCCAGGTATCTACGTGCATGGCGGCACGCTGACGGTGGCCGGCGGGACGTTGAACGCCACTGCCGGGAATTACGCCACCATCAATAATAACGGCACCCTGTCCGTCACCAGCGGCACCTGCAATATTAACAATGGCGCGGAGTTGTTGAACGGCTACGGCTCCACGGGGACCATCAACGTCAGTGGAACGGGGGTTCTTAACGTCAATATTTTACGCATCAGCCAGGGAACCGGCATCATCAATCTGAACGGTGGCACGCTGCAATTGAACCGCTTCAATTCGGCCGGCGGCACCGGCACGGTGAATTTCAACGGAGCGACGGTGCAGGCCAAAAGTTCCACAACCAGCTTCACTCCGCTGGGCTACACCTACAATGTGCAGGCGGGCGGCGCGAGCGTGGACACGGCGGGCAACAGCATCACTATCGCTGCGCCCCTCACCCATGATGGCACGCTGGGGGCGATTCCTGATGGCGGCCTGACCAAGCAAGGCGCTGGCAGTTTGACGCTCTCCGGCACGAACACTTATACCGGACCAACGACCGTCAACGGCGGCACGTTGAGCCTGAACCAACCCATGCTGTCCGCGGTGTCAGCCGTAACGCTCGCCACCAACACAATTTTGAATTTGAACTTCACCGGGTCAAACACCGTCATGGCGCTGGCGCTTGGCGGGGTGCAAATGCCCGCTGGAACTTACAATGCTGCCAGCACCCCGACGTATTTCACCGGCACCGGCAGCCTGGTAAATCTGGGCGGCAACGCGACGTTGAACCTGGTCTGGACCGGGGCGACGAATAACAACTGGGACACGGCCACCACGAATTGGAGTTCCCTGGGTGCCGCCACCACCTGGGTCAACGCGCCAACTCCGGCCAATGCCAGTTTCGGGGCGACGGGCGCGGGAACGGTCAATCTCACCCAGGCCATCAGCGCGAACAACCTCACTTTTAATGCGGCAGGCTATACCCTCGCCGGCAACACGTTGACGCTTGGCACCAACGCACCGAACCTCATCGTTAATTCCAATGCCACCATCACCAGCGTCCTCACGAACAGCACCGGGATCGCCATGGCCGGCAAAGGCACGCTGACGCTGAGCGGCGCGAATGCGTTCAGCGGCAATGTGGTGCTCAACTCCGGGAATCTGGTGATCAATAACCAGCGGGCGCTCGGCTTCGCTGCGGCGAGCGTGGCCAACGGCTCCCAAATTTCCGTCGGCCTCGCGACCACTTACACCAACGCGCTGACATTGACCGGCAGCCCCGCCAACGGCGCACTGCAATTCAACGGCGGCACGGCGGGATGGTCCGGCCCCATCACGCTGGGCGGCGCCCGCATCGGCGGCTATGCGGGCAGTGGATCCTACACGCTCAGCGGCGGCATTGGCGGGACGGGCGACCTGGAAATCTGGGCAGGCGGGGCCTCAGCGACGCATGTTCATAACTTCACGATTTCCGCGCCCTGCAGTTACACAGGTAACACGCTCCTGAACACCTATGCGGCTTGTCCGGTGGTGATTCTGTCCGGCGGAGCCAACCGGCTGCCAACGAACACAGTGCTGAATCTGCTCGCCGGCATCTGGAACGGGCAGGTGCTATCCGCCACGCTGAAACTCAATGGGAACAGCCAGATGCTCGCCGGGCTGGCGAGTGGCAGCGGGGTATTCGGCAGCGGCGGATCCAACAGCGTGGTCAATGGCAGCGCCACGGCGGCAACCCTGTCGGTCAATGGCGCATTGAACAACTTTTTTGACGGTTATCTCGGTGGACCGGGCGCGAACCAGAATAATTTCAGTCTCATCAAAAACGGCGCGGCCGAATTGACCATCAACCGCGTCTGCACGCTTTCCGGCACGATCGCCGTCAACGGCGGCATGCTGAATCTACCGGGCGGGATCAATGGCGGAAACGTCACGGTAGCCAACAGAGCCACGCTGCTGCTCGGTAACGGGCCGAACCAGGTTGCCGGGCTGACCTTAAGCGCCAGTTCCACTTTGGGGGTGAATCTCGGAGCGACGAACAACCCCAACAATACCACCCTGCAGATCAACGGCAACCTCGTGCTGGCCGGAACCATCCTAATCCAGGACCTCGGCGATGCCGCCGTGAGCAACGCGCCAACCGTCATCAGCTATACCGGCACCCTGTCAAATCTAGGGATGACCACCGACCCCCGCTCGCAATGGATGGTCCGGATCGATACCGCCACGCCGGGCAAGGTGAAGTTCATTCCCATCAGCAAACTCGGGACGATCAGCTTTACGACGGCAAACCAGACTGTCAGCAATTCGCTCCAGTTGGATCTGACTGGCGTGGTGCATGGATTCCCCAGCGCGCCGGTGTATTATGAAGTTCGCACGCCGGACAACCGGCTGTGGGATTTCGGGGCCATGCCGCCGACGGCCAACTGGACCATTCATCTACGGCACCTGCGCAGCGGCACCAATAATGTGCGCGTTTTCACGCTGGGCACCGGCGGGTCCCTCCAGCAGGACACCCGGCAGGTAGTGTTGCAACTGGCCGCAAACCCGCCGGTTCGCCCGCGCCCCTACCCCGCTGAAATCTGGTGGGGCGGCGTGGCGACTGCCCTGGATCCCGACTATGGTTTTTCCCAACTGGTGGATCCGGCCCGGCCGTGGAATTTTGTGAAGCAATATCAAGACGGCATCTTCCTGCACGGCATTCTGCCGACGTCCGGCACGCTGGCACAACTGGCCGCAGCCGTGGCACCGGCGCTGGGCCGGTTTGGCCAGGAAGATGGGTACTATACAAAAGCCGACACCAGCTTTGGCGTGAACCGAGCCGCCAGTTACAATACCACCCTGGCGCAACTGGCGGGCGAAGGCATCAACATCAGTTTCCGCTCCACGGACTATCAGCCCGGAGTCAGCGTCTGGCCCGGGGTCATTGATCCGGGTTGGTGTCAAAATTGGCCCAACTGGACCCACGCACAGTTGCTGAATTCCAACATGCAGTGCTGGACGGACTTCGTCACCATCCTGCATACCAACTGGCCGGGATTGAAGTTGGGCATGACGTGGTCGCCGGTTTATTTCAACTGGAATGGCTATCCCTGCACCTTGGGCGCGGACGCCTTGACATTGCATCCCGTAAAGGACGCGTCCGGAAACGTCATCCTTAATCAATACGGTACGAATGCCTGGTTCGACTTCGACATGCAGGAATTTTTCGCCAAGGCCAGCGCCACTGCCCAGGCTGGCGACGGTTATTACGGTTTTGCGTCGGACTGTCCCTACGACTATTTCGCCCAGTGGTCAAACGCGAGTGCGCAGGCCACGAATCAGGCTAAGATATTTGCCTACGAAGCGTGGGAACGCACGAACGGCTACTTCCCCACGACCATCTGCAACTATTCCCATGCGAATTCCCCGGACACCAATGTCTGGGACCAGCAGTTCACCCAAAATAGCTTTACCTACCTGATGCTAAAGCAGCAGTTGGGGGGACGGACGCAGAAGTATCTCTTCGAATCCTGGTATAGCGGGCCTTACACCTGGGCGCCGGAGAGCAACCCCAATTCCTTCAGCGGCATGGTGAAGCTGGCCATCAAATATCTGAAGGGCATTGCCGACACGAATGGAACCTTGGAAGGGCTGGCGCTCACGCTGTTGAGCAGCGGCGCGACTAACTCCATTGAACTGCGCAACGACGGCGACATCACCTGCCTGCCCGCCGTGGCCGGGTATGAAACCGGTTCCGGCAGCGGCACGGTGACGTATTACAACGCCGTCGGCAGCAACATCACTGCGCTCGTGTTGAGCGCCGAAGGTTACGTTCACACCAACCGCCTCGCCCCCGGCCAGACCACCACCATTCGCGTCGTCACCTCCCTGCCCCTCAATCGCGCGGTCACGCTGGAGGCATTCTGGAATCCGCAGGACCCGACCGGCGTGGTGCGCGATCGTCTCACGCTCCCGCCCACGAACCAGCCGCCGATGCTGAATACAATTTCCAATCGCACCGTCATCGCCGGGCAGACGCTGACGCTGACCAACGCGGCGATCGACCCCGATTCGCCGCCGCAGACATTGACGTTCAGCCTGCTGGCGGCTCCGGATGGAATGACCCTGAATGCGACAAACGGCCTCCTCTCCTGGCGTCCGGCCATAGCGCAATCGCTGACAACAAACAGCGTTACCGTGCAGGTGACCGACAACGGCACGCCGAGTTTGAGCGCGACGCAACGTTTCACAGTCACGGTGCTGTCGCCCGCGGCGCCCGGGTTGACAGCGCCGGCAGTTTCCGGCGGAATTTTTTCATTGCTGGTGAACGGCAGCAGCGGGCCGGACTACATTTTGCAGGCAGCGACGAACTTGAATCCCCCCGTCGTCTGGCTGCCGCTCCAGACCAACATGGCGGCGACCCCGCCGTTCACCTTCACCGATCCGGCAAATACTGATTTCACATCACGCTTCTACCGGGTGGTTTTGGGGCCATGAAGCCAGCATTCGAATCCATCAAGGAAAAAGAGAAACGGAGAATACCATGAAAAAATGTTTATCAATAACTCTGCTCATGACCGCGCTGTCCCTCAGCGCCTTCGCCGCCATAACCCCTTTGCCAGACAAGATGGTCGGCGCGGTGACTGACCGGCAGGATTTTCAGGTCCCCGACCGCGTGAATCTGACCGGCTGGCTGGGCACGCGCATCTCCGCAAGCGAAAGTAATCGGCTAGCGAAGATGGATACCGAGCGGCTGCTCGAAGGCTACCACAAGCGTCCCGGCCGCCAGAGCTGGGAAGGTGAGCACGTCGGCAAGTGGCTGCACGCCGCCACCCTAGCCTGGGTCAACACCGGCGGCCCCGCCCTGCGCGCGAAGCTGGACGAAACCGTCGCTGAACTTGGCAAGTGCCAGCTGGAAGATGGTTATCTGGGGACCTATAGCCTCGACGGAAAACCTTGGCCGCGCTGGACCGAATGGGATGTCTGGGCGCACAAATACAACCTCATCGGGCTGGTCACCTATATGCGCTACACCGGGAACCTCGCGCCGTTGCCGACCTGCCGAAAGATGGCCGACCTGCTTTGCAATACTTTCGGTGATGAACCGGGCAAGCGGGATATCAATAAGGCAGGTCAGCATGTCGGCCTGGCACCAGGCAGCGTGATGGAACCGATGGTGTTGCTCTATCGCTTCACCGGCGAACCGCGCTATCTGGAATTTTGCAAATATCTGCTGCGTGCCTGGGAAACGCCGACCGGGCCGCACCTCGTCTCGCGTCTGCTGGAGCATCAGGGTGTGAACAAGGTGGGCAATGGCAAGGCCTATGAAATGCTCTCCTGCCTCAACGGCGTGCTGGAACTTTACCGCACCACGGGCGACCCCAATTTATTCAACGCCGGTCTCAACGCCTGGCAGGATATCGTGGACCACCGCCTCTATATCACGGGCGCAGCCAGTTACCACGAGGTTTTCCACGAGGATTTCGATTTACCAAACAACAACAACGTCGGCGAAACCTGCGTCACCGTCACCTGGTTGCAGTTCAACGCGCAACTCCTGCGCCTGACGGGTGAAGCCCGCTTCGCGGAACAACTGGAACACGTCGCGCTCAACCAACTGCTCGGCGCGCAGCAACCCGACTGTGCCGCTTGGGGTTACTACGTCCAGATGGAAGGGAAGAAACCCTACAGTGCTACGCTCACCGGCCATTGCTGCCTGTCCAGCGGCCCACGCGGCATCGCGTTGCTGCCATCCTTCGCGGTCAGCACCGACTGCGACGGCGCGGTCGTCAACCTCTACGACGAGGGCATGGCGCACCTGACTTTGCGCGACGGCACGCCGGTGACTTTGAAAATGGAAACGCTGTATCCGGCGGATGGACACATCCGCATCACCGTCGAACCCCAAACGGAAAAGGAATTTTCTCTCAAGCTGCGCCTGCCAGCGTGGTGCGAGCATTATTCGCTCAAGCCGCCCGGCGCAAAGATGGGCAAAGATGGCTACCTCACGCTGCGCCGCGCATGGAAAACCGGCGAGATCGTAGAGTTGGCTTTGCAACTCGCCCCGCGCCTCGTCGTGGGCGATCACCTGAACGATGAGAAGGCCGCCGTGTGCTATGGCCCGCTGGTGCTGGCGGCGGATGAAGCGCTCCTGCCCGCCAACCAACCGCTCAGCACAATGGCGCTGCCCAAAGCCGACCTGACCGCGCTGCGCATCACACCCGCAGCCGCACCGGCGGAACGGCAGACCTGGCCGGGCGCAAAGATTTTCCGGGTGAACGCCACCACGCGACGCGGAGTTGAGTCATACACGGCGAGTTTGATTCCGTTCGCCGATGCCGGAGCGACCGGGGCGCGCTACAAAGTCTGGCTGCCCCTCGCCGGCCGGCCGAGTGCCAACCTCCTGCTCGCCGGCGTCGAAAGCCAGTCGCGTCCGGGCAACCTGACCAGCTCAATCAATGATGACGACCTCACGGGCGGAGTGGTCACGTTTAATGGCAAGCCAGCGGCGGAAGATTGGTTTGCCGTCACGCTGGGCCAACCCGCGACGATTCGCCGAGTGGCTTTCATTGCCGGCCCCATCTTTCACGACGGTGGCTGGTTTGATGCCAGCGCGGGTAAGCCCCGCGTGCAAGTCCAGCGCAAGACTGGTGGCGCATGGGAAACAGTCGGCGAGTTGGGCGACTATCCCGCCACGACGGCGACCGACAAGCAGCAGTTGAAGCCGGGCCAAACGTTCAGTCTGCGGCTGGCGAACCCGGAAAAAGTTCTGGCCGTGCGCGTCCTCGGCGTGCCCGCCAGCGGCGACAATCCGCAACAGGCGTTCTCGTCGTGCGCGGAATTGCAAGCATTCGAAAACTAACCAGGAATAACCTGAAAATTATGAAACGAACCAAAATGCAACATCTATCTCTCATTATAGCCGCCAGCTTCTCGCTATCGTTCGCGCCTGCCACCCATGCCGCCGGCTGGCAGCCAGCCGCCGGGCCGCTCAAGACGCGCTGGGCGAAAGACGTGTCACCCGCCCATGCCCTGCCCGAATACCCGCGCCCGCAAATGGTGCGCCAGGATTGGCTGAACCTCAATGGCTTGTGGGACCTCAAGCTCGGCGACAGTCCGGAGGTGAAAATTCTCGTGCCCTATCCGATTGAGTCGGCGCTTTCGGGGGTGATGAAACACGCGGACCGGATGACTTATCGCCGCAGTTTCGAGATTCCCAAAGGCTGGAGCGGCCGCCATGTGTGGCTGCACTTCGGGGCGGTGGATTGGGAAACCAAGGTGTCCGTCAACGGCCAGCCAATCGGCCTACACCGCGGCGGTTACGACCCGTTCAGCTTCGACATCACCGCCGCGTTGAAACCGGATGGGGCGCAGGACCTCACGGTTGAGGTGTTTGATCCGACCGATGACGCCGGTTATCCGCGCGGCAAGCAGACGCTGCATCCGGGTGGCATCATGTATACCCCCACCTCCGGCATCTGGCAAACCGTGTGGCTCGAACCGGTGGCCGAGGCCCACATCGAGTCGCTCCAACTCGTGCCGGATGTGGATAGCGGCTGCCTGAAGCTGACCGTCCATGGCAACGGCACCGTCGAAGCCGTGGCCAGCGACGGCGGCAAAGAGGTCGCCACGATCCGCGGGGCCTCCGGCACCGAACTCAAGCTTGCCATCCCCAGCCCGAAGCTATGGTCACCCGGGTCGCCGCATTTGTATGACCTGCGCGTGTCACTGCAAGCCAACGGCAAACCCGTGGACGCGGTGACCAGTTATTTTGGCATGCGCAAAATCGCACTGGGCAAGGACAACCAGGGCATTACCCACCCACTGCTCAATGGCCAATTTGTCTTCCAGGTCGGCCCGCTCGATCAAGGGTTCTGGCCGGACGGTATCTACACCGCGCCGACGGACGAGGCGCTGCGCGGAGATATCGAGACCATGAAGCAGCTCGGGTTTAATTGTGTGCGCAAGCACATCAAGGTGGAGCCCGACCGCTGGTATTACTGGTGTGACCAGCTCGGCCTGATGGTCTGGCAGGACATGCCCAGCGCCAATTCCTACCGCGGTAAAAAAGCGGTGGAGGCGAAACCCATCGCAGTGGACAAACCACAATTCAAAACCGAATTGGAACAGCTTGTGAGAAACCATTGGAACCATCCGTCCATCATCATGTGGGTGCTTTTCAATGAAGGCCAGGGCCAGCACGATACTGCGGCGCTGGTTGCGGAAGTCAAAGCGCTGGATCCTTCACGGTTGGTCAACAATGGCAGCGGTAGCGACCAGAAATGCGGCGATGTGATTGACCTGCACAATTACCCCGGTCCCGGCTCACCCGATCCGGAAGAGCAACGCGCCGCCGTGCTTGGCGAATTCGGTGGCCTCGGCCTCCCTGTGGATGGCCACACGTGGACCAAGAAAACGTGGGGCTATAAAGGCACGGTCAGTCCGGAGGAACTGACCCGGAGCTATATCAAACTACTCATCAAGGCATACGCATTGAAGGACAAGCCCGGTCTTTCCGCCTGTATTTACACGCAGCTTACCGATGTCGAGACCGAATGCAATGGACTCATGACCTATGACCGCCAGCTTAAACCCGACTGCGCCCGGGTGGCCGCCGCCAACCAGGGCAATTTCCCACCGCCACCCGTCCGGAAGGAAGTGGTTCCGACGTCGCAGCGCCAGGGCATCAACTGGCGTTTCACGTTTGAACCACCCGCCGCCGATTGGTTCATGCCCGCCTTCAGCGATTCGGCTTGGAAAGAAGGGTTGGGCGGATTCGGCACGCAAGGCACGCCGGGTGCCGTAGTGCGCACCGAATGGAAGACGACCGACATATGGTTGCGCCGCGAATTCGAGTGGCCGGGCGACCAGACCGCCACGCCGGTGTTGACGGTTCATCACGACGAGGGGATCGAGATCTACCTCAACGGCGTGTTGGCTGGCAAGGCTGGCGGTTTCATCTCCGCCTACGAAAATATGGACATGACGCCCGAAGGTATGGCGGCGCTGAAACCCGGCAAGAATGTGCTCGCCGTCCATTGCCACCAGACCACGGGCGGCCAGTATGTGGACGTCGGCATCTGCACCGAATCGCCGTAAATTGAATAAATGATGAACTTAACAGGTTGAACACCCACGGCAAGTTGCGGCTCTCCGGCTCTATTACTAGTAAATCCCGATAATGAAAATCAAACTGGCCTATGGCGAGGGGCAGCTCGTCGTGGATTTTCCTGACGGTCGAACCATAGTCATTGAACCGACCGCCACCGCCGGCTTGCCGGACGAGCGCGCGGCGTTGACGGCTGCGCTCGACCAGCCCGTTGGCGCGCGGGCTTTGCGGCAACTGGTGCGCCAGGATTCACGCGTGACCATCGTTTTCACCGACATCACCCGCGCCACACCAAATCACCGATTGATTCCTTGGCTGTTGGATTATCTTTCCAGCCTCGTTCCGCGCGCCAACATCACACTGCTTAACGGCCTCGGGACGCATCGCCCGAACACCCGCGCAGAACTGGAGAAACTGCTCACGCCGGCCGTGGTGGAAAATTATCGCGTGCTGAACCACGAGCCGGAGAATCTCGCCGCCCATGTCCAGTTGGGCGTCACGCGCGACGGCACGCCGGCGTTGCTCAACCGCCATCTCGTGGAGGCCGATATGCGGATCATCACCGGCTTCATCGAGCCGCACTTCTTCGCCGGCTTCAGCGGCGGGCCGAAAGGCATCATGCCCGGCGCGGCGCATTTGCGGACGGTGATGAGCAATCACAGCGCCCGCAACATCAGCGATGCCAACGCGGTGTTTGGGGTCACGGAAGGTAACCCCATCTGGGAGGAGATGCGCGATCTCGCGCTGCGCGCCGGACCGAGCTTCCTGTTGAACGTAACGCTCAACGACGAGCGGCAGATTACCGGTATTTTTGCCGGCGACCTCATCGCGGCGCACCAGACGGGGATTGAGTTTGTGCGGCGTTCGGCGATGCAGCCGGTTGGCGAACTTTTTGATGTGGTCGTGACCACGAACAGCGGTTATCCGCTGGACCTGAATCTTTATCAAGGAGTCAAAGGCATGAGTGCCGGGGCGCGGATTCTCAAGCCGGGCGGAACGCTGATTCTCGCGGCAGAATGTCGCGAAGGCATGCCCGCGAATAGTCCGATGGACAAAATGCTGCGCAGCGTGTCCGGTCCGGAGGCCGTGCTGGCGCTGCTCGCCGCGTCAGGTGAGACCCGGCCGGAGCAGTGGCAGGCACAGATTCTGGCGCTGATCCAGCGTCGCGCGAACATCCTGGTTTACAGTTCGCTGCCGGATGAAATCATCCGGGCCGCACACCTGAAACCGTGTCGTGACCTCGCTGCCACGGTGGCGGAGACTTTGAAAAAACTAGGAGATCAGTCGCGCGTCGCGGTGTTGCCGCAGGGGCCGCTGA
The DNA here is from genome assembly GCA_903888765.1 of uncultured Verrucomicrobia subdivision 3 bacterium. Taxonomy (GTDB): domain Bacteria; phylum Verrucomicrobiota; class Verrucomicrobiia; order Limisphaerales; family UBA11358; genus UBA11358. Next base: position 13,167 of record CAISVF010000205.1, on the reverse strand, counting down.
CAATTCCCTATTTAAAACCAAACGCGAATGAGTCTGAAAAATGATGCCGCTCCAAATTCTGATTGTTCCGGATAAATTCAAGGGCACGCTCACAGCGGGCGCGGCGGCCGAAGCCATCGCGACCGGCTGGTGCAAAGCGCGCGGCGGCGATTCCCTGCACCTGCTGCCCATGAGCGATGGCGGCGACGGTTTTGGTGAAATCATCGGCGGCCTGATGGGCGGCAAAGTGCATTCCACCAGGACGGTGGACGCCGCGCATCGTCCCCATCGCGCACGCTGGTGGTGGGATGTTCCCTCAAAAACCGCTATCATCGAATCGGCCACGGTCATCGGCCTGGCGATGCTGCCGCCGCGCCGGTTTCACCCGTTTGAGCTGGATACTTTCGGGCTCGCGGCGATGTTGCGGTCGGCGGCGGCGAAGGGGGCGCGGCGCTGCGTCATCGGGATCGGCGGCAGCGCGACGAACGATGGAGGCTTCGGCCTGGCCCGTGGCTTGGGCTGGGAATTTTTTGACGGCGAGGGAAAACCACTGGAGTGCTGGACGGATTTGTCGCAGCTGGCGCACATCCGCCGGCCTCGGAGATTTCGGTGGTTCGAGGAAACGCTGGTCGCGGTGGATGTCGGCAATCCATTGCTTGGCGCGCGCGGTGCCACTCGCGTCTATGGCCCGCAGAAAGGCATCCAGCCCGAAGATGTCAAACCCGCCGAAGCCTGCCTTCACCGGCTGGACCAGGTGATAAAAAAAGAATTCGGCTGTGATTTTTCGCGCCAGTCCGGAGCGGGGGCGGCGGGTGGTTTGGGATTTGGCTTGATTACATTTTTGGGCGCGCGACCGACGCCGGGATTCGAGTTATTCGCACGGTACGGGGCGCTCGACCAAAAGCTGAAGTCAGTTGATTTGGTTTTGACTGGCGAAGGCGCGATGGATGATTCCACGCTGATGGGCAAGGGCGTGGGGCAACTCGCCGCACGCTGTCGCCAACTGAGAGTGCCCTGCATCGGCCTGGCGGGAATGCTGGGCCGGAGCGCCAAAATGAAACGCGCTTTTGTTCGGGCTTATGGCCTGACGGATTTGACCACGGTCGAGCAGGCAAAGGCTCGTCCGGCGTTTTGGTTGGAACAATTGGCCAACCAAGCCGCCTCCCAAACGCCTGATGGGTTGCCTCGCCGTCAGCGGGTTTGAAGTGATATTCCACCGTTACCAACAGCGTGCTCATAGCGCCAGTGAACCTTCAGCAAGGTCCAGAATTTCCGCTCCCTTGCGGGAAATGATTCGCTGATTCCGGCGGCGTTCTGCCCGAGCCCTGCCAGCAGCCGGGTATTCCCCGCGTTTGCGTGATGGCAACCAGCTTGGCCCAATGTTACCATATTGCAAATACAGCCCCATGCCGGTGGCGAGCCAGCAACCAAATTGGAAATCTCGATTAACAACACAACCACATTCCCCATGAAGACCCGTGCCATTCATTGCCTTCTGACATTTTGTACCCTCGCCGCTTGCAATTTTTTCGGTTCGCTGTGCCTGGCCCAAAGTCAGGCATCGGCTGCGCTTCCCGCAGTTCCCCGCCTGCCGATTTGGCCAGCAGTACCCATTCCGGCGGGAGTGGACACATTGGGTGATCCCGCAGTGCCGACGGTGGATGTCCATCTGCCTGCGCCCGGAAAAGGCAACGGCACCGCCGTGGTCGTTCTGCCCGGCGGCGGTTACGGTGGGGTGTCCATGGACTTTGAAGGCGAGCATTCGTCGCGTTTCCTCACGGATAACGGTATCGCTGCGTTTGTGGTGCGTTACCGCCATGCGCCGAGGTTCCACCATCCGGTGCCGTTGCAGGATGCCCTACAAACGATCCGCTGGGTACGCTCCCGGGCAGCCGAGTTTCATATCAACCCGAATCGCGTTGGGCTGATGGGTTTCTCTGCGGGCGGTCATCTGGCAGCCACTGTGATTACCCATATTGACCGTGGAAACCCGGAGGCCCGGGAACCGCTCGCCAGAGTGTCGGCGCGCCCGGACTTCGCCATCCTCTTCTATCCAGTCATCACGTTCACAGAGGAAGCGTTCGTCCACCAAGGCTCGCGCAAAAATCTGACGGCCGACCAAAATGAGCTCTGGCCGGAATTATCCAACGAACGGAAAGTTTCCAAAGACACCCCGCCGGTGTTCTTGATTCATGGCGGAAAGGACAAGGGAGTGCCCCCGGAAAACTCAATGATGTTTGCCGAGGCCTGCCGCAAAGCGGGTGTGAGCGTGGAGTTGCACGTATTATCACAAGGCGAGCACGCGTTCCGGGACGAAGCCATCCGCGCCGAGGCCTACGAGGATGTGCGCCACTGGTTGGATCGCAATGGATGGCTCTCGAATTAGAGCGTTTTAGCACGCCCTGTTAGATCAAATTAAACAATAATGCATCGGTTTGTCAGGGTGCCAGTCGGACCAGGGGAATATGGGGCGATGGCAACGCGGGAGTCGCGACGCCGCTTGCTTTCGGATAGGCGCAAGTTGCCGGGAACAAGGGAAATCAGCGGGTGAGCGAAAGCAGCGTCGCGCTCTACTGCCCGCCGCTGTCCAAGATACACTGCGCCAGCCAACTACCACGACATTGTCGAGCGGCTACCTTTCCATTTAAACCGCTAGGCTTTGAACCAAAACTCAGCAATTGAATTTGAAAATCCACGGAGGGACACCGAAGGACACGGATGAAAATGGATTTCAGGTCGTTCACCCATTGGGTGACGCGGAGCAAATCTTCCAAAGCCTTTATTATCCGTGTCCATCTGTGTACATCCGTGGTTCAACTGCGATTTCTGGGTTGAAAGCGAACCCGAGGCGAGATCTTCCCGCGTTTGCGTGATGGCATATTCCGGTGCAAAAGGTAAATTGCTGGATGCTGCAAATAGGTCGGACACCGCCATAATGAAGTGTTAATGTGATGCAGTGATCGGGAATTACCCGGTCAACCTTTATGCGAAAGAAAATTTTTATGGTTTGGCTAGCAGCGGATATGGCCAGTCAAGCCAGTACTTTTACCTGGACTAAACTTTCCGGCGGCAACGCCTCGGGCAGTTGGGCCACGCAAGGCAATTGGAGTGGCGGTGTGCTGCCCACCAGCAGCAGCGATACGGCCAATTTCACGACGCTCAATCCCTCAGTGGACTCGACGGTCACCCTCGACGGCAATCAAACCATCAACACGCTTTTGTTCAGCGACACAAACACCGCCACGGCGGCAAGCTGGATTATCGCGGCGGGTACGCCTTCGAGTTCGACGCTGACTTTGGCGGGCGCAAATCCGACCATTGATGTGACTGGCATGGGCAGCGGCAAGGCGGCGGTGATCAATGCCGTCGTCATCGGCGCCGGCGGCTTGACCAAGAGCGGCACCAGCTTTTTGCAGCTCAACGGCACGAACCCATACAGCGGCGGGACAATTATCTCCGGCAGCGATTGCCGGATCTCGGCAGGCAACGCCGGCGCATTCGGCACGGGCACGGTGCAGGTGGGCGGTCCGATGGGGGACGGACAGATTTGGTTTAATGCCGCCGGCAACCTCACGTTGACCAATGCCTTCGAAATCCGCACCACGCGTTGGATCATTGATGGCAGTACGGTGAACGGAGTTGCCGCGGGCGATTTAACCGTCAATGGCAGTGTGCTGTTCAACACCGGGGCAAGCGGCGTGCGCGACGTTTATTGCAATAAAAATCTGACCCTCAACGGCAACGTCTCCGTCACGCCTGCGACCAATCCGATCAATAAACAAGGCGGATATGTTTTGACGTTGAACGGCACGAACACCATCGGCGGCGCTTCGGGGGTGAATGGCGGCACGCTGGTCATCAACGGCCCACTGAACGGCGGCACGCCCATCGCCGTGAACAACGGCGGTGCGCTCGTCGTCAACGGCATAGTAAACAGCGCCAGCACGGTCACGGTGAATTCCGGCGGCGGACTTTCCGGGGCGGGAAACCTCGCCGGCTTGCTGTTAGTGACCAACGGCGGCAACTTGACGCCCGGCAACGGCAGCAGCGGCACGCTCACCTGCGGTCGCCTAATTTCCTACGCCGGCGCCAATTTCAATTTCAATTTCGGGTCCACGAACAACCCGACCAACGGTTTGATCAAGGTCAGCAACGGCGTGACGCTCGCCGGCAGCTTGAATATCACCGATCTCGGCGGCTTCAGCTCCGGCGTCTATACCGGCTTGCAATATTCCGGCGCGCTGACCTTGAACGGCTTCACCAATGGCAACATTGCCGGGGGCAAAACCGTGCTGGTGGACACCAACAGTGCGCACGGTTACGTGTTATTCCGCGTTTTGAATGGCCTGTTGAACCCGACCGCCGGCCAGGGCGTGCCGATGGATCTGGCTTCGCCGCTGGCGCTCAGTTGGGTGGAAGTTCCCGGCGCGACGGCTTATGATGTTTATCTCGGCACGGTGTCCAATGCCGTGGCCCGAGCAACCACGAATACGGCGGGCATTTATCAAGGTCGCTCAAATGCGCTGACGCTGAATATTTCCAGTGTTCAACCCAACACTACTTATTATTGGCGCGTGGATGGGTTGGCGGCGAACGGCACGATCACCAACGGGATGGTTTACAGCTTCACCACCGGAGCAACGATGACGGATTTGATGCAGGACACCTGGGTGGCAACCGACGCGTTGAACCGCACCTTGCCGGGTGTGGCCGAATGCGGCTCGCCGCGCACGAACCAGCCGATCGGCATTTTCTATTTTCTCTGGCACACCACAAACAGCCTCGGCACCGACGGCCCGCGCGATAACACCAGGGAAATCCAGCGCCTCGGCGGTTATGCCGACCCGCACAATCCCTGGGCCAGCAATCCGCTCTGGATGTCCGGCGCAAACGCCCGCTCATGGTATTGGAGCGAGCCGGAAAATGGTTATTACTCGGTGGACGATGAATGGGTCATTCGCCGCCACCTCGCCCTGCTGGAGGCGGCGGGCGTGGACGTCCTCGGCTTCGACTCCACCAACGGACATCCGGAAACCCAGGCCCCGACTTTTTTGAAAATCATGGCCGTCATCCGCAAGATGCGCATGGAAGGCACGCCGGTGCATATAAAAGTGTTTTTTTACACTCACGCCACCAGTCCGGCGACGGTGAACTGGCTCTACAATAATTTATACAGTCCCGGCCTGTATCGCGACCTCTGGTTCATGTGGCAGGGCAAGCCCGTCATCATTGGTTATCCCGACGGCACGGTTGCGAGCGGGGCGCTGAATTTTTTCACCTGGCGGACCGGTTGGGCCAACGCGAGCAGTCTGCCGGCGGATGAATGGCAGTGGATTGACACGCCAACGCGGCAAAACTACGGCTACGACACCCGGACAGACCTCGCCGAGCAGATGCCCATGACGTGCGGCGGCTGGGCCAACGGCAATCTCGGGCGCAGCTACGCCAACGGCAGTCAGTCCGCTTACAACAATTATCATCTCACCATCGGCCGCACCGAAGGCCTGGGCATTCAGTTCAGCGAGCAGGCGTTTCAAGGGTTGAAAGTGGATCCGCAATTTCTCTGGGTCGTCGGCTGGAACGAATGGTGGGCGGGCGCCTGGGATGCCGGCTCGACCTGCTACACGCATCTCCTCGCGGATTGCTGCGACACCGGCAACCGGTATTTCGTGGACAATTATAACGCCGAATATAGTCGCGACATCGAGCCGGTGAAAGGCGGGTTCACCGACAACTATTATTATCAGTTGGTCCGTTACGCCCGTCAGCGCAAAGGCGTGCGCCCGATACCGGCGGCGTCCGCGCCCAGAAAAATCAATCTCGCCGGCGACTTCAGCGACTGGACGAATGTCGGCCCCGCGTTTCTGGATCCGGTGAGTGACACGCTGGCGCGCAACTGGCCAAGCACATTTGGCAACCTGCCCAATTACACGAACAACACGGGCCGGAATGATTTCACGGTGCTGAAAGTCGCGCGCGACGCGAACAGTTTTTATTTCCTCGCGCAGTGCAATTCCAATCTCACCAGCTACACCGGCACGAACTGGATGGTGCTGTTCATGGATACCGACCAGAACCATTTGACCGGCTGGGAAGGCTATGATTACGCCGTGAACCTCGGTCCCCGCACCGCTTCGACCACGACCTTGAGCCAAAATCTGACCACCACGAATGGCTGGACGTGGGCAACCGCGCGCACCGACATCGCCTACAAAGTCACGGGCAATCAGCTAATGCTGGCCATCCCACGCACCGCGCTCGGCCTGGGCGCAGATCCGGTGCAATTTGATTTTCATTGGGCCGACAATTTTCAAACCAACGACATCGCCGCTTTCGGCCCCGACGGCGACAGCGCGCCCGACCGCCGGTTTAATTACCGCTACCTCACGACAACCAACACGGAACTGATATTGCTGGCCGATGATTTTGAAAACGGCAAACAGAGCATCTGGGCCGAGACGTGGACCAACGGCAGCCTCTGGAACATCACCAGTGCGAATCCGTATGCGGGAAATTATTGCGCCGTGTGCACGAATGGCGCGGGCCAGAGCAATCTTATTGCCCGCGTCAGCACTGCCGGCTATGGCAGTTTACGACTGAATTTCCACTACAAACTGCACAATGTCAAAGACGCGCAAAACCTGAAAATTTATTATCAAGGCACCAACGGCTGGGTCGCCATCCGCGAGCTGAGCCGCGATGAATACTATCCCGCCAGCCAGGCGTGGGGCTACGACGAGCAGCAGGAGGTGTGGTTGAATTTCGTGGACACGCGGTTAAACTCCGGGCCGGACGCGACGTTCTTTTCCACAAATTTCGCCTTCCGCATTGATGGGAGCGCGGTTTCCAACAGCACGATGAGTGTCTGGATAGACGATGTCGCGCTCAGCGCCACGACAGCTCTGCCTGCGCCGGTCGCGCCGCCGGTTTGGCAGACACGCGACATCGGCAACGCCGGCAACGCCGGCAGTGTGGCCACCAACGCTAGCACATTCACGGTCACCGGCTCCGGTCAGGATATTTGGAACAGCGGCGATTCCTGCCGTTTGCTTTACCAGACGCGCACCGGCGATGGCACCCTCACCGCGCGCGTTGCCAGCCAGACGCCGGCTGACGGGTGGTCCAAAGCCGGCGTGATGATCCGCGAATCCACCGATACTGGTGCGCGCAACGCATTCATGGCCATCACGCCCGGGAATGGCGCGACCTTCCAGCGCCGGGTTGCCACGCTGGGAGCGAGCGATTTTGTCGCATCGGCCGGCCCCGTGGCGCCATATTGGGTTAAGCTCGCACGCGTGTCCGGGACAAATCTTGCCGGCTATTTTTCCGCGAACGGCGCGACCTGGACTTTGCTCGGCGCAACCAACCTGGCAAATTTCAACGCTACCGCTCTGTGGGGCCTGGCCGTGACCGCGCACAACAACAACACGAACAGCACAGCCGTGTTTGACCATGTGACAGTCGCACAAGCCCCGGTCATCGCCCCCGTGAGGAACCAGACACTCACCGCCGGCCAAACCCTGACGCTGACCAACACAATTTTGAATCCCGACACGCCGCCGCTGGTGCTGACCTGGAATTTGTTGAGCGCGCCGCCGGGCCTGACGCTGGGGGCAGCTAGCGGCGTGTTGAACTGGCGTCCCGCGATCCCGCAATCGCCGGCGACAAATCTGGTTTCCTTCAGCGTCACGGACAGCAGCTCGCCGCCCCTGAGCGCCACCCAGCAGTTTGCCGTGGCGGTGTTGCGTCCGGCCTCGCCGCCGATTACGCAGGTGATGATTACCAACGGAATGTTTTCGCTGCTCGCCGGCGGCGATGTCGGACCAGATTACACGCTGCTGGGCGCAACGAATCTGACCGCGCCCATTTCCTGGCTGCCGCTGTTGACCATCACGCCGGCGAGTTTGCCGGTGTGGCTTACGCATCCGTCACCCATGACCAACCAACAATTTTTTTACCGCGTACACCTTGGACCATGACCAAACTAATTTTAATCCTCCTCGCACTCGGACTGCTAGGTGGCACGGGCGGCGCTCGAGCCGGAGACACGCCCTATTATCGCGACCTGTTCCCCGATACCTGGGTCGGCCACGATTCGCTGGGGCGAAATATGCCAACCGCTTCGGTAGTGGGGCCGGTCAAAACTGACCATCGTCGCGTCGTCGGCATCTTCTACGTCACCTGGCACAGTGATTCACACCACAAACTCAAAAGCCCCTACACCGCCGACGTGTCCCGCGTGCTGGCCGCTGATCCGGAAGCCCGGCTTAACGCCAATCATCCGCTCTGGGCGGCAGGCTCGTATCATTGGGGCGAGCCGGAGCTGGGTTATTTTCTGAGCAAGGATGAATATGTCATCCGCCACGACATGTCCATGCTCGCCGATGCCGGCGTGGATGTCATCATTCTGGATGTCACCAACGGTGTCCGCTACTGGGACGAATGGGCCGTCATATTGGCGGTGATGGAGAAAATGAAAGCCGAAGGTAACCGCGTGCCGCAATTCTGCTTCTGGGCCTTCAACGGGCCGGTTATCACCGTGGTGCAGGATCTGTTTGATAAAATTTATCAACCGGGCAAATACCGGGATCTCTGGTTTTATTGGGACGACAAACCGCTGCTGCTCTACAACGCGACGCCAAAAGTGGACGCGAACGGCCAAGGCACCAGGAATCGCAATCCACATTATGATGCCGCCGCCCGGACCGATCCCCAGCATCCGCATTACGGTGACCCCGACTACACCGAGCCGTATTACCAGGATTACCCGCAAGCCGTCAAAAGCTTCTTCACGCGGCGCACGATGTGGTGGGGTTACCATGACTGGGCCGGAAAACGCTTTGTCGGCACCGAGGACAACTGGAGCTTCGGCCTAGACCTGGGCGACCGGCGCGTGGCCGCGATGACGCCGGAGGCACTGGTTTCGCAGCACCATGGCCAGAAGGAGGAGGCAGCCGTCACGCCCGCACAGCATCCCTCCAGCTTGGTCGGCAAGTCCTGGACGCGCGAGACCGGCGAGCCGGCCTTGAACCCATTTGATTTGCCCGAACCCACGTTTGTGCCATGGCTGGGGCGGAAAGTCGAACATCCCGAGGGCTACGGCATTTATTTCCAGCAGCGCTGGAATGAAGCGATCCAAGAAGACCCGCAGTTTCTCTATCTCAACGACTGGAACGAATGGACCGCCGGCAAATATCCGCCGAACGGTAAACCCACCACGCCGTTCATGCGCCGCAACAGCTCCTACTTTTTCGTGGATCAATACAACGCGGAATTCAACCGCACCATTCAGCCGATGCAGGGCGGTTACACGGACAATTACTATATGCAGATGGCGCAAAACATCCGCCGCTACAAAGGCGTCCGCCCCATCCCGGAACTCCACGGCCTGCATCCCATCAAGCTGGATGGAAGCTTCGCCGACTGGACCGGCATCGAGGTCGAATACCGCGACACCGTCGGCGATACGCTCCACCGGGATTACGATGGCTACGGTGGTTTGCATTACACCAACCAACTTGGCCGCAACGACCTCATCGCCAGCAAAGTCGCCGTGGATAGCGAAAACTTGTATTTCTACGTGGAGACGCAGGACGCTCTCACCCCGCACACCGGCACCAATTGGATGCTCCTGCTGATTGACGCCGATCAGAACCCCGACACCGGCTGGTATGGTTACGATTACATCATCAATCTACGGGTGGTGGATGAAAAGACCACCACGCTTCAACGTTACGCCCCGGGCACTCCTGGCGGACCGTGGATCGAAGAGGCGCGGCTGGATTATCGCTATGCCGGCAAGCAACTGGAACTGGCGGTGCCACGCAAGCTCCTCGGCTGGAGTGGCGATGCATTCACCTTTGATTTCCATTGGTGCGACAACCCGCCGGACCTGAAAGACCCGATCTCCCTGTGCCTCGCCGGCGACAGCGCGCCAAACCGGCGGTTCAACTACCGTTGCATCTGGAAAAATAACGGACCATAAAGCCTGTGGCGCTTGCCAAAAATCAACCAAACATCCGGATTCAATTTGAATTGAACTGCATCCGTTGTGAAGGTTCAACGTCAGCAGGGAAACCGCCTTTGCCATTCTCCGCCGCTCCTGGCCAAAGTGCCGGTTAATTTCGCGGCCTCGCCAGACTGGTGATGTCGTGGACTACGGTGGCAGAGCGCCGCGGCGACACCGCCTTTCTAAACCACGATGGTAAGCCCTGTTCAGGGGCGAAATCTTGGTAGCCCAAATCCCCAAAGAAGTTTCCAACTCCGTCAGCGACATCTGCCTTCGTAGGAAAACAGGCCTGTTAATAAAATCTGGCGGTTGTGCCCTTGCTACACTTGCATTGCCAGCATAACAAAATTTGCCATCCCACGATGCGCGCGTACTTGAAATACAAAATGAGTATGCACAGTTTATTATTGGAAGGCGGCCATCTGCTGTTTGGTTCCAGCTTTTCGGCGGAGTTCAGACACCACCTTGTCGAGGCCGTCCCCCATTCCAAACCGTGCACCATGCGCCTCGTAAAGACTGGCACAATTGGGGTGGCCTTTTAGCAGTTCCCGATAGTCATCCCAAGCCGCATCGTATTTCTTCAGCAAATCGCGAAGCTCCTCGGGATCGGCATTCAGCCCCGCTAGGTTTAAGTTGATGTATGCCTGATAAATCCGATATAAGTCCAGTCCGTAACTGGAAGACACTTTGACATAATCCGCCGTGTCGCTGTTCGCAAAATGAATCTCGCCAGCGAGCCTGACAATTTCCAGCCACATTTCCACTGCCTCCCTTTGCTGCGCCGTAATGCGCTTACGAACCACGGGATCGGCCGGCAATGCCGGCCGATTGATGCCGTCATCACGGCTCCACCATGGGTTTAGCTCGCGGTGAATCCCTGATTTGCCGCGCAACACCGCGTCAGCGGAAAGCAGGCACAGCCGGCGAAATTTTTTCATGTCGTCCTCCTTTAGTCCCAGTTTGTCTTGAGCGAAGCGGCTGAAAACGGATTCTTCCGACTGGCGCGGGTCGCGGGCCCACTGGGCCATGACATACGCGTTCAGTTCGCACCACAATTCGTTCTTGATATAGGGGCCGTCCCAACCACCGCCGCGCGACCAGGTCCAGATGCCGGCAAACAAAGGACTTTGCCGGGCAAAAGTACCGATGCTATTGAACTGGGTTTGCTTGGTGCTGAGCAGGTGCTCCTCAAACCCTTCAATCACGCCATGCGCGATATAGTTGGGGTAAGCGCCCTTGCCTTCGTATTCCCGCGCGCATTGCACTTCAATAATCTGCCGGTGCCGCCCCATCCCGATCACCCGGCTAAACGTATTGCCCCGGTGAAAATCTCCCTCGCAATGTTTTACAGCAAAGAAGAGATTGGTGTGCGGTTCAATTGCCGCATCCACCGCCAAATAGTTGGGGAGGTCGGTGTCGAAACTTAACCAGGTGCGGAAAACGAGTTGTTTGCTGCGTTTGACACAGATCTCATCCCGCAATAATTGAACAAGCGGTATGACCGTCGTAACCGCGTTCGTTTTTTTCTGAATCGCGCCCGTGTGATAAGGTGCGTCCTGAAGATATGTTTCGCCGATACGAACAACCAATCCATCCAGCGTGGGAAACCGATCAAACACTTGTGCCACCATCAACCGTAAAAATCTGGCAGTTTGGGCATCAGACGGATTACCGAAGGTTTTCTCCATTTTATATTTTTCAACCAGGCGTTTGGGAAACAGGATCAAGTCGGCTTGGGCATAAGTGCGCAAGCCCGCCGCATTGCACTGCGCCAGCGCCCGGTCGAAGTTGGTGGCTTTGGCATCCACCCAGAGGCGCCCCGGTGATCTCGCCGGAAAAATGTCCGGGTCAACCGCTGACCAATTGATGGACAGCGTTGGGGAATCAAACAAGAAATACACCTTGCCGTTGTATCCTTCGTCACGCAGAACGTCGGGGTTTTCGAACTTGGTTTCATACCGGACGCCGCCGGGAATGTGATGCACCATGTCCAAAATCAGCGGCTCAGCCTGCGGCGATGGCACCATTGGCTCACCGGCAATGATGGTGAGGGCGGCTATCGCCATTATTGCCATCACCAGCCATCCTTGGCTAACAGCCCTTGAATTAGTCGCACGTGGAAGCATAGTCATGATCATTTTCCTCCTGGCAATTGACCGCCGACTTCCAGGCATACGACCGAAGCAATTTTATCCGGCGCTTGTGCCGGCAAAGAAATGGTTACGCCAGCATCGGTCTGGCTCACGTCCAAGCTCTTCTTGTCAGCCAGCAGGTAAGCCCTGGTGACGTTGCTTTGGATTCTGGGCAGTTCAAATTTCTGATTGGTCGGCCACTGGAAAATTTCCAAATAGATTTTCCCCGGCTTGGTCGTACAGCGCCAGTCATTGGCGGATGACACCATGGTGTCGCGCCCATATCCATCCTTGGCTTTGACCGGTTTCCCCAGTTCCGCTCCGAAGCAGGTGACGGAAGATCCATAAATGGCCTCGCCGTTGACTTGCATCCATTTTCCGATCCCGGCCAGCCGGCCAAGACTTGCCTGCGGGATAAGCCCTTCGCTGGTCGGCCCCACGTTAAGCAAGTAATTCCCGCCTTTGCTGGCGACGTCGCACAAGTTGCGAATCAGCATTTCCGTGGATTTCCAATTGCTGTCGTCCTTCTTAAAACCCCACGTATCATTCAGGGTCATGCAGGTTTCCCAGTATTGTTCTCCCAAACCCTTGGCAGGAATCTTCTGCTCCGGAGTCTCGGTATCACCCTTAACGCCACCGCCGAGCCGGTTATTCATGATGACATTGGGCCGGAGGACATGAACGGCATCCAATAATTTTTGCGCCCGTTCGGGATTCATGTCGCGGGGTGTATCCCACCAGATGATGTCGGGAAATTCTCCGTAGTTGGAACAAAGCTCCTTCACCTGGGGCACGGCGATTTTGTCAATATACTCATCCATGTTGGTCTTCATGCCAGAATCCCAGCGGGGCGGAGCATTGGTGCCCATGCTGCCGAGGCCCACGGCACCGCCGTTGTTCCAGTCCTGTGCTTGCGAATAATAGAATCCGAGTCTCATGCCGTATTTGCGGCAGGCGGCGGCGAGGTCCTGGAGAGGGTCTTTACCGTAGGGCGAAGCATCGCAAATGTTCCACTTGCTGGCTTGGGAGCAAAACATGGCAAATCCG
>CAISVF010000204.1 GCA_903888765.1 uncultured Verrucomicrobia subdivision 3 bacterium | reverse complement strand
CCTTTTACATCAGCGCCACCAACTCCGCCGGAACCTGGACGCAGGACCTGCCGTTGAATCCCGGCACGGGAGCCGTCTTGATGGCTCCCGAGGCCTTCATCAACACCTTTGTCGGCAGGGTCCTCAACCACGATGGAACCCCATACCATGGTATCAGCCCGATTCCCACGCCCCAGCCGTTTGCCGGACCCAATGGCATTTACCTCCTGAGTGACGCCTGTCCCATTGCCGATACCGGCTCGGATATTTTTTTCAACATCATCGGCCGGCAGCCCCATGCGGGCGAACAGGTCATCACCGCCGCGGGCACCAGCACCTATCTGGGTGACAGCACCTGGGATGTCCTCCCCCTGTTGAAGGTGGGCGATGCCGCCTTCTTGAATATCGGGCCGTCTGCCACCACCACCGTGCTGCTCGATCTGGCCCCCGTGCCCGAGCCATCAACCCTCGCCCTGGGGTTGCTGGGCCTCGCCCTGATCCCGGCCTGCCGGCGGCGCCGGTATTGAACCAGCCGCCGCCGCAACCGATGCGGGCATCGCCTTTCTGCGCCGGACTTTCCAGCGATTTTGATCCGTGTTCATAGGGTTAGTCCTTCATCCATAAGAGTCGTTGCAGCTTCCCACTTCGCCAGTCCACCGCGCCAACGATGCTGGCGGCAATTAGCTTGGATCAGTCATTTCCGTTGACCTCCGCATTCCACGCCAACAAATTTTTAACATGTCCCAGCCAGAACAATGTCCCTTCTGTGGCAGCCAAAAGACTTACCAACCGGATTTTGTCTATAAAGATACCTATTATCTTTCCTCTGCATCTATGGGAGATACTGCGATGGGGAATACTATGGCGCAGTTGCGATTCCCCGATAACCAGCGGTTCCCATGGTGGAAACTCACCAATAATAAAGACGTTGATCGGGATATTAATTTTGGCCCGCCCACGGTATGCCTGAAATGTGGGAAGCTCTGGGCCGAGTATGACCTGGCGAAAACCATCAAGCTGATAGAGCGCTACGGCTCGCCGGAAATTAAAGCAAAACTGTAGGCCGATTCGTCCTGTCTTCTCTGCGTCTCCGCGTCTCTGCGGTTCAAATCTGTGCCCATCTGTGCCCATCTGTGGCTAAAAATTGATGCGCCGTGGCAAAGGGTGATTTTACCAATTTATCGCATCAATTTTGCATTCTGTTTCAGCCATCGTTCCGCCACCAGATAATCCGGGCACATGCGCTCCACTTCCTGCCAGAATTTATCGGAATGATTCATGTGCCGGCGATGGGCCAGTTCATGCAAAATGATATAATCGCGGACAAATGCCGGGGTTTGAATCAGTCGCCAGTTCAGGGAAATCGTTCCCCTTCGCGAGCACGAACCCCAGCGGGACTTTTGATTCCGGATCGAGATTCGCGTCACTTCCACCCCCTGCCCTACGGCGAGTTCCCTCACCCGGGGCGGCAATTCTTGGGCGGCGAGTTGGCGCAAATGGTGTTGTATGACCGGCCGCAAATCGACCGTGACATCGGCTACTTGCAATTGTTCTGAACCAAACCGGATTTGATCAGCCGCGGCAGATTCGACCCGGACCATCTCCCCGCGAAAATATATCTCTGTCCCCACCTGCCAGCCGGACCCCACAGTCGGCCGATTGGACAGTAGCAGCCATTGCTGTTCCAGCCAGCCGACATTTCTTGCTGCAAAGTCTCTCGCGGCAGCAATCGTGCCCCGGCGGGGAATCGTGACACGCGCAACCCCATCGGGGCGCAGGCGCAAAAGATAACGCCGGGCGCGAGGATGATGCACGAACAGCAAGGGTACTTGTCTTGAACCTACTTGAAGAGCTTCCGGCTCCCGTTCCAAATTTTTTGCTTTGAAGAAACGCTCGAATATCATGACTCACCCACCAGCAGACTGTGTTCAAAATAACCGGCCAGATTCAGCAGTGCGAAATATTTATGCTCCTGATCGGTGGCCCCGGAGGCGGGCGGCTCCAGGCTCGCTGGCTGCCCCAGGGCATTCCAACACCCGACCCGGATATCATTCAGGATTTGCAGCAGCCGCTCGCGCTCTTCCGCGCTGATGGTCATTACCACACCTTTTGCTTGCGGCTTAAATCTCTCTGGCGCAACCAGATGAGCGGCCAGGGTGGTCAGCGATTCCCGATATTCTACCAGCGATTCATTCAACAATTTGTCCCGTTCAAGCGCTTCCGGGGTTGCCTCCGTCCGGGAAATCTCCCCCTCCTGCATGGCCGTAAACGGAAAGTTTTCCACCAGGCCTTGCAGCATGGCCGCCTCTTGTGGATCCATCTGGTATAGGCAAACGGCGTTGGCTTCCTTGACCAGTTTCATTCGGCCGGCTCCATGGTGGCATGGAGTTTATATTTTTGCAGTTCATGCACGTAAAACTCGGCCTTTTCCGCGCCCTCGCGGATCAACACGCTTTTGCCTTTTTCATGAACCTCCAACATGTGCTTTTCGGCCTTCTGCTTATTCCAGCCAAAAATTTTCATGAACACATGGGTAACATAAACCATCAGGTTCACCGGGTCATTCCAACAGACGACATAAAAAGTGGGG
>CAISVF010000203.1 GCA_903888765.1 uncultured Verrucomicrobia subdivision 3 bacterium | reverse complement strand
GGACGGGATGTCCGCCTGCGTTAAATCGAAGCGCGTTGGCTGGCTCATGTCATTAATGGATTACCAGCTTATCATCGGCGTTAGCGCAAATCTAAACCACCCCAAACCTTGGGATTAATCGGGGAAAAGCATTTTTGGGTGAAAAAGGGCTTGACTTATAAGCACCTTCGTGGTGATATATCGGCATGCCGGCCTACACGAAGCGAAAATCCAAATTGCACGTACAGCTTACCAATTCCGAGCACGCCTCCGCACATGGCGGGCAGGTGCTTGTGGACGCTTTATGCCGGCGGTTTGACTTGTGGTCGCGCCTTCAGGCGGAGCCCTCCCTGGATCCGCGCAAACGACAGGACATTGGTTTCACCCCCGCCGCCCAGGTGGCGCAATTGATTTTCACCCTCACCAGCGGCGGGGCCTCCCTGGCTGACGCCGAGCGGTTAGGCCAGGATCAGGTGTTGTTGCAACTGCTGGGTTTGAAAAAGGTCGCCGATCAAACCACCCTGGCCGAATGGCTGCGCGCCCAGACCAAGGAAAGTGTGCAAGCCTTGCACCGGATCAACGCGGCGCTGGTGATCTGGGCCAGCCGGCAGGCCGCACCCGCCCGCTGGTTGCATGCCGGTCAGGCGGAAGTGTTTTTTGACGACACGCAAATCGAAGTGTCCGGACATCAGTTTGAAGGTGCCCGCCGCAACTATGAAGGCCACCGGGCCTTGGGCTGGCAGACCTTATGGTTCGGGCCGTGGCTGCTGGACGGCATCCTCGACGGTGCCACCGACGTCAGCGAGCATCTGCCCGAATTGCTGGCGGCGCATCAAGCCCAATGGCAGGACCGCCCCAGTTATTTTTACGCCGACAGCGGCTCCAGCGCGGGCAAATATGTGAATCGGATTGCGCAGGCCGGTTTCTCCCGCTGGAGCGTCAGCTATAATAAGTGGACCGACAAGCTCGACCAACTGGCAGCGGAGTTGCCGGCGAGCCAGTGGGTGGCCGGGACGGAGGACGCGCTAGTGCAATATGCCTGGGTGAAGCATCAACCCGGTGAATGCGCCCAAGTCCAGCGTTTTGCCGCCCGCCGGTGGAAACAGGAGGGGGATTTGATCTGGCGTTACGCCTATGTCCTCTGCCAGGCGGCCGAGACGGACACGCCACAGCGGGCGATGGAACGGCACCGGCTCAAAGGGGCCAAGGAACAGGGCTTCAGCGAAGTACTCAGTGGCTTGGATCTGCACCATCCGCCCTGTTCCAGTCTGGTGGCCAATCAGGCGTTCTATGCCATCGCCATGCTCGCTTACAATCTGCTGATCAGCCTCAAGGTGCTGGATCTGCCCGACGAGGCCCAAAGCTGGCGGATTCAGACCATCATCCGCCATTTGCTGACGCTGCCGGTCACGCTCAGCAGCCATGCCCGTTATCACGTGGCCCAGCTTTGCATTCCGGCCGGCTGGCTGCGGTGGTGGCGGATGTTTGTGGACCAATGGATCCCCAAACGCAAGCGCGGCCGGCCGGCCGTGGAAACCGTGGACTCCGCCTGAGCCAGGCTTGCATAGCGTAGACCACTCGTCGGCTCGACGAGTTTGCATCGGTGTGCCTGCGTACGGAGAAAAACCACCGTTTTTCTTCCGCTCACCGCAAAAACCGTAAAATGTCCCCGCAGTTGTAGCCGCGTCAGTCTTTGCCACAAAAAACAGCTCTGTTTTAACTCAGCAATTGCCGTTCCACACCTCTGCAAATAATCACTCTAAGGTTTGGGGTAAACCAGCCATCTAATGCCAAACACTTGACATTTTTTGCCATGAGCAAAATTTTCTTTCAGTGGACCCCAACCCACCTCATGGCGTGGAGAATGGCATC
>CAISVF010000202.1 GCA_903888765.1 uncultured Verrucomicrobia subdivision 3 bacterium | reverse complement strand
GGCCAGGTGTTTCAATCGGTCGCGTTCGACTACGAAGTGCTCGACGCGATTCACGATGGGTGGCTGGTGCCGATTGAGCAGCAAATGGTGCATGTCGAGGGGTTGGATTATTCGGACATTCGCTCGACGGCGGGCGACTTGAACGGCGGCGACCTAGCCGCCGTGATGGAAGCGGAGAAAAACCTGCAACAAATGGCGTCGGCGTCGCTATCCATCATTGGACAGCGTCGGGCGCTGGTGTTCACCGCCAGCGTGAAGGCGGCGGAGATGACGGCGGAAATTTTCAACCGGCATCGCCAGGGCATGGCGGCGTGGGTGTGCGGGAAGACGGACCGCGAGGAACGTCGCAAAGTGTTGAAGGATTTTGCCGCCGGAAAAATCCAAGTCGTCTGCAACTGCGGCGTGTTGACGGAAGGTTTCGATGATCCCGGCGTGGAAGTCATCATCATGGGGCGGCCGACAAAATCGCGGTCACTGTATTCGCAAATGGTCGGTCGCTCGACGAGACCGTTGCCGGGCGTGGTGGACGGGCCGGACACTGCCGACGCGCGCAAAGCGGCGATTGCCGCGAGCGCGAAGCCGTCGTGTCTGGTGGTGGATTTTGTCGGCAACGCGGGCAAGCATAAGTTGGTGACGAGCGCCGATGTCCTCGGCGGCAAGGTCAGCGAGGAAGCGATGGAACTGGCGGTGGCACGGGTGAAAAAAGCCGGGGGGCCGATGCGGATGGCCGAAGCGCTGGATGAGGCCGAAGCGGAATTGCAGCAGCGCGAACAGGCGCGGTTGGCCGAAGTCGCACGCCGGGCGAAGCTGGTGGCGACGGCGCGGTTCACGACGCAGTCGGTGGATCCGTTTGACGTTTTGCATCTGGAGCCGGTGAAGGCGCGCGGCTGGGACAATGTGAAATCGTTGACGGAAAAACAGCGGTCGCTGCTGGCCAAGCAAGGCATCAATCCCGACAACCTCACCTTCAGCCAGGGGAAGCAACTGATCTCGGAAATCTTCCGGCGCTGGGATGGCAAGCTGTGTTCGTTCAAGCAGGCCAAGGTGCTGCGCAAATACGGGTATGACGCGGAAGTGAGTTTTGACGCGGCGCGGAACATCATTGATGCGCTCGCGAAGAATGGCTGGCGTCGTCAGGCGATGCCGCCGAAAGGAGATCCCGCATGGAACTAGCTGCCGATGCCGGCAGTGGCCACCTTATGAATCTACCTATCCCAACCCCGACGCTCGCGCGACTCAATCCGCACTTGTTCAGTCCTTCCGGACTGGCACCACTTCCGAAGGGACACAGTGGCCACACCGGCACGGTGCGCGAGTCTGAATTGCACGAGGAAATTTTTGACGAGTGCCGGGCGCGCGGGTGGATTGCACTGCACGGAAGCATGGCCGAGCGGACGTGTCGGACGCTCGGCGAGCCGGATTTTACGATTCTGGCCGACGGTGGCCGCGTGCTGTTCGTCGAGTGCAAGACCCGGACGGGAAAACTTTCGCCCGCGCAAGCCGCGCTGAAATTTCACGCGGAGAAATTGGGGCACACGATCCACGTCGTGCGCAGCCTGGAAGAATTCAGACAAATTTTATGAAAACCAAATCAACACGATTCGGAATATCCCGCAAGGCGGCGGTGCGGGGTGATTATGCGGCTGACACTTTGGGCAGCCTGCAAACCAAACGGCCACCGGCCGCGAATAAAAACGGGTGGTTCCGGCGTTTGCCGGATGACGTCCATGTTCACGCCTGGCTTTTCGGCACGGATAACAAGGTGTGTTCGCTATGCGGGCTGACTTTACCCAAGGACACGCCATGAGTTACACCCGCGTCTCAAAATTGAATCCGTGCCCGGTCTGCAAAAAACCGGACTGGTGCCGCGTGTTC
>CAISVF010000201.1 GCA_903888765.1 uncultured Verrucomicrobia subdivision 3 bacterium | reverse complement strand
TCTGATAGCCATCGTAACCACGGTGATTGGCTTTGGCTTTAAGGTTGCTGCGGTGCCGTTCCATTTGTGGGCGCCCGACGCGTACGAAGGCGCACCAACTCCCAGCGCAGCTTTTATTGGTTCTGGTTCCAAGGTAGCCAGCTTTTATGTGTTGGCTAAAATTCTCACCCTCGGTTTTGCGGGGGTGGAGGGGAGCGCCTATTGGCAGGGCTATGTTTCCGGTTGGACGCCAGTGGTGGCGATTGTCGCCGCTTTGTCCATGGTGCTGGGCAATCTCACCGCCATCGTCCAATCCAGTGTCAAGCGCCTGCTCGCCTATTCCGCCATTGCCCATGCCGGGTACATGCTGCTTGGCGTGGTGGCAAACACTTCCGCCGGGGCCGGCGGAATGTTGTTCTATGTGATTACTTACGCTGCGACGACCATCGGTGCATTCGGCGTGGTGATGGTGGTGGAAGAATCCACCGGAGGGGACGCCATTGCTAATTTTGCCGGCTTGAGCCGCCGGGCCCCGGTATTGTCCCTGTGCCTGTTGGTTTTTCTATTGTCCTTGGGCGGCATTCCTCCGCTGGCGGGTTTTATCGGTAAGTTTTTCCTGTTTAGCGCCGTGGTGATAGCCGATGGCCAGCATCTTGGTCTGCTGTGGCTGGTTATTCTCGCCATAGCGATGAGTGCGGTTTCATTTTATTACTACTTGCTGGTCTTGAAGCAGGCGTACGTGCGCGATGCCGTTCAAAATGCGCCGGTTATCCAGGTGCCACCCGTGACGCTGCTGGCTCTGGTGCTGCTCGCCGGACTAATAATCCTCGTCGGTTGCGTGCCCAGCCTGCTGACTCAGTTCCTGTAAATCGGTTGGTGCCGAAAATATCTTTCGATAGTCATCCAATCAAAACACGGTAGGGCCTGTCACAGTTGACTTGGACCAAAGGCTATGAAGGGTATAGTGCTGAGCCGCTCTGTTATTTTTTTACCGTCAGTACGGTCTTTTTCTGATCCCGGATGATTCCGAGCTTGAGGCTTTGCCCCGCTACTGTGCCCTGCGTCGCTGCCAGAAAATCTTTCAAGCCGTCTATGTCGTGGTTATTGATTTGTTCCACGTAATCTCCCGTGTGCAAGCCCGCTCCAAAGGCCAAGGAGGTTGGCGGGGCGACGACGACCATAACCCCTCGAGCATCTTTTGCTACGCCGACGGCGGAATACTCCTCGCCCGTGAGCTCCCGCAGAGTTGCTCCCAGCCAGATGGCTTGCGCGGTTGCGGTCGGCGCGTGATCCTCTGCTGCTGGCAGTGTGATTTCCGGCTTTCGCGCCAGGGTTTGCAAACGCGGCGATTGCACGCCAAAGCGGTCCATCGGAAAATTCACGAAGCCCAGTTTCCGCGCGGGTGAGGATTCCTGCACCCGGAAATCACCCGCTGCGGCGTTTATAAACTGCGCCGCGCCCACCAGCGAATGGGCATCGCAGCCTTTCGTTGCGAATTTGTGCCGGTCCGCCTCCGTGGTAGTGAATAAATTTCGATCCACTTCCGCGCCCCATTTTCCGATTTCCATTCGCGCCGGGGCATAAGCGCTCATTACGATGTTTCCCGCAAACACGTCGCCGCTGTCGGCATACCAGACGTGCGGATGCAGTGAGTTGCCCACGATGATATTGTTGGTTGCCGTGCGGTGAAACCCCTCGCGCAATTTCAGTCCGCCATGCAACAACAGATTGTTGTAAATCAGGTAATGGCTGGAACCGTCATCGAGGTCAATATCCCAGCCGTGGTCGCAACGCCAGCGGTTGTTGCGCAGAGTGTTTGGTCGCACGACGTCGAGCAGGGCCAATCCGGGCAGTTCCCCTGCTGGTACGTCTCGCAAGTCCCAAAACCGGTCCCGGCCCCACGAGTTGAAGCTCCCATGATCGCCGGTTTCCTTTACGGTATCGAAGATGTCGCAATCTTCGATGACATGTCCGCCCCAGCATCCATCGCCAATATTGATGCCTGCCCGTGGCACGTCACATATAGAGCAATGGCGCACCGTAATAGTCTGTGCCATGTCAATTTCCACCGGGGCGGTCTGTTTTTCAAACCGGCCGCTGCGGGTTATGAGGCAGTCCTCCACCAGACAGTCGGCGGGAAAATTATCGGTCAAAGAGCCGGGGGTTTTATCGAGCATGGTAAAATTATTGCGACCCTGCCAGCCAATGCCATTCCGTACGGCCCGGGGATCGCCAACGAAGGCAATACCGTTCGCTCCGCCCTCACGGATAAGGCAACCGCGCACGGTGAGGCGACGGTTGTAATTATTCACAAATATGGAGTTGCCGCCCAGTTGGTCGAAATCGCAGTCCTCAATCGTGGAATTTTCCGTGCCGTTAAATAACACCGCGCCGCCCCGATAGATCGTCCAATCTGTGCGCAGCATCGGCTCGCGGTTTTCCATGAAGGTTCGGGCGGCATGACGAAAGGTGAGCCCGCGCAGTGTAATGAATTTCACCGGCCGATCTCGGGTGCCATTAAATTCCAGTAAATGCCGCAGCCGCACCACTTCGAAGTTGGCCGTGTTCAGATCCAATTCCGCCGGCGGGAGGTAAAGCAGGGTGCCAGCTTTCGTATCGTGATACCATTCGCCGGGAGCATCGAGTTCTTCACGGATGTTCTCCACGAAACGAAATTGGCGGTGCATGCCGCTGGGCCGGTTGTTCTGCCAGCCCCCTTCGTAGTTGAGGGAGCCAGCGTCCCTTTTGCCTAGAATCCGCCAGTGCATGTCCCCCCAAAGCGCCGCATGCATCGCATGGATGTAGCCGCCTGTGGGATCGCTCCAGCGTGCAATGCGCGCCGATGAAATGGCATCTGCCGCCGTGCCATTGAATTTCTCCGCGCTGGGATTGTAGTTTGGATAGCGCGCCATCGGTTGGCGTGCGCCATTCACAAACAACTGGTCCATCACCAAACCCGGCGGGGTTTTCGCTTGAAAAATTCCATTGCGCCACGGCCTCCAAGTCAGCTTGAGTTGGCTGCCGCCGCTGAGGACCGGACGCTCGCCGGGCGCAGCGGTATAAACCACTGGATATTTTTCTGTGCCGGCATCCGCCGTCGTAAACTGGAGTGTTTCTGGCAAATAGTAGGTGCCTCCTTGCAACTGGACCGTCACCGGTTCACGGCCAGCGTGCTGCCGTGCGATGGCTTGCGCGACCGCTAACGACCTCACCGGCAGGGCGGCAGTTCCCGGGTTGCTGTCGTTGCCGGCCGGTGAGACGATGATTTCCATCCCTGAGACTTGCGCCAGACTTCCGAGCAAGAACCATGCGGTCAAGCACCTGAAGTTTTTGCCGCTCACGTTTTTGTTTACTGATGTGTGGATGATCATTATGACAGGTGGATGACTTTTTACTTTTGGTGGTTACTAACTTTATTTGCCTGCACTGATTTCATCGCTTGGCATTTTTAGTGAGTTCGTGGTTTGTGTTTTGATAAAGATCTTTGTCAGGGGTAATTTCACCGCGCAATATTTTGCCGGCCTGCCCCGTGAGCCACAGATAGTGGTCGCTGGGCAGGCCTTCGTAGGTAAGGAATTTCGCTGGCGGCTGGTGCTGCGGCGGATTGTTCGTACATTTAAAAATGGCTGTTCCTTCATCCATCTCATCGAACATGGCGACGTAGATCATTTTCGCTCCGGACTGAATCGCCGTTGTCATCAGGTCCCAGTAAAATCGCCCTTTCAGCCGCGGGATGGCATCATGTGGACCCCGGCCTTTTGAGAGATTGTACCAGCTGAACCCGGGGTAGACGCACGGCACGTAATCCAGTTTTCTATCCGCGCACCAGGCTTGGTCGGCTTTCACCTGTGCCCCATAGCGATTTATCTCTCCATGCAACGATTCCGAAAAACGACCCACCATCCAGGGCATGATGACATCCGCCTTGGCCATGATTTGGTGCAAATATTCGTCTGCGATTGTGTCCGCCCGCAAATCCCGGAAATAATTCGGCACTCCAAGCATCACGCAGCACCCGCCGTATTGCGGATCGTTTCTGAGAAAATCGAGGAGCTTTTCGAGGCCAATGTCGTGAATGTTGTAAGGCCGGTCTGGAAAACCGATGCCCCAAATGGCTACGAGTGGTTTGCCTCGATGATAAAGATAGGACTGATTCGTGCCTTGCGCCGTCAACTTGAGTTCATCCACCAACTCCTTCCAATCCTGAATCAGTGTCGAACAATCTTCACCGGGTTTCAGGCCGGAGAGGTCGTACATGACGGCAATGGCTCGTTCGTGATTTTGTGACGCTTTCAGAGCGTGACTTAAAATCACCCGGCTTTCGCCACGACTTTTTTTCGAGCGCGTTACATCGAAAAACCGCTGCATGAATACTCCATCAATGCCATATTCCTGCATCCACTTGAAATGCAAATCCACCGTGCTCTCATCCCAGGAGCTGAAAACCCGTGCCGATGATCCTTCCTCCAGTTTGAAGTCGGTACTGTAAGTTTTCTGGTATTCAGAAACGTCCGGCCAGAGGTCAACCGTGCTGTTGCTTGCATTGAAGAAATTCCTTCCATAATGAACCCATCCCCGGCCCGAGCCGTCGCCCTCGGTTCGAAACCAGCCCTGATAGCCACACATGATGAGCCCATCATAAGACGGATGGCGCGTGGAAATCGAATGCTTCGTCCCGGCGAAAACCAGATTCGAATCCAGCACCAAAAACGTAAGCAACCAACCGATTAACTTATTTCTCACGGAAAAAGCGGTTGTTGGGAGATTTATATAACTGATTGATCTGCCGGATGTTTCCGCCCGATGCGGTGCCCCACTGCTCCATAAAAGGCGACATAGGCATAGGCAATCAGCGGTACAATAAAGGAGAACTGCAAATTGTGCGTCACATCCGCGATCTTGCCTTGCAGCGGCGGCAGCACCGCACCGCCGAGAATGGCCATCACCAGCAGCGACGAGACCTGGCTCTTGAAAATATCGGTGCCTTCCAGCGCAAGCGCAAACGTGTTTGACCAGCCGATCGAGGTAAACAGGCCGATGGCCACGATGCACCACATCGCCATCGGGCCGCCCACGAGAATCGCCGTGATCAGCAGCGTGCAAACCGTTAGCGAAAAAATCAGCAGCGTGCGCCCGGCCTTCCCCTGGCCGAACTGGAACAGCAACCAGCATAGGACGACGAAAGGCAGATATGTTTTGAACACGCTCCAGTTCGCCATAAATCCGTCCTGCCAGAGTTTCATGACCGATTCGGTGGTGTCGCTGTGCAGCGCAGCCAGCGGTGCACTCTTGGCCACCCAAAGCAGCAGCCAGGCAAGCAACGGGATGACGACAAGCAGCAGTTGTTTCCGCGCAGCGCGTATTTCGCTTAATTCCACCGCTCCCATGAATCGCCCGATCATCAGGCCACCCCAGTAAATCGCCACGTATTTGCTGGCGTCATCGGCGTTTAACCCGGCCACGGATTTTTGGCCGAGAAAATTGATGATGGCGCTGCCGACACAAACCTCACCCCCGACATACATGAAAATCGCGAGGACGCCGAGGACGACGTGCGGATGTTTCAGTGCGCCTGCGCCTCCCTCAATATGACCCTCCCCAACGTGCGGCAGCTTGATGAAAAAGAAAACCACTGCCAGCACAAGAAAGATCACGCAAAATGCCATGTAAGGCACTTTGACCGATTCCGCTCCGTGAGCGCCGGTCTTTGCGAAGTATTGAAAAATTAAATACCCGCCAATGAGCGGCCCAAGGGTCGTGCCGATGGAATTGAAACCCTGCGCAAGGTTCAGCCGTGAGGACGCAGTTTTCTCTTCGCCAAGAATGGTGACGTAGGGATTGGCCGCAATTTGCAACATGGCGAAACCAAGGCCGACAATGAAAAGCGCCCCTAGAAACATGGAGTATGACATGGCGTTCGCCGCCGGCCAGAAGAGCGCGCTGCCGGTCGAGGAAATCAGCAAGCCGATGACCACTCCGTTTTTGTACCCGATTTTAGCAATCGGATCCCCGCTGGTTGCCGAAATGATGAAATAAATCAGGGAGCCGACGAAATACGCGCCGAAGAAAGCGAACTGCACAAACATGGCGTGGTAATAATCCAGCGTGAACGCCTCCTTGAAGCGCGGGATCAAAATATCGTTGAACACTGTCATGAAACCCCACAGGAAAAACAGCGAGGTCATGACTGCAAATGAGCCGCGGTAGCCCTGCCCGGAGCCCGGGTTTGAGGACGTTGCCATGGCCGAACCTGATGTCATAGATGTCATAATCAATAAATAATCGTGCCGTTTAATGTTTGGGGCACGCGTCATTATCGGTTAAACATCCCGATTAATCCATTCCGATAAAATGGTGATGCCTGTTGGGGTTTTTAGGTAACCGAAGCAAATCTTCAGGTGCAAAGTGCGACCGTGATGCTTCCGGGGAAGAATCCTTGGGAGTGGTCTGGGGTGAACCAGGAGGACGGTGGTCTGCTTGAGCCATCCCGAATCCGTTCACGGATCGCCGTTTTCTGTTTTAGTGGATCGTCAAAGACATGACGTGATCCGCCAGTACACCCCCATCCGGAGCCGCAAGCTTGGCTTGTATTTCATTGTCAGAAATATGCTCATTTACTTAACCCAGCTAAGTTCTTGATGAAATTCGTTGGTTTTCTTGTATCAAACCTTTAACCGCTGGATCCAGTGAATCAGTTTTCAAACGGCAACCAATTTTTCTTCAAAAATAGATTGCACAAGTCAACGAGGCTGCTATTATCCGCGTCCGCTTTTCGACTATCGAGAGCGGCTAGAGTTAAACCAAAACCAGACAATCGTTCTTTATATGGCACAACGTATTAGAATCCGCCTTAAGGCCTATGACTATCGCGTCATAGACCAGTCGGCCCGCGATATTGCGGATACCGTCAAGCGAACCGGCGCGCGAGTAGCCGGTCCCATCCCGCTCCCCACCCGGGTGGAGCGTTACACGGTCCAGCGGTCTCCGCACTCGGACAAAAAGTCGCAGGAAACCTTCGAACAACGCACCCACAAGCGGTTGATTGATATTCTCGATCCGACCGCCAAGACCGTGGACGAATTGAAGAAACTCAATTTGCCCGCTGGCGTGGACATCACCATCAAAATCTGATTTAAGGAGAATACCATGCCTCTCGGACTTTTAGGAAAAAAACTCGGCCACACTCGCGTTTACAACGCTCAGGGTGTGTTGATCCCCGTGACCGTCGTGCTCGCCGGTCCCAACCGGGTATTGCAAGTGAAGACGCAGGCCGGCAAGGATGGATATAATTCCGTCCAACTCGGCTTTGACGATCAGAAAGAACAGCGCGTTACCAAACCGCTGCTCGGCCATATTAAGAAACACAATGGTGTAGCGGTGAAACGCATCAAGGAATTCCGCGACTTCTCCAAGGAAGTCAAGGCGGGTGATGTTGTCGGCGCGACGCTGTTTGCCCCGGGCGACTTTATTGACGCGATTGGCACTACCAAGGGGCGTGGATTTGAGGGCGTGATGAAGCGCCATCATTTCGGCGGTGGTCCTTCCACGCACGGTCACAAAGGCTGGCACCGCCGCGGCGGCGCCATCGGGCAACGTCTGTTTCCTGGCACCGTCCTCCGCGGCTTTAAAATGCCCGGTCACATGGGACAGGTCAGCCGTACCACCCAAAACCTCGAAGTGATTCAGGTGCTCGAAGCGGATAATCTGTTGCTTATCAAAGGTGCGATTCCCGGTTCGGAAGGCGATTATGTCGTCATTCGTGAATCCAAGAAACGTCCGAAGGGTTGGAAACCGGCCGTTGCCACGGTTAGCAAGAAAAAGGCAGCCGAAGCCAAAGCCGCAGCCAAGAAATAATTAACGAGCCATGAAAATTTCCATAAAAAATACTGCCGGCCAAAGCCAGGGCGAACTTGAAGTCAAGTTCGCCGTGGTGGAAAACGGCAAGGGTACCCAGGCTGTTCACGATGCTGTTACCGCCTACCGCGCGGCTCAGCGCAGTGGCACTGCCTGTACCAAGACTGCTGGCGAAGTGACCGGCACCAACAAGAAACCCTGGCGCCAAAAAGGCACCGGTCGCGCTCGCGCCGGTTCTTTTCAATCGCCTTTATGGGTTGGCGGTGGTGTTGTCTTCGGCCCCAAGCCGCGTGATTTCAGCAAGAAAATTTCCAAAAAGACCCGCGCCCTTGCATTGCGCAAGGCTTTGAGCGAACGCCTCAAGCTGGGTGATGTGATCGTGGTGGATGATCTGAAGCTGGCTTCGGCCAAGACTAAGGACTTTGTCAAAGTGATCAATGCTTTGGATTTGACGGGTACCACGCTGTTTGTTTCCTGTGGGGAAGAGAATAAAAACCTCACCCTCGCTGCACGCAATATCGTTGGCGTCACCTTGACAACCAGCGATTCATTGAACACTTACGACGTCTTGCGTCCGGACAAACTTGTCTTCACCAAGAGCGCTTTTGCACAAGTTGAAGCCCGTTTGACCAAGGAATAATCATGAACGCCTTTGAAATTATCAAAACTGTCCGCCTCACTGAAAAGGGCACCCGCCAGGGCGAGAAGTATAACCAGTACACCGTCGTGGCCGACCGCCTCGCAACCAAGCCGCAGATCCGGCAGGCTGTTCAAGAACTGTTCAAAGTAAAGGTCGTCCGTGTCAACACCCTTAATGTCCGGGGCAAAGATCGTCGTCAGCGCACCGCGCAGGCGGGCACCACATCCGCTTGGAAAAAAGCTATCGTCACCTTGAAGGAAGGCGACAAGATAGTTTTGACCTAGTCTTAATTCGTCTTTTCAACGGCGTGGATTTTATTTTCCACGCCGTTTTTCATTTCTGTGACCTGCTGCCAAACAAATTAATCCGCCAGCGATTCGGCCCTTGCCAGAGGTCGTTCTAAATTTAAAACTGCTTCCCATGTTTTTGCCGCCAGATCTCCACATGCACACGCCACTCTGCCGCCATGCCGTAGGCGAACCCGTGGATTATGCACGACGCGCCGTGGACTTGGGCTTTACTGAGATCGGTTTTTCTGATCATTCGCCGATGCCGCGCGATGATTTTGACGATTGGCGGATGCTGGATCGCCAGCTTGATGAATACGTCGCCAAAGTCCGGTTCGCGCAGGAATCGGTTCCCGGACTGGTCATCTATTTGGCGCTGGAAGTGGACTTTATTCCCGGTCAGGAAGATTGGATTCGCTCGCTGGCTGCCCGTCATCCATGGGATTATTTCATTGGTAGCGTTCATTATGTGGCGGATGCCTGGGACATTGATAATCCGGCGAAGCTTTCTGAATGGAAAAAGCGTGATGCTTTGGAAGTGTGGCAATGCTATTTTGAACGACTCACACTCGCGGCGGAATCCAGGTTGTTTGACCTGATTGGACACGCTGATTTGCCCAAAAAATTCGGCATCCGTCCCCGGCAGAATTGCCTGCCGCTATACGAAAAATTCCTTGCGGCGGCAGCTCGCTCTGGCTGCGCAATGGAATTGAATACCGCCGGCTTGCGCAAAGATTGCCGGGAGATTTATCCCTGCGCTGAATTGGTGCAACTTGCCCGGCAGAAAAATATTCCAATCACCTTTGGTTCCGATGCGCATAAACCGGAGGAAGTTGGTTTGGACTTTGCTGCTGCG
>CAISVF010000200.1 GCA_903888765.1 uncultured Verrucomicrobia subdivision 3 bacterium | reverse complement strand
GTGGCAAATATCACATCGTCGTCAACAATTGGAGTGACCGCAAAGCCTACCATCTGACCTCTTTGGACGGCATTAGCAACTGGACCTATCGCGGTCTTGCCTACGATCCCACGCGCGACTTTGTGCGTTATACCGACGGCACCGTCAATCATTGGGAAAAACTGGAGCGCCCTGGAGTATTCATCGAAAACGGCCATGTGGCTGCCGTCACCCTAGCCGTGCTCGACGTGCCCAAGGACCAGGAAAAGGGCAATGACACCCACGGCAGCAAAGTCATTGTCATTCCGTTCGACGGCACCGCCCTCGACCGTGATTTGGAAAGCCCCGCTTCCTCCCAAACCAAATAGCGCATGATGTTATCCCGCCACTTATGGGCCTGACCAAGCTGGGCTGGAATGCCGCGCGCGATGAGCAGTTCGCGCCTTATCTCGCCAAGGGATGTATTCCGGCGCGGGTGGCGGTGGAAGACAAGCATTTCTACCGCATCTGGACCGTGGCGGCGGAACTCACGGCGCAGATCACCGGCAAACTCATTCACGAAGCGCGCGGTAACCATGCCAGGCTTCCCAAAGTGGGCGACTGGGTGGCCGTGAAGCTGGTGGCCAACGAAGAAAAGGCTGCCATCCAGGCCGTCCTGCCGCGCCACACCCAAATCGTCCGCAAAACGAGCGGTCGCGATTCTGCTGCCCAAATCCTCGCTACCAATGTGGAAATCGTTTTTCTCGTGACCGCCGCCGATGGCACCTTCAATGCGGCGCGACTGGAGCGGATGCTGGTCATGGCGCACGAGAGCGGCGCGCGCCCTGTCGTCATTCTCAATAAAATTGACCTGTGCGACCGCCTCGACACCAAGCTCGCCGAGGCCACCCGCGTGGCCGGCGAGGCGCTGGTGCTGGCAGTCTGCGCGCTGACCGGGCGCGGCATGAAAAAACTGTCAGCCCTGATCCAGCCGGGTGATACCGTGGTCTTTATCGGCACCTCCGGCGTCGGCAAATCCAGCCTCATCAACCGGCTCTATGGCGAAGACTTGATGCCGACCGTGGAAGTGCGCGAACAGGATGCCAAAGGCCGGCACACAACCTCCTGGCGCGAGATGATTTTTCTGCCGAAGGGTGGCGTGGTGATTGACACGCCCGGCATGCGGGAGTTTCACATCTGGGATGCGAGTCAGGGGGCGAAAGAAACCTTTCCCGAAATCGAAGCGCTGGCGCCCGGCTGCCATTTTCGCGACTGCAGCCACACGCAGGAGAAGCACTGTGCGGTGCTATCCGCGCTCACGGCTGGCACGCTCCCGCGCGAGCGCTACGAAAGTTTCGTCAAACTCCAATTGGAAATCACCTATCTGCGGGCAGCGGAGCAGCGCGCCGGCTGGCAGGACCGCCGCAAGAGCGATCGCGTGGCGCATCGCGTGTTCAATAAACAGGATTGAGAACACCATTCTGGCTGGTGCGGCGATATGTTCGCAAAGATCACTCCCGGTTGATTTTCGCCAAAGATGGATTAAGTTGCCCCCAAATTATGGTATTTCAAGTGCCTCCTAAACATTGGCATCGATGGATCACCCTTGTGCTGCTGGGATGCTGTGGGACCAGTGTTTGGGCGGCCAGTCCAATCGCTTCATGGACCAAGGGGCATAAAAAAATCCTGGTCATCCCGGTGCGCTTTACCGATGCGAACGGGCCGACCAATTCCGACGTTTATGGCCTCACGGGTTGGAGCAACCTCACCAACGGTAC
>CAISVF010000199.1 GCA_903888765.1 uncultured Verrucomicrobia subdivision 3 bacterium | reverse complement strand
TTGCCATCATACTCTGGAAAGCAGTTTGTGGTTGAAGAACCATAATAACTTATTTCCAGCAATCCGCCGACACCGCCCGCACCCTGGCTGGTGCCGGATAAATCTGTTCCCCAAACATAGCTTCTGATCAGTGAATTATCCGGCCTCGTCTCGGCAACGAGATTCCAGCCGTCGTAAATAAAATTGTTCGTGGACAAGGCCACCCCATTCGTCGCCACGATCTTCTGAATTCGCCGGCCTTTGGCATCATACGCAAACGTGAGCTGATACTGCGGCCCGACGTTGGTGTTGACCGTCATGCCAATCAACCGTTTTTTGGGGAAATCCTTAACGCTCGTTTCATCCTCGGTCTGGCAATGTCGCGGGTTCATCGTGAATGAAAACTTCTGCGGTCGCCTCACGGACTACCAACGTCATCGGTTAAACGGCAGCGGTCGTTTCCAAAAGGGAACGTTCCGCTCAACGGACGGAACTGTTCGTTCCCAAAACGACCGAGGTATTTTCCTCGACGACACGCCGGAGATGCCCGACGACCTCGGTATTCTCCGAAACGACACGGGTATTTTGCCATAAGGAGCAGGTCGTTTGGTAAACGACCAGCCGGATTTTCTTGGCAAATGGCTCTTTTTGAGGGTTTTACCGCTGGAACCGCCGTTTTCACGGCTTGGGGGCGGTTTTGGCCGCTGGCGTGGCCGTGCCGCCGGGGTTTTGGTTGCCGATGAGGTCGGCGCGCAGACTGCGCAGCTTCACAGCGAGGGCGTGGCTCTTGCCCAACGCCCCTTCCACCGAACTGATGCTGGTGGTGGCCAGTGTGTAAAACTGGCTCCGCACATCCTGCGTGTGCTGCACGGCGGCGCTGGCCGCATCTTGCTGCTGCTGGGCGAGCTTGGCCGCGCTCTCGATGAGCTGCCCCGCCCCGCTTAACTGCTCGATGCGGCTGGTGGGATCAAACCCCGCCGCCTTCAATTCATCCGTGTAGGGCTGGAGCGCGTCCGCCACCTTCCCAATGTAACTGTCCTTCAACGCATCATTCAGGTCTGACATATATGTTAGCTACTCCTTTCTTTGGTTATTTGTTGTGGTGTCAATCGAATTATTTAGGGTCAGGGACATGGCTTTCGCCAGTTCTTTTGTGTATCTCTGATTCTATCTCTTGTGTCAATCGCTGCCTTTCTCGTGACACAATATTTTTGATGTTTTTATCATCCCATATAGATTTTCCATTCGTTATAATATCTAAATAACCAGATAAGTCCGTAACGCTCATAGCACTCAATTGACCACACATTCTATCGTAATCGACAATCAGATTCCATGCTTGCCTTGTCTCAATACGCTGCTTGCTGTTTTTCAAGACTAAAAATGAGATGCAAACTAGCAACGATATTATACCCACAATAAACATTTTTGTTTTCATATTGTATGCTTTTGTCGCCATATTGTGGCTTATTAGTTCTGACTTGAAGAATATGGCGGTAAAAGCGGTTTCAGCGTGGATGTGTTTGATGAAGTCCATGCACCTTTAGAAAAACAATCATCGGATGGAGCTGTGTTATCAGACGAATACCAAGCGCCGGGATTTCCGTTTAGGAAGGGATTCGGCGGAAACATCCAATCATATGTGCCTAAAAATATGGGATTGTATGTGCTTTGTTTTTTCCATGTTTCATACCACCAATCAAATGCAACGGACTGAACAATAGTCCCATATTTATCCCGTGCATCACAACGTATAGAATTCTCGTCGCCATTGTATGGATTGTAATTCCATTGCCTTTCATAGACATAGCACTTCCAACATTTGGGGGTCGGCGACATATATGTTAATATGTGGTTTGCCGAATTTACGCAACTGACTCCATTTATATCATCTGGGTCTATTTTAACACCGTGGGTGTTTAGGTAGTCTGCCGCTGAACGCCACCTGCTGGTTAATTCCTGAAGGCCTTCTGCAATCGTTTTAGAATTACAACAACAAGATGTAATCACGCTTGAGGGCGGCGGATTATTTTGGTTTCCAGTTCCTCCACCGTAGTTGCCAATATCATTGCCAAATAAATCGCGATAGTTTTGACAGTCATTTCTGACAAAATCATACAAGTTTAATCCGCCTTTTTCTCCTATGAGGTCTCTGCTCTTCCAAGTTCCGGTGCTCATCCCAAGTGGACGGTAGAGAAACCACAAATCTCCCGTCACATCATCTGCAAATTGCGTGCTGAAACGAATGGGGTTCAGCTTACCCACCGTGCCGGTGATGCGGATGGGTTCGCCAAATGCGCCGTATTCATAGTTCGCGCTTTGCGTTCCGTCAGCAGCGTTGACAAGTGCGGCCACATTCCCATTACCATCAAAAGCCGCAAAGTGCGTGCCGTTGGTCTTGAAAGTTACAGCGAGCAATCCACCAACCCCACCAGCACCTTGCATCGTTCCCGATAAATCAGTGCCACGCATGAAACTCATCACCAAACCATTCGTCTGATCAACGATGGCCGTAAGAACTTTGCCATCCCAAACAAACTTGTTCGTATATTGCGGAACATACACGCTGCCGTTCCAACTGGAAACAATCCGCTGACTCCACCGGCTATCCGGCAAATAACTCCAATCTTCCTTCATCCGTCCGCCGTCGGGAACATTCGTCAGGCTCGTGCTGCAAACCAACCGGTTCTCCGCATTCCAAACATTCGTCCACAGACCGTCGCTCACCAAGTTGCCGTCGGCATCATAGACAAAATTCTGCGGCGTCTGTGGCACGAGCAGATTTCCGTTGTTGGTATTTCCACCGCTGACGACCTTGATGCCTTCCCATTGCGCCGTCGCCGTGTTGTTGGATTTGACCGTCGCCCAGAAGTATTCGCCCTTGCGCCACGCCATCTGGTCATTTACTGCCACCGTATTGGTGGCTAGTGCTGCACCAACAACGTCGTTCGTTCCCGGATAATCCCGGCTGGTAATCTGGTTCAGAATGTTCACGGTGTAGGTGGCAAGCCGCTGGTTGCCGCCGGTCTGGTCGCCGCCCGCTTTGGTCTGGGTGCGATTGCCAATCGTGTCAAAGCCGTAGTCGAACTGCTGGCCGGGCACCGGCGTGCCGTCATAGAAATTCTTGTGCCCGCCAACTACCTGCCCCAGCGCATCGTAGCTGTAAATCCAATAACTGCCATCAGCCAGTACGTTCTTTGTGCGCTGGTTGGCTTGATTGTAGGAGTAAGCTAGTTTTTTGACTGACCTCGCATCGGCTCGGTGAAAAGAGTGACCAGGTTTGCGCCGACAAAAAATTGGAACACGCGTTGTGCGGGAAGGGACGAGCGATGTGGCAAAATCCAACGGCTGACGGGGTGCCGCCGCCAATGCATAAATGCTAATGGAATTTTTTGCGACCACGCTTTGAGGCTGCCTTATTTGCGGCTGAGAGGGAAGTATCATTTTGAGTTGGCAGTTTTCAGTTGGCAGCGGGCAGCAAAGCGGAAAAGCAAAAATTCAGAAAGTGCCATGGAGCTGAACCGCGAACCATCGCTAACCACGCGAAAGGGAAGGCTGAGAGGGGGGCCGTACCCAAAATGTTTCCCTCAGTGAGTGAGCGGTTGCCGTTCGCAAAGCTGCGGCACTTTGGCGATTTCGCTTATTTCGCGGGTTCAACTGCGGAATTTAGTTTAAAATGGGGAAGCTTGGTGAAGTTGGTCAACATGGGATTGTTTGAGTTTGAATTGATGTTGGTGGAGACGTCCGCCCTCATCCCGGCCTTCTCCCCCCGGGCGAAGGGGAACGTGTTGCCGCTGCGGTTTGGTTTGGTGGTGCTCGGGGATCATCCAGTTGGTGGGGGCAGACAAAATCCAAAATTATGAAAGCGGGAAAGTAGAATTTAAAAACAGCTGGCCGCTGCCAGTTGGCAGATTTGGCGGGTGGCTTTCACTCGTGAACCATGGCGCGGGCGAAAGCGGTGTCGGCGCTTTCGCTCTGCCACCGCATGACCTGGCGGAGGTTTGCGTTGTGGCCTGGTGTTAATCGGCTCCATCCAACTCCAAAAGTCTCAAGGGGGAGTATGCTTCTGGTTTAAAATATGTTTTATGTCGGCGACGGTGTTGTGGCGCAGTCCTCTGCGCGCCGTCGTGGCGAACTCAAATCCGTCGGTTGGCAACCAGCGGCGTGTAGGGGACTGCGCGCATTTTTTGCGAATGATTTTTGCAACGGACAACCCGGGGCTTCACTCCGGGCTGCCATATTGCGCCCTTGCAGGGCTGGGATTAAAGCGAGGGTTTTCATTTCACAATTGTCCGGTGAAGGCTTGGTGTAGCTGCGACTTTTGCAATGCGCCCAGTGCGGCGAGG
>CAISVF010000198.1 GCA_903888765.1 uncultured Verrucomicrobia subdivision 3 bacterium | reverse complement strand
TTAGCCACGGTTTTCGCCCAGGCGGGCAACCGGGTTTTGATCGTTGACTCGGATTTACGCCGTCCTACGCTTCACAAATTGTTCAAGGTTACCAACAATCTCGGTCTTACCAATTACCTGCTTAAGCAAAATACGATTGCCGAAGTGGTTCAGACCACGATGGTTCCGGGCTTGGATTTCATGGCCAGCGGCAAATTGCCCAATAGTTCCATGGGAATTCTGGGATCGTCACAAATGAAGGAAATGGTTTCTGAATTGAAACAGCGCTATGATTTTATTTTGTTCGATTCTCCGCCGATTCTCGGGGTTAGTGATGCCTCGGTGCTGGCCAGCGAAGTGGACTTGGTGATGCAAGTCATTCAATATCGCCGCTATCCGCAGCCCATGACAATCCGAGCCAAACAGATGATTGAAAAGGTGGGTGGTAATCTGGTGGGCATTGTGCTGAACAACATTAACATGTCGCAAGATGAGGGATATTATTATTATAGTGGATATTATCACGATTACTATTATTCAAAAAATCCCAGCGAGCAGGAGGCTGACGCCAAGGCGGGAGCCGGTGCGCTGCCTGTCAACACACCCGGCGATAAGGAAATTAAACAAAAGTATTGACCAAAGATATTCATGATCGCTTTTCTATCGCCAATGAAATCAAGTTTTTCCATTCTGCTGATGACCATAAGCCTGATGGCTTTGGGGTTGGTTGGATGTGCTACCCCCAATAATATTGGGGTCATGAATCCACCCGGAGATCAGATGGATACCAATGCGGTGGCGCGCCTGCATATCGGCGACACTGTGACTATTGTATTCTCAGGCTTGCCACCGGAAGCCAACATGGAGCCTCACGAAGAGCCGATTAAAGAGGATGGCTCTATCACTTTGCCGGATATTGGCCATGTCAAGGCGGCTGGCAAAACTGCGGGTGAACTGCAAGACCTCATTCACTCCATGTATGTGCCTCACCTCTACCGGCATCTGACGATCACGGTGAGAACAAGCGCCGACCGGGTTTATTATGTTCGCGGGGAAGTTAAAACTCCCGGCAGGCAGATTTACGTCGGGCAAATGACGGTTACCAAGGCAATTACCTCAGCCGGGGACTTTACCGACTACGCTAATCGCAGAAAGGTTTGGCTGACCCGATCAAATGGTCAGCGCTTTAAGTTGAACTGCGCTTCTATCCTTGCCGGAGAGCAGCCGGATCCGCCGGTGTTTCCGGGTGATCAGATCGAGGTTGCACGCCTCCTTTTTTGATGGTCCAATTGAAAATTCTTTCGGGAAATATGGCGGGCGATTTTTTAATCGTCCGCCATTTTCCTTTTCGCATTGGCCGGGCGCAGGATAGTGATTTTCAAATGAACGATCTCGGCGTGTGGGATAATCACCTCGCTTTGGAATTCCGGAAAAACGGAGGAGTTTTTTTGCGCGCAGAATCAGAGGCGTTCGTCGCTGTCAATGAACAGCCGCAAACCAATGTCCGGCTACGCAATGGTGATGTCATTTCTTTTGGTTCGGCCAATATCCAATTTTGGCTAGCTCCGGTTAAGCGGCTGAGATTATTGCCGCGCGAAATGGCTGTTTGGCTGATTCTCGCCGGGGTAACCGGTTTTCAATTGTGTTTCATTTACCATTTACTGAGATAGTAGGCATGCTGACCAGCGGCAGGCTGAAAGGGCCGGCCGAAAATCGTTCCAGTTTACAAACCCGCGTCAGTGTCTGAAATGCCGGGCACCGGTAAATGCCATGGCCATACCTCGAGCATCGGCCGCCGCAATGACTTCTGCATCTTTGACCGAGCCGCCCGGTTGAATCGCAGCCGTGGCGCCGGCATCGGCCGCCGCCAGTAAACCATCCGGGAAGGGGAAAAAAGCATCACTGCAGACGACGCTGCCAGCGAGCGGCAGTCCCGCCTCGCCGGCTTTCCACACGGCGATACGGCTTGAATCCACCCGGCTCATCTGACCGGCGCCCGTGCCAAGGGTCCGTCCGGCTCCAACGTAGAGAATGGCATTCGATTTAAGGTGTTTCACAATGCGCCAGCCAAACAGCATCGCTTTGAGCTCCCCTTCCGTCGGCTGCCGCTTGGTGACAATTTTCAAATCGGCGGAACTTGTTGCCTTTAAATCCCGCTGTTGCAGCAGGAATGAATCGGCTCCCACGCTGCGCACATCCCAAGGTGTGGAGGAGAGCGGGCATTTCTGAATGCGTAACAGGCGCAGGTTTTTTTTCTTCTGCAAAATCGCAAGCGCTTCGGCGGTGAATTCGGGCGCGACGATGACTTCGCTGAATATTTCCGCAATCGCTTCTGCTACCATGTGATCGAGCGGCTGGTTTACGGCGATTATCCCGCCGAAGGGAGCCTGCTTATCCGTGGCGAAGGCCCGGTCCCATGCTTCGCGCAGGGTTGCCCCCTGACCGACCCCGCACGGATTGGTGTGCTTGAGAATGGCCAGAGTGGGTGCATCCTCGCGAAACTCCGCGATGAGCGCAGTGGCGGCGGTCAGGTCCAGAATGTTGTTATAGGAAAGTTCCTTGCCATGCAATTGCTGGAAAAATTCATGGAATTTGCCGTAAAGCGCGGCGGTCTGGTGCGGGTTTTCGCCGTAGCGCAGCGGCTGGGCGAGCGGTGCGGAAACAGTCAGCACCTGCGGCAAGGCGGTTTTATCGGCGGAAAACTCTTTTTGCAGGTGCGCGGCAATGGCTGCGTCATAGGCGGCCGTGCGCGCATAGACTTTTGCGCACAGCTGGCGGCGCAGCTCCAGCGTGGTGTTACCGTTTTGAGCAATTTGCCCGGCCACTTCCGGGTAATCCGCCGGATCCACGATGACCGTCACGCTGTCATGGTTTTTAGCGGCGCTGCGGAGCATGGACGGCCCGCCGATGTCAATGTTCTCAATGGCATCGTACAAGCTCACTGCCGGTTTTGACACGGTGGCCTCAAATGGATATAGATTAACCACCACGAGATCGATCGGGGCGATGGCGTGCGCTTTCACTGCCGCCTCATGCGCGGCATTGCCCCGAATATACAGCAATCCGCCATGAACCTTCGGGTGCAGGGTCTTCACGCGACCGTCCAGCATTTCAGGAAAGCCGGTATGTTCGCTGATGTCTGTTACCGCGAGGCCAGCCTCGCGAAGCGCCTTGGCGGTGCCGCCGGTGGAAATGAGTTCCACTCCTTGATTAGCGAGGATCCGGGCAAAGGCCACCAGGCCGGTTTTATCAGAAACAGAGAGCAATGCGCGTTGAATTTTCACGCGCTTAAAAATCCACGAAAGTCGACCTGATCGCAACCGGCAAATTGCACAATTTCCACCAATCGGCTGGCTGGATCCCGATTGTTGGCGGCCGGGAAATCTGCCGCTGAAAAGGGATTTGCCAAGGAGGGCGAGGCTGAGCCCCGCGCCCGGGCGAACCGGGGCTCATATTGGTGCGATCAATGGTCCAGCATGAGTAAAATCAGGGATAATTTGAAACTTTCGGCGGCTGCCGGTTTTGGATACAACAAGTCATGGCGCAGTTTTCCTACAAGGCCCGTAAACGCTCCGGCGAACTCGTCGAAGGGTTGCTTGAGGTGGCCGACCGCAGTGCCGCGCTGGTGCAAATCCAGCGTTCCGGCCTGTTTCCCATTGCCGTA
Source organism: uncultured Verrucomicrobia subdivision 3 bacterium (assembly GCA_903888765.1). Taxonomy (GTDB): domain Bacteria; phylum Verrucomicrobiota; class Verrucomicrobiia; order Limisphaerales; family UBA11358; genus UBA11358. Next base: position 9,087 of record CAISVF010000198.1, on the reverse strand, counting down.
GATTCCGCCAAGCCGGGCGCGGCAGCTGACAGCAAGACGGCCTCCAAGGCAGTGAATTTTGCCTCGTTTTTGCCTCCCTCCATGCGCGAGCAGATGGCGCAAAAACGAAAACCGAAATTGCAGGAACTGGCCACCTTTACCTCGCAGCTGGCGAACCTGGTGAATTCCGGCATGCCGCTCACGGTGGCGCTGACCAGCATGACGCATTTGCAAACGAAAGGTATTCCCTCCGAAGTCAGCCGCAATTTGAAGCAGGAAGTGACCGAGGGCCGCAGCCTTTCCGACGCCATGGCCATGCAGCCCAGAATTTTTTCCGACCTGTATGTGAACATGGTGCGCGCGGGCGAAACGAGCGGCTCGCTGGTGCAGGTGATGCGGCGCATGGCCCAGCATTTCCAGCAATTCGCCGACGTGCAGGCCAAGTTCAAATCGGCCATGATTTATCCCGTGTTGGTCATCGGGGTGGGCGTTTTGCTGGTGACCTTCTTCATGACCGTGATGATGCCGAAGTTCATCGAAATTTTTAACGGATTCAACATCGAACTGCCGGTGCCCACCAAAATTTTAATCGCCACCAGCCGGATGTTTACGGATTACTGGTGGCTGATGGGGCTCATGGTTATCACCCTCATCGTGCTGTTCAAACGCTTTCAGTCGAGTCCGGCAGGAGCGCGCAAACTGGATGAATGGCGGATGAAAGCGCCGGTGTTCGGCCGGGTGATTCAAGTCAATTTATTCGGCCAGTTTGCCCGTACTTTAGGCACCCTATTGCAAAATGGTGTGCCGGTGCTGACCGCGCTGAAAATCACGGAGCAGGTCATGTCCAACGGCCTGATCAAGGAGGCGATTGCCAAAACGCGCGAAGCCGTGACCGACGGCAAGACGCTGGCGCAGCCGCTGGCGCAGAGCAAATTGTTTCCCCAGCTCATGGTGGATCTGGTCCGCATCGGCGAGGAAACCGGCGATGTGCCTGGCGCATTGAACAATCTGGCTGACACGTACGAAAACGAACTGCAAATTGCCTTGCGAGTGATGAGCGATTTGATCGGGCCGGTATTGATCATCGTCATGGCGATTGTCGTCGGGTTTCTGCTGCTGAGCATATTCCTGCCGCTATTCCGGCTGATTTCTGCCATCCACTGATGAAACTGAAATTTGCCAGTTCTCCATATCCGCCAGCGAAGCCGGCAAACCATTCGTTATTCCCTGGCCCGCATGCGGAATTTCGCCGGGCGTTCACTTTAATTGAAATGATGGTGGTTGTGGCGATTGTCGGCTTGGTGGCAGCCGTGGGGCTACCCTCGATCAGCCGCGCCTTGCGCAAGGAAGGCATGCGAAAAGCGCTGGGCGACGTGCAGGATGTGTTTTTTCTGGCGCGCGAAAAGGCCATTTTGAGTCAGCAAAAAACAGCGGTAGTGTTCCATCCGCAAGAGCGATCTTTCGGCTTGGAAGGAGCGGCCGGCGGCACCCAATCGGGGAAAACCGCCGCAGCGACTTTGCCCGACGGCATCGAATTCGCGATGCTGGATATTTTCCGGCAGGATTATGCCGAATCGGAGTGGGCCAAGGTGTTTTTTAATCCTGATGGCACCTGCGACGAGGCGGTTATCGTTTTGCTGGGCAAGGGTGATCGGGAAAAAATCACCTTGGAATACGCCACCGGTTTTCCGGTGGTCTCCGATGTGGATCGATGAAAATTCTCCCGTCATTCGTCTGCTACCGGCCGGTTCGTGCCGGCGCTTCCCGCCGGAATGGCGCGACCACCTTACTGGCCGGGAGAAGTGAGGCGTTTTCCCTGCTGGAGGTCATGGTGGCCATTGCCCTTTTTTGCACGGCGGCCTTTGCCATTCTCTGTTTGATTTCCAGCTCCTTGGGGAACGTCCGCCGGCTGCAGCGCCCGCTGGTTGATGCGGGGCCGGTGCTGGCACGGTATGCGGCGACCAACAGCCTCGTGGAGGGAACGTATCGCGGCAATCTGGGCGACCCGGAACTGCTGGGCAAGGCTTACAGTGATTACAACTACGAGGTGGAAATCGTTGAAGTCGCTTCCAATAAACTTTTTAGCGTCGAATGCGTGGTTCAGCCATCCTACGGGTCGCGGGAAATCATATCGGATATGACCACTATTCTTTACAAGCCGCAGTCGCCGGCTGGCAGTCTGGATGGCGGTATCGGGATGAAAGGCCGATGAAACTGCGCACCTCAGGTCGTCGCTGCCGGGCCTTCACCTTGATTGAAATCATGGTGGCAATGATGGTGTTTGGCATGGTCATTGCGGCGATTTATGCCACGTGGGCGCTGGTCATGCGCGCCTCGCGGGTCGGGCAGGCGGTAGCGACCCAGGCGCAACGCCAGCGCGTTGTGCTGCGGACGATTGAGGATTCGCTCATGGGCATCCAGTCGTTTCAGGCTTCGCAAAATTTGTACTGGTTCAGCGTCGGGGAGGGCGGGGGCTCATTTTTGAGCTTTGTTGCCCGGCTGCCGGACACTTTCCCGCGCGACCGGAAATTTGTCGGCTCCGGCATGGGGAAGGATTTCAGCTCACGGCGGGTTACCTTTTCCCTCGCTGCTGGCGAGGATGGTGAAAACAATCTGATCCTCCGCCAGAACCCGATTCTAATGGAAATGGATCAAGACGAGCAGCAGTATCCGCTGGTGCTGGCGCGCAATGTCAAGGAGTTCGGCGTCGAGTGCTGGGATACCAATAAGTCCAAGTGGATCACCGAATGGGAATACACGAATACCATCCCCCCCATGTTGCGAGTTAGCGTGGTCCTCGGCACAACCACTGCCGTCGGCGGCAGCGGTCAGGAATTTGCCGCCGCGCGAATTTTCACGGTGCCATCCGGAATGATGCCGGCCAGTGTGCAGCGGGGTGGGGGCGGACCGGGCGGACCCGGTGTTCCTGGTATGCCGGGTGGCCCCAATTTGCTTCAGCCACCCGGGGTGCCTCCTGGCGGTAATCCGCGCAATCCGCGGGTAAGATTTTGAAAGTTACCTGTTCCAGAAAAAGCCGCGCGTTTGCCGTCATCATTGTACTGGTGGCGGTCACCGTACTGGCCATGCTGGCGGGCGCTTTTGCTTATGCCATGAAAGTCGAGGCGCGGCTTGCGGCTAACACCAACAACGACGCGCAGTTTTATTGGATTGGCCGCGGCGGCATTGACCGGGCTTGCTGGTGGCTGGCGCTGGAAGGCAATCAGCCGTACAGTTCCAAAGATCAATATTGGAATCACGGTCCCGGCGACGGCTTGGAGACCAATAGTCCGCTGGCTTTTGAATCGCTGGATAATTTTACAATTGGCCCCGGAACGGTCTCCCTTTCGATGACGGAACTGGAAAGCAAAATCAACATTAATACCGCCGATGCCCCCATGCTGCAGCAGGTGCTGACCCTGATGGGCGTGGATGCGGCTGACATCTCGGTCATTGCGGATTCCGTTCTCGATTGGATTGATCCCGACGATGGCACGCGCATGGCGGGGGCGGAGAGCGATTATTATCAGGGGCTAACGCCGCCTTACAACGCCAAGAACGGGCCGATTGATAACATTGACGAACTGCAGCTCATCAAGGGGGTGACGCCGGAAATGTTTGCCGGCGGCAGTCCTACCAATGTCACCGGGAATGCGCGTCAGCACCTTGGCTTTGGTACCGCTCCCGGGCAAGTGCCGGATTATCCATTCGGGCTGCGGGATGTTTTTACGCCCTTTTCCAACGGCAAAATCAACTTGCTCACCGCTGATGAAAATGTTTTGGAGCTGATTCCAGGGATGGACACCATCACTGCACAAAACATCATCAAATTCCGCGATCTGGGCAATGAACCACCCGCTCGGGATGTGGGGCGATTGCTTGCCGGGGCGAATCCGCAAGTCATGCAACAGGTTCAGCGCTATGTTGACGTTCGTGGTGATACATACGAGGTTCGTGCCACCGCAACCATCGGCGCGGTCTCGCATGAATACACCGCCATTCTCTACCGCACCGGACCGAATGTTCAGGTCGTTAGTTTCTACCGGACGAAATGAGTTGAAAACAACGGTTCGCCGGCTATCGTTGGGTCATGCGCGCTCTGCTAATTTTTTTGACGACCTGCGGTTTGTTTGCTGCCGCTCATGCCGCTGATCCAGTGACCGGCCGCATTCTGAAAGTGTTGCCACTCTTGCTTGACACTCATGGTCGCGACGCGACGTCGCCCAGCCTTTTTGACCGCGACGCCTATCAGGCGCAACTCAAGTTAAATGCTAACGAAGTCTCGGCCATTCGTTATGACGTGTTGTGGAAGGCCAGCAGAATTTTGGGTGAAAAGGTCACTCTGAGGGCTGAACTCCGCACCGTCGGGGCCCGCGGCATCCCGCAATTTAAAACTTTGGAAACCGAAGCCACGCCGGGCTCGTTTCGCCGGTGGACCAGCCTGACCCTGGGAGGGGAGGACTTTCAAAAGTCCGGCAATGTAGTGGCTTGGCGCGTCACCCTGTGGTGCGGTGAAAAGTTGTTGGATGAACAAAAATCATTTCTGTGGTGACTTGGAAATCTCTTGGGGGTTCCTTTGCTGATACTGGCTGCAAGCAGCCTGCCTGAAACCGCTTCGCGGCGCTATACTTCACTGCTTGGGAGGCAATGTACTTTTGCCTGCCGTTTTGATTTTCAAACTTTTGTGCCAGGCTTTCCAGCGCCGGATTTTTCTTGGTTTCCTTTGCGTCGCATCCGCGCCACAATCGACGGGTGATCGGCCCCTTTCTCAACGCTTTCGGCATCCTGCTCGGCGCGTTCTTTGGCCTGGTTTTGCGCGGCGGTTTCTCTCGCCGCACCCAGGATTTTCTCAAGTCGGGGCTGGGTGCTTTCGCGGCGCTCTTTGGTCTGCGCTTGGTTTGGGAAAACCTGCACGGCAGCATGGCGGAAGGTGGCCGGCACTTGGCTATTGCCCTGCTGGCCATCGTTCTGGGAGCCGTGCTGGGCCGTTTATTAAAGCTACAAAAGCATTCCAACCGCCTGGGCCGGCGCGCGGCCGACATGCTGGGGGCCGCACAAAAAAATCCGCCTGGGCCAGCTGGCGATGGCCTCACAGCGGTGACGGTTCTATATTGCGCTGCGCCACTGGGCATTGTCGGGGCGGTTGCCGACGGTTTGCAGGATTTCTTTCAGCTGCTGGCGCTTAAGGCTGCAATGGATGGGCTGGCCATGATGGGTTTTGTTAAATTATTCCGCTGGCCGGTGGCACTGGCGGCGTTGCCGGTATTTGTTTTTATGGATGCGATGGCCACTGCCATCCGGCTCTGCGCCCGCCCGTGGCTGGAAGCACATGGCCTAACCGGGATCGTTGGTATTACGGCCGGGCTGCTCGTGTGCACCATGGCCCTGGTGATTCTTGAGCTGCGGCGGGTGGAACTGGCAAATTATCTGCCGTCGCTCCTTGTGGCCCCGTTTCTGGCCCGGCTGCTGGCTTGAACCCGCCAGAAGAATTCCCGGTTCACCATTCGTGCCTGCTGCGGCTTGAAAAACCGCACTTCCATGCTAGATTCAGTTCGAGTGAATCGGAGACAAAGACCACGCAAGCCCACCCCGCATCAGAAACAAATCCAATTTTTCACTTACTTTGTGGGTGGCATCATGGTCTTGTTCGTGATTGTATTGCTGTGGTTGGTAAACCGCAGGAGCCTTCCCGGGAATTGATGCCTGTGGCATAACCTGCATCCGGTTGCATTGTTGAATTTGTCTTTATGGCCCTCTAGGCCATTAATTTTTTGCTATGAATTGCATCGTGACTGCTGGTCCTACATTTGAGCCGCTGGATGACGTACGCCGGCTTACGAATTTTTCCACGGGTCGGCTTGGAACCAGGCTCGCCAATTTTCTTGTGGCTCGTGGTCACCGGGTCACTCTTTTCATCGGCGAATCAGCCACTTATGCGGGCGAGCGCCGGGCGCAATCTCTTCAGGCTTTTTCCACCACGGCGGATTTGCGCTCACAGTTTTTGGCTACCGCTGGCAAAAAGGTGGACGCCATCTTTCACGCTGCGGCAGTGAGCGATTTTGCTTTCGGGAAAATGTTTGCGCGCTCTGCCACGGGGAAGCTAAAGCCATTCCGGCCTGCCAAAAAAATTTCCACGCGAGGCGGCTCGCTGTTTGTCGAGCTGGTGCCGACGCCAAAAATTCTCCCGGAGTTGCGCGGCTGGTTCCCGCGGGCCTTGATTGTCGGCTGGAAATTTGAGGCGGATGGCCAGCGGGCGGATGCCCTGAATGCCGCTGCCAATCAGCTCAATAACTGCGCAACCGATTTTTGTGTGGCTAACGGTCCGGCCTACGGCCCAGGTTTTAATCTGGTTTCCACCACGAGGCAAAAGCATCTGGCGAGCGAGAATAAGCTTTTTTCCGCCCTGGCCCGGCTGCTGTGATTCAGGTTTTCGCCAGGCCGGCTTGCAAGGACACCAGCAGGTCGCACCAAGCCTTGATGCCGTCGCCGGTCTTGGCGGAAAGTTCAAGAATCCGGGCATGAGGCGCGGTTTTACGGATGTTGGTTAAGGCCAGCTCCCGGTCAAAACCCGCCGCTACCGCCATATCGGTCTTGGTCACGATGACCACATCGGCAGAATGAAACATCGGCGGGTATTTCAAGGGCTTGTCTTCCCCTTCCGTGACCGAATGTAAGACCACGCGCAGCGATTCACCCAGATCGAACGATGCGGGGCAGACCAGATTGCCGACGTTTTCAATAATCACCAGATCCAGCTGGCGAAGTTCAAGTTTCTTAAGCGCCTCGGCCACCATGCCTGCCTCCAGGTGACATAGTGTGCCGGTGGCAATTTGTAAGACCGGCGCGCCCGTGGTGCGCAGTCGGGCGGCGTCATTATCGGTGGCCAGATCGCCGACGATGACTCCCGTGCGCAGCCGGCCTTTCAATTCATTCAAGGTTTTGGTCAGCAGCGTCGTCTTGCCGGATCCGGGCGAGGATAGAACGTTCAATGCCAGGAGGCCTAAAGCTTTAAACGCGCCCCGATTCTGTTCCGCCACCCGGTCATTACCGCCCATGATGGCGGAGTTTAGTTGCAAAACCCGGTGCGGATGCGCATGGCTATGATCATGGTCATGCGCGTGAGCATGAACCTTGCCGTCTGCATGGGTATGGTAATCCGGGTGAGATTCAATCGGTCGCCCGTCAATCGTGTACGGACCGGGTTTGGAGCATCCACATTCTTGGCACATAAATTTCAGGAGATCTCCAGCGAGGCGAGTTCCATTTCTTTGCCGCGTCGTAATTGTCCGCTGGGCTGACGGCAGAGCGGACACTCATAAACCAGTCCCTCGACCGGGAAATCTGCCGCGCAATCCTCACACCACCCGGCAGCAGGCACGGACTCTATTTCAAATGCCGCCCCGGCGGCCAGCGTTTTTTCTTTAAGGGCGACAAATGCAAACTGCAGCGCATCCGGCACCACGCCTGAAAGCGAACCAATGCGCACCTTGAGCCGGTGAATTTGGGTGGCTCCCGCCATCCGGGTCTGGTGCTCGGCAAGATCGAGTGTTGACTGCATGATGCTGAATTCGTGCATGGCTGCAAATTATACTAGCCGGAAGAGCATTGCTCGACATGATAAAAAGTCAAGTTCGCTGTCGGTTTATAAAAACTTAACTTATGCTGAGTCGCCCACCAAGTTCCTGGGTCGCTCCGGAACGCCAGCAATCGCATGTGGCAGCTTGAAAGAATTCCCCGTCATGCTCGCTTGTACTCGCTTCTAACCCTAAAAAATCCCCGCCAGACTGAGCCAGCAGGGAGTATCGAGTATTATCAGGCGTTAAAGTTATTTGTTCGAGCCATTGAGCCGGCTGAGCAGGCGGAGGAGTTCCAAATAGAGCCAGACAAGCGTGATCAGCAGGCCCATGGCGCAATACCATTCCATGAATTTTGGTTTTTCATCCCGCACCCCGTCTTCAATGAGGCGAAAATCAATCAGCAGATTTGCTGCCGCGATTCCCGTCGTCAGCAAACTGATGCCGATGCCCAGCCAGCCGCTTTGGTGGATGAAAGGAATTTGCACACCGAACATGTGCAAAATCATGCTGACAAAATAAACCAGAGCAACGGCCGCAGTGGCCGCGCAGATTCCGGTGACCAGCCCATTGGTAACCTTTATGATGCGCGAGGTGTAAAGCCCCAGCAGGACAAACAACACGGCGGACGTCAGCAAGCCGGCGTTTAAGGCGATTCCGGGATACCGGGTGTTATAAAACAGGGCAATACCGCCCAGTACCAGTCCTTCGAGCACCGCATAAACCGGTGCCAGGGCCGGGCTCCATTCGGCCTTGAAAACGCCGATCATGGCGACAATGAATCCACCAAGCATGGCCCCCAGAATAGCTTCAAAACCAAGGGCATGGGTCCAGGCATAATCACCGGCACAAAGGCAAATGACCAGCATTAGGCCGGTTTTGTTGATGGTTCCAGTCAGCGTCATCGGTTGCTGGCCGATGCGAACTTCTTCTAAACCGCGAGTTAAAAATGGATTGCTCATAATTTAATATTGTAACCGACACCCCATATTTACTGAAATTTGCCGGCTTTGTAAATCCCCGGTGCGTTTCAGAAAAGTGGGTCAAATGCGGTTGCACAAACGGGTGGCGTCAATCACAGTAGAGCCATGGATCCGGAACTATTTTGCGCCAGCCGTTGGACCAGCGGGAATCATCTATTCCCGACCATGATCGAAGTGTCGGACAAAGCGGTTGTCCGCCACAAGCGTTCCTGGCTTAGCAAAGATGAGATCAGCATCAGCCTGAGCAAGGTTGCCTCGGTTCATGTTAAAACCGGGCTTTTCTGGTCGGACATTCGCATCGAATCCAGCGGCGGCACGGACCCGCTTACCAGCCACGGCCACACTAAGACCGACGCCCAGCGTATCCGGGCACTCATTGAGACCACCCAGGAAACCTTGAATGGCTTGAAATCCTAGTATGCCGACAGCGGGCACCGTCGGCCGGTAGCGCAGCTCTGCAGAGGCCACCGTTAATTTGAACAGTGGTATAACACCTGCAGGGTTGCAGTATCTTGATCCGGCGAAAGAAGTTTGCATGGTAAAACTTGAGCGAG
>CAISVF010000197.1 GCA_903888765.1 uncultured Verrucomicrobia subdivision 3 bacterium | reverse complement strand
GCCCTACCTCCCACGTTTTTGTTATGCGGAAAGCAAATTCATGGGTGCTTGGCTTTTGACTTTGATGCTATGCCATTTTCAAAAACCTCAAACTCGGCAATGGAATTGGAAAAACCACGGATGGACACCGATGGACACGGATGAAAATGGGTTTCAGGTCGTTCACCCATTGGATGAAGCGTCTGCCATGCCCAAAGGTGGTAGGGGGCGCAGTCCTCTGCGCGCCGTCGTGGCAAACCTGAACGCGTCTGTTGGCAGGCAGCGGCGTGCAGAGGACTGCCCGCCCTACCGCCCTCGTTTTAATTTGGCGGAAAGCAAATTCATGTCCGCTTGCCTTTTGCGCTTTGTGATTTTCAACAACACCGAATTGCATGAAGCGTCTGCCATGCCGAAACGTGGTAGGGAGCGCAGTCCCCTGCGCGCCGTCATGGCAAATCCGAGCGCGTCGGTTGGCAGGCAGCGGCGTGCAGAGGACTGCCCGCCCTACCTCCCACGTATTTATTATGTGAAAATCAATTTGATGTCTGCTTGGCTTTTGACTTTTACGGTATGCCATTTTCAAAAACTTCGAAGTCAACCCGCGGAGCAATGCTCAACGCTCCGGTCCATGGGGGACGCTTGCTGGTTCGCCATGACGCCTTGCAGCGGAGTGCCCGACTTGCGAGCCGATTTTGGCGCTGCCTGGATGGGTTTAGTGTGGTTCTATCGAAACATCCAGATCACTACCGCGCACACCAGCACACACACCATAACCATGATGGACAGGCAGCCTTTACCGGGCGGTGGACCGGTGAATTTCTCCGGCGAAGCGACCCGTAAATCCGCTTCCAGCTTTTCCACTTGTAGCTTCGCTTCCGCCAAATCCGAGCCGGTGGCTTGGCGGTGAAGTTTGATGGCTTGGATCTTGTGTCCGCCGAAGATGGCCTCTTTGATGGAAGCTAAGGATTGCTCTGGTATGGGTGGGTTCATGATAATCTGCGGCTTGGTCGCGCTGGGCCAAAAATTTCTCAAAACGATGCCCGATGCATGGCAGAATCCAGTCCAGAACCTATCTGGGACTGGCGGGAAATGCTTTTAGCCGTTTTGTTTTCTGCCGCGCTGGCAATTCTCTGCCGAGGACATGATTTGTCAACGCTCCATTTTTGACCTGGTCCCGCAGCAAGCGTCACGCCTTGATTTTTAATGTCCGCCGCAGGTGGTGGCCAGCGGCTCCGCCGGTTCGGCCAAGGCTTTGAGTTTGGTAATTTTCACGCGGGCCTCGCCCGGGAGGTTGACAAGATGTTCCCAGGTAAATGTGTCCGGCCACTGCGCAGCGAACTGATAGCGCAGCGGCACAGGATCGTGATCATTGCACAGGATAAAATGATCGCCGACCGGCAATTGTAGCCAGGTCTGGATAATGCGACTATGTTTTACGGAGCAAGGAAGGGAACGGACATCCATGACTTTATCCGCATTGGCAAGGATTTCATTTTGCATGTTTTTGCTTTCGTTTGGTTATGGTTGGTTCATTCATCATTACGGCTCGCCGCTGCCGGCACCCCGGCTTTTGACAGCGTGAGCAGCAGGGAGAAAGGCGTGAT
>CAISVF010000196.1 GCA_903888765.1 uncultured Verrucomicrobia subdivision 3 bacterium | reverse complement strand
GTTTTCCAGTTCCGTGGTCAAAAAATCGCCGGTGGTTAAATCCACCAGCGCGAGACCGAAAAGCTTTCCAGCCGGATAAACGGCGGCGAGAAAATTATTCCGCTCGGCGACCAGCATCCGCTCATCAAAATGTGTGCCCGGAGAGAGAATTTGCGTGACTTCACGCTGCACCAGTTTTCCGGGGCGGGCTTCCTCGGTTTGATCGCAAATGGCAACCTTGCGTCCGGCCTTGAGGATGCGGGCGATATAGCCGTTGGCTGCGTGATGCGGCAGGCCGCACATGGGTACGCCATTGCGCGCGGTGAGCGAGAGGTTGAGGAGTTGGGCGCCGGTTTGCGCGTCCTCGAAAAACATCTCGTAAAAATCACCGAGCCGGAAAAGCAACAGGGCATCCTTCGGCAGTTCGCCTTTGATACGACGATACTGCGCCATCATGGGGGTAAGTTGCGCTTCAGCTGACATGGAAAAAATAAAAGTCATTGCCGACACCGAAACAAACCATGCTATTTGCCACATAGCATAACTGCCTCAGTGGACCTTGCAGCTGGAAAATTAAACGCGATTGGCCGCAAGGTCGAAATGTTTCTGTCAAAATTCCCGGCGGCCCCGCCTTAAAACCACTTTTTCTTTTTGAAATACCAGTAGGTTGCCAGAGTGGAAATCACCATGCAGGCGCCGGCAATCAGGTAGCCGTGACGGTAATCCAACTCGGGCATGTCCTTGAAATTCATGCCATACCAGGTGCCGATCATCATCAGTGGCGTGGTGATGACGGTGATCAGCGTGAGCAATTTGACCACCTCGCCGGTCTGGTTGGACGACATGTTCAGGTACACCTGCAAAATGCCCGTGAGTGAATCGGTGTAGCCGTGCGCCATTTCGCCGATGTGAAACAGGGTGTCGTAAATATCGCGGAAATACGGCACCAGATGCGGTCGCACCAGCTTGAATTCGCCGGCGGCGAACCGGCCGAGCACTTCGCGTTGTGGGCCGATGATTTGGCGCAGGTGCAGCACTTCCTTCTTTACCTGCAAAATTTTATTTAGCGTTTCTTTGCTGGGCTTTTGAAACGCCAGTTGCTCCAGCTCGGCTATTTCCAGCGAAAGTTCGTCGAGCGCGGGCTTGTAGTTGTCTACCAGATTGTCGAGGAGCGAGTGAGCCACGCGATCCGGTGCGCGGGCAATATTCATCGTGCCGTTCAGCGCGCGCTCTTCCACGGCCAAAACGCTTCGCAGCGGTTCATCATGGAAGGTCACAAGGAAATTTTTGCCCAGAAAAAAATTCAATTCGCTGGTCGCGAAGCGACCGTCCTGCCGGTTGTAATCCACGGCATGGATAACCATGAACAGATAGGGCGTGAATCGGTCGTCCTCCTTGGGAGCATATTCCTCCACCTTTGGCGATGGACTTGCGTTCACGCAGTCCTCGATGGACAGTGGATGGAAATGGAAGATTTGTTCCAGCACCTCTTTTGTCTCAAAAGCCGTTGGCTTTTCCAGGTCCAGCCATAGGAACAGATTGGTATCCGCCAGCAGGGTCGGCATGAGAAATGGCTCTATGTCCTGCGTGTGCAGCTTGCCCTGGGTGGTGAATGCAAACGAACGGATCATGTGGTTTTGGTCGGTTTCGGTAGCCTCCATGCTAGGCGCATTTGGTCTCAAAGCAAGTTTCCATTGCCGCCGGTTTTAGAGGGTTGTGACCGTAGAATATCCGAAATGAGCACATCCTTTGCGGGTGTATTTCAATCTTGGCTTTGCGGACTCAAATGACCAATCTTTAATAATTTATGAAACGCGCATTCATCAGCTTTGATTACGACAACGACAGCGACTTGAAGATTTTGCTCGTCGGCCAGTCGAGGCATCCAGACACGGATTTTGAAATTGCTGATTTTTCAATCAAAGACGCGATTTCATCCGGCTGGAAGGACAAAGCTCGAACCCGCATCAAAGGATGCGATGTTGTCATCGTGATTTGCGGCCAATATACAAAC
>CAISVF010000195.1 GCA_903888765.1 uncultured Verrucomicrobia subdivision 3 bacterium | reverse complement strand
GCAAAAGGGACGGCTTGCGCCGTCCCTGGTATTTTGCGGGAAGACCCGATTTAGTTCTTTTCCGGGGCTTTATCGCCGGGTGCAGCGGGACGCTGGCGCTGGCCGGGGGCCAGCTTCTGCCATTTGGCAAACTGGTCAGCCGTCAAAATCTCCTTGAGTTTGGCGGTGGAAGCATCGCGGATTTCCTTCATTTTGCCGCGTTTATCTTCCTGGGCCACACTGGTGTCATTGCGCAAGTCGCGCATTTTCTGGCGCATATCGTCGAGGATGGTTTTGACTTTGGGCTTCTGGTCATCGGTCAACTCGAGTTGCTTGGCAATCTGGTCAAAGTTCTGACCAGCACCACGTCCTCCGGGCGGGCCGCCAGCGGGCGGGGGAGTCGCGGGGGCATCCTGCGCCTGAAGCGCTGAACTGCCAGCGATGAGGCTGCCGGCGATTAAAGTCGCCAAGGCAAGTGTTTTCGTGAATTTCATAGTTTAATTATTTTGTTTTTCTACCAGCCGCCTTGATGTTGTTGGAGGCGGAGTAAAATGACAGACGCGACCGGAAGCGGGAGGTTACAAACTCCGCAACACCCGGGCAGCGGCACTCACGGTCTTATCTATATCCGCCGGCGAGTGGGCGGTGGAAAGGAATCCCGCCTCAAACTGGGAGGGGGCGAGATAAACACCGGCTTCCAGCATGCCGTGGAAGAAGCGCTTGAACCGGTTACGATCGCTTTTCATAGCGTCGTCCAGGTTATGGACCGGTCCGTCGGTGAAATACCCACAGAACATGGAACCGCAGGTATTGAAGGTGACCGGCACACCGGCCGACCGGGCGGCGTCTTGCATACCGGACTGGAGTTGTCGGCCGAGCGCTTCCAGATGTTCATAGGCGCCACCGGCCAGCAGTTCCTGTAGATTTGCGAGGCCTGCGGCCATCGCCACCGGATTACCGCTCAAGGTTCCCGCCTGATACACCGGCCCGAGCGGAGCCAGGCAATCCATGATTTCGGCGCGTCCGCCGAATGCGCCGACCGGCAACCCGCCGCCAATCACCTTGCCGAACGTGGACAAGTCGGGCGTGATTTGGAATCGCTCCTGCGCCCCGCCCCGCGCGAGGCGGAAGCCGGTCATTACTTCATCAAAAATCAGCAACGCACCGTGAGCCGCCGTGATTTCGCGGAGGAATTCCAGGTAACCGGGCTGCGGCAGATACAAGCCCGCGTTGCCGGGCACCGGTTCGATGATAATGCCAGCGATCCCGTCCGGATTCGCCGCAAAAATCGCTTTTACCGCCGCCACATCATTATAGGGCGCCACAATGGTGTGCTGGGTAAACGCCGCCGGGATGCCCGCGCTATCGGGATGTCCGAAGGTCAGCGCCCCGCTGCCCGCCCGCACGAGCAGGGAATCCACATGTCCATGATAACAGCCGTCAAACTTGATGATCTTGTCGCGTTTCGTAAAGCCACGCGCCAGCCGGATGGCGCTCATGCACGCCTCGGTGCCACTGCTCGTCATGCGGACTTTTTGGACACTCGGCACCCATTGGCAGATCAGCCTGGCCATGGTGACTTCGTGCGGATTCGGAATGCCAAAGCTGGTGCCGAGTTCGGCGGCGGCCTTGACGGCGGCGATGATCCGGGGATGCGCGTGGCCGAGGATGGCCGGCCCCCAGGTCAGGACATAATCAATCAATTCGTTGCCATCCACATCCCAAATCCGGGAACCACTGGCTCGATTGACAAAGAAAGGGTTACCGCCCACCGCGCGAAAGGCACGCACGGGCGAATTGACGCCGCCGGGAATATATTGCAATGCCTCAGTAAAAAGTTGGTCAGATTGAACGCGATTCATGTGGATAAATTAACCACGAAGGGGCCCCGACAGAAAGCACAAGAATTCGATTTCGCCAAATGGGGGTGCATCTTGCCACTGTTCTCAATTGCCCATGGGCGCGGAGCGCGG
>CAISVF010000194.1 GCA_903888765.1 uncultured Verrucomicrobia subdivision 3 bacterium | reverse complement strand
GGGCCCAATGGTTGCAAAGACTGGTGCTGATGCCGGCCCTGCAAAATCCGCTGGTAAATCTGGCCGGTGGCAGCGACTGGTTCCGCCGCATGGCGTTTGCGCACACCCGGTAAAGGCAGCGCCGGGCGACCGTGGATTTTCATTCACCTCGGCGTTTCGCTACGTTAACTTGCTCGCATGTCTGCTCAGCCACCAGCCCGCGTTAATAGCCTGTATGTTCATGTGCCGTTTTGCGCGCAGAAATGCGAGTATTGCGCCTTTTTTTCGGAGGCTTCCTCGGGTGAACTAATCAACCGCTACGTGGCCGCACTGGTGCGGGAATTGGAAATGGTCGCTGGCGAGCTCCAGCCGCAAACCATCTTTTTCGGGGGCGGGACGCCATCCCTCCTCAATTTACGCCAATGGGAAACCATCCTGCGGGCCATGGAAAAACTCAACCTGCTGGGGGCCGCCGAGTTTACCATTGAAAGCAATCCCGCCACCGTTTCCCGGGACAAATCCAAATTGCTCCGTGATTTCGGGGTGAATCGTATTTCCATGGGGGTGCAATCCCTCGACGAAAGATTGCTGGAACGGCTCGGCCGGGTTCATTCCCGCGAAATGGTTTTCAAATCCTTTGACATTCTCCGGGCTGCCGGCTTTGATAACATCAACCTTGACCTCATGTTTGCCATTCCCTCGCAAACCATGGAGATATGGCAAAACAGTTTGCATGAGGTGATCGCCATGCAGAGTGAGCATTTGTCCAGCTACGAAGTGATTTACGAGGACGACACCCCGTTGTTTCACCAGTTGCAGGCCGGTGAATTTTCCGTGGATGAAGACCTAGCCTACGACATGTACGAAGAGCTGATAACGCAGGCGACCAAAGCGGGGTTTCAACCATATGAGATCGCCAATTTTGCCCGTAATACGCCGGCTTCCCCGGCGGCTTCCCCCGGCGAAATACCTTCCCGCGCCTGCCGGCACAATGTCAATTACTGGCGAGGCGGCGATTACCATGGGCTCGGCCCCAGCGCCACTGGCTATGTGCGGGGGGTGCGCACGAAAAATTGGGCGAATACGCAATTGTATTGCGAGCAACTTGAAAAAAATCAGCGCGCCATTGAATCCCGGGAGGAACTTTCGCCGCTGCGCCGCGCCGGCGAAACCGCCGCCTTTGGCTTGCGCATGAACGCCGGCTGGCCGCTCGCGGAATACCAGCGCAATACGGGCTTCGATCTAAAGGAAGACTGGGGCTCGGAAATAAAGCAGTTGGTCGAACGGGGGTGGGGCAAACTATCCGACGACCGGTTTCAACTCACTCGCGCCGGCCTGCGCTTCGCTGACGCTGCGGCCGAAATGTTTCTTCGCTGAAATGCGATCCTAAAAACCAATTAGTCTCCGTTTTACCGCCAACGGTTTAGGCAACGGTTTGCGCCACTTGCGTTTTTATTATTCCACCCTAAACTTTTTAAACTATGAGAACCGATTCCAATGACGGACCGCATTTATTCCAACCTTTAACCATCCGGTCGGTAACCCTGCGCAACCGCATCGGGGTTTCCCCCATGTGCCAATATTCAGCGGTGGATGGGCTGGCGAACGACTGGCACTACGTGCATTACGGCGCGCGTGCCGTTGGCGGTGCCGGTTTGGTGATCGTGGAGGCTACCGGGGTCACCCCCGAAGGTCGCATCACCCCGGGATGCCTGGGGCTGTGGTCAGATGACCAGATCGAGCCCCTTGCCCGCATCGTTAAATTTGTGCAGGCGCACGCCGCAGTGGCGGGGATTCAAATCGGCCATGCCGGCCGCAAGGCCTCTGCCGGTCTGCCTTGGGATGGCGGCGAACACCTGACCACAGCCCAAGGCGGCTGGGAGACCGTGGCGCCCAGCGCCATTCCTTTTGGCGGCGGGCTGCCGAAAATTCCGCAGGCGCTGACCGATGCGCAGATTCAAGCCCTGCCGGCCCGTTTTGTTGATGCCGCTAAACGCGCCCGGGCGGCTGGTTTTACCTGGCTGGAACTGCATGCCGCGCATGGCTATCTGTTCGGTGAGTTCCTCTCGCCGCTCACCAATCAGCGCACGGATAAATATGGCGGCAGTTTTGAAAATCGCATCCGCCTGCTGCTGGAAACCACGCGCGCCGTCCGTCGCATCTGGCCGGATAACCTGCCGCTGGCGGTTCGGATCTCGGCCACCGATTGGGTGGCGGGCGGCTGGGATCTGGATTCCAGTATCGGCTTGGCGAAGTTGCTCAAAGCGGAAGGAGTGGATTTAATGGATTGCAGTTCCGGTGGACTTCTGCCCGATGCGGTCATTCCCGTCCAGCCCGGCTATCAGGTTCCCTTTGCCGAAAGCATCCGCCGCCAGGCCAACATCGCCACCGCCGCCGTGGGTTTTATCACCGAACCGCAGCAGGCTGAGGACATCGTCCGGGCCGGACAAGCCGATGTGGTTTTGCTCGCGCGACAGTTTCTTGTAGATCCTTATTGGCCGGCCCATGCCGCAAAGACACTGGGAATTAAAATGCCCCCGCCAAATCCATACGCGCGGGCTTGGTGAGAACGCCAGGCGGGTGGCTCAGACCAAAAGAAAGCGGCGAATTTCTCCATCAATCGTGGCTACCCGTGTGCCAAGGCGGGCAGCGGTTTAACTATCCGGCTAAATATTTAAACGGTGACTGAAACCTTTGCCGGTGAGTCGCGTCTGCCAAATGAAGCCGCAGATTGCATCTTTTGTATTAATATGCGGTCATAACAAACCGATCAAATCGAACCATGAAAGCCAAACAAATCGTATTTACTATTGTGCTCGCCCTGGCAGCCGGCAAGTCCGTCGCCATCGCGCAAACCAATAAGACTGACAAAATCGAAACCAAGGAGCAGCGCGACGCCCGCATGGGGTGGTGGCGGGAAGCCAAATTCGGCATGTTCATTCATTGGGGCGTTTACTCGGTTCCCGCCGGGTATTACCACGATAAACCGGTGGCGGGCATCGGTGAGTGGATCATGAACAAAGGCAAAATCCCCATGGCCGAGTACCAGCAATTTGCCAAAGAATTCAATCCGATAAAATTCGATGCGCAAGCGTGGGTGAAGGCCGCGAAAGCGGCCGGCATGAAGTATATTGTCATTACTTCCAAGCATCATGATGGTTTCGCCATGTTCGACAGCAAGGCCAGCCCGTGGAATATCGTGCAAGCCTCGCCGTACGGCAAAGATCCGCTAAAAGATCTCGCGGCCGCCTGCCGGGACAATCAGGTGAAGTTGGGTTTCTATTATTCGCAGGCGCAGGATTGGAACAATGGCGGGGCGGCTGCCGGCGGCAAATGGGATCCTGCCCAGGAACATAGCATGGACGATTACATTGATAAAATTGCGGTGCCACAGGTTAAAGAGATTTTATCAAACTATGGCGAGTTCCCGGCGGTGCTCTGGTGGGATACGCCTCGCGACATGAACAAAGACCGCGCCCAGAAACTCTACGATGCGGTGCAGGCGCTGCGCCCCAACATGATCATGAACAACCGCCTGGGCGGCGGATTTAAGGGCGATACGGAAACGCCGGAACAGAAAATCCCCGCGAAAGGCTTTCCCGGGCGGGATTGGGAAACCTGCATGACGCTCAACAACACCTGGGGCTTCAAGCGCGACGACAATAACTGGAAATCCACGCAGACGCTCATTCGTAATCTGTGCGACATTGCCAGCAAGGGCGGAAATTATCTGCTCAATGTCGGCCCGACCAGCGAAGGTTTGATTCCGCAGCCAAGCCTGGAAAGGCTCGCCGAAGTCGGTGTCTGGATGAAAATTAACGGGGAGGCGATTTACGGCACCACCGCCACACCGTTTGGCTCGGAACTCGGCGCCGCGGTGAAAGCCAAAGACGGCTATGGCCACGAAACCACGGTTTCCTCCGGCAACGACTGGCGTTGCACCAGCAAGCCGGGGAAAATTTACGTGGAAATATTCAATTGGCCGGCCAGTCAGAAACTGGAATTGCCCGGTCTCCAGAGCAAAGTCACCAATGCGTATCTGCTCGCTGATCACAAAAAGGTGGAAACCGAATCGTCCGCAACTGGCGTCACGCTCAACTTGCCGGCGAATGCTCCGGATAAAATCGCCTCGGTTGTCTGCGTGGAACTCGCTGATAAGATTCCCCAAATCACCGTTCATTGACCGATTGTCTCCCCGGCAAGCGGCGTGAATTACTCATTCACGCCGCTTTTTTCGTAGCGAACCGGCGCGCCCCGTTTTTGCTCTCGTTAAATGAACTTCGGCTCATTATGCTCCACCCAATGAATCGCATCGTTGCGAAATTTTCAAAGCTCAAGTCGGCCGGGCAGAAAGCCTTGGTGGTTTATATCGGAGCTGGCGATCCGCACTTGGAGGCCACGCTGCAGCTGGCGGTGGCTTTTGACCAGGCGGGGGTTGATGTGCTGGAGTTGGGCGTTCCCTTTAGTGATCCACTGGCTGATGGCCTGGTTAATCAACTGGCCGCGCAGCGCGGACTGGCATCCGGCACCACTCCGCCCAAGCTGCTATCCACAATTGCCGACATTCGCCGGCAGTCCGCCATTCCGATCGTCCTGTATATTTACTTCAATCTCATTCACAAGGTGGGCTTGGAAAAATTCATCAGTGACGCCGCCGGCGCCGGGGTGGATGGCTTGCTCGTGCTGGATCTGCCGCCGGAAGAAGCTGAAAACTACGACGCCCTCATGCAGCGCGCGAATCTTTGCCCGATTTATCTGGTCGCTCCGACCACCCCCGAGGACCGCATGGCGCTGATCGTGCGCCGCGGGGCGGGATTTATTTATTACATTTCGCGCGAGGGCGTTACCGGCATGCAGACCAGTGTGGCGGCGAACCTGGGTGCGCAAGTGGCGAAACTCCGCGCCCACACCGCGCTTCCCATCGCCGTCGGCTTTGGCATCTCCAATCCGGAGCAAGCGCGCGCGGTTGCCGCCGCCGCCGATGGCTGTGTGGTGGGCAGTGCCATCGTGAATCAAATTGCGGCCCATGGCCAGTCTCCGCAACTTGTTCCCCGCGTTGCAGCGTTTGTAAAATCTTTGGGCGAGGCCGTCAAATCACTCCCGCCAGTCCCGGGATAAGCCGGGAATTTTAACCGGGCGGATGGTAAATTAAATTGCGCCGGTTTTGAAATCGGTGTTTCATCTGTTTAACGCTATGACTAAAACTATGAAAAGCACCGCAAAACTCTCCGATCGTTTTGTCATCATCATGGCTGGTGGCCGGGGCGAACGCTTCTGGCCACTGAGCCGGGAGAAGACGCCCAAGCAACTCATCAAGCTGCTGGGCGATAAATCTTTTCTGCAGCAGGCGGTCGCCAACATATTGCCGCTGGTTCCGCTCAAAAACATTTTCATCATCACCAACGCCGCCCAGGCTCCGGAAGTGCGAAAACAGCTCCCCAAGCTGCCCAAAGACAATGTGGTGGCCGAGCCGGTCGGCCGCGACACGTGCGCGGCGGTCACGCTGGGCGCGGCGCTGGTCGGGGCGCGTTCCACCACCGGGGTGATGGCGGTGCTGCCTGCCGACCATGTCATTCCCGATGCCCGCAAGTTTCAACAGGTATTGGCCGACGCTTTCTCGATCGCTGAGCAGGGACAGGTCATCGTCACTATCGGGATCAAGCCCACGGAGCCCGCCACGGGCTACGGTTATATCCAAACCGGCAATGAATTGCCCACGCCGCCGGGGGCCAAAAAAACCAGGACCGTTTTCTACAAAGCTGAACGCTTTGTGGAGAAGCCTAATCTGGAAACGGCCATCGCATATGTAAATAGTGGAAATTATCGGTGGAACGCCGGGATGTTTGTGTGGTCCTTCATCACCATCACAAACGGCCTGGAAAAGCATCAGCCGGAAATGTGCGCCGCCTGTCATCGCTGGTTTGCCGTCGCAGCGCAGCCGGCCAAACTGGCCAAAGTGCTCGCCAAAGAATATCCCGATATTAAAAAGATCTCGATTGATTTTGCCCTCATGGAAAAGGCCCACAACGTCGTGGTGGCCGACGGGGCGTTTGACTGGGACGACCTTGGGGCGTGGCCGGCCCTCGCCCGGCATGTGAAACAGGATGCAGAAGGCAATGCGGCCGTGGCTGATTTCATTGAGGTGGACTCCGCTCGCAACATTATTTACGACGCACGTTCAAAAGCACGCCGCACGCCCATAGCGGTCGTCGGCTTGCGCGACACCATCCTGGTGCAAACGGATGATGCGGTGCTCGTGGCCGACAAGTCGCAAGCGCAAAAGATCAAGGAGCTCGTCAAAAAACTGGCCGCCGATAAACGACTCCAGAAGCTCGTGTGAGGTTTTTCCGGGAAGTGAACATTTATGATCAAGTTTCCCGCCTTTTGCCGGAGGGATTTCCGTCTTTCGAAATGGATGCTGGCGTGCCGGGCAGCACCCGGAGTGCACGTGATGGTATAGGAAACGCCTGACGG
The DNA here is from genome assembly GCA_903888765.1 of uncultured Verrucomicrobia subdivision 3 bacterium. Taxonomy (GTDB): domain Bacteria; phylum Verrucomicrobiota; class Verrucomicrobiia; order Limisphaerales; family UBA11358; genus UBA11358. The sequence goes on along the minus strand of CAISVF010000194.1, from coordinate 17,567 downwards.
ATAAACTAACGCGCAAATGCCAGCCGCCACCTTATGATTACTCAGCATCGCAAGGCCTTTACCTTGATTGAGCTTCTGGTGGTCATTGCCATCATTGCCATTCTGGCGGCACTTTTATTACCGGCACTGGCCAAAGCCAAGGCCAAAGCGGTGCAAACCCAGTGCACCAACAATCTCAAGCAGTGGGGTTTGGCGGTGACCATGTATGCGGGGGATTTTAAAGACAGTTTTCCTGATAATTTGAGTTCCGACGGGGCTACTGGTTTTGCCTGGATGGCCCGGCATCTTAACAACGTTTTCTATCCGCAATATCTTTATCCCAATCGATCCGGGACCGGCGTCGCGCAGCGTGCCCAGCAGGATGTCATATATTGTCCCACGGACCAATGGCACCGCGCCTACGAAGCCGCCAACATCACGGTGACAAATCTCATAGGCTACCAGTTTTTGCCGGGGCGGGATGCGGCGGGCGAAACCGGATTCAGCCTCCAAGGTCTGGATCCATGGTTGTATCGGGTCAAGCTTGGCAGATCTTTTCGCAGGGCTCCGGTGATGATTGATAAAATTCAAGCCGTGGGCAACAGCCCGGCTGGACCGCTTACCTGGAATTCTACCATCACGAGCAGTGGGCAGGCCTATCCTACGGGGAATCATTTGGCCAACGGGCAAGCTTCGAGTGGCGGCAATTTTTTATATGAAGATGGCAGTGTGCTCTGGCGCAAATTTCTGCCGAATAATCAACCTGCTTCCATCAAGGCGGGCGCTGTAGGTAGCGGGTGGGTGGTGTTTTTCTGGCCGGGCGACTTGGATGCCGGGCCCTGGTGATAGGGTTGGTTGTCACCCAAACTGCTGGCGCTGCCAGCCCGCAAATTTTTTGTTATCATGAAACAAGCCATTACTTTTCTGCTGGTCCTCTTAGGCACGCTGTTTTTTCGGCCGGCCCGTGCCGGCTCGCTCGCCCAGGATTTTCTCACGCCACCGGATTCGGCCCGGCCGTGGGTGTATTTCATGGTCATGGATGGCAACTTGACCCGCGAAGGCATTACCGCCGATTTTTCGGCGATGCAGCGCGCCGGCATCGGCGGGGTCATTTTTATCGAGGTGAATGTCGGTATCCCGCGTGGCCCGGTGAAGTTTATGAGCCCGGAATGGCAAGACCTTTTTGCGCATGCCGTGGCCGAGGCTGACCGGCTGGGTCTGGAATTTGCCCTCGCCACCGGCCCCGGTTGGTGCGGCACGGGCGGCCCCTGGGTGAAACCCGAAGAAGCGATGCAGCACCTGGTTGCCAGCGAGACCAACCTGGTTGCGCCGCTGCATTTTGATGCCGGGTTACCGCAGCCACAACCCCGTACACCCTATTTTGGCAAAGGCACCCTCACTCCCGCGCTGGCCAAAACCTGGAGTGAATTTTATCGCGACGAATGTGTCCTGGCATTTCCAACTCCCGAGGGAAAAGCCGCCATCGCTGACATCGGAGAAAAGGCGATTTATTATCGTGATCCCTATTCTTCCCGGCCGGGCGTGAAATCATTTTTGCCCGCGCCCGCGCACTTTCCCCTGGTGGCGACGAATCAATGTATTGCCGCCGATCGCATCATTGACTTGACCGCCCGGATGCAACCCGATGGTCGTTTAAGCTGGGACGTGCCGCCTGGTAACTGGACCGTGATGCGCTTCGGCCGCACCCTAACGGGACAAACCACGCGCCCCGCACCGGAGCCGGGGCTTGGTCTCGAGACGGACAAATTCAATCCCGAGGCGATTGCCGCCCACTTTAAAAATTTCATCCAGCCGCTGGCGGAACGCAACCGGGCGCACATCCATGCCAATCGCGGATTCACCACCTTGCACTTCGATAGTTGGGAGATGGGGGCACAGAACTGGTCGAAAAATTTCCGGGCGGAGTTTCAGAAGCGACGCGGCTACGATCTGTTGCCCTGGCTACCGGCGCTCACGGGCCGGGCAGTGGGCACGGCGGAGCTGTCTGAGCGTTTTTTGTGGGATTTGCGGCAGACGGCCCAGGAACTGGTGATCGAAAATCACCTGGTCAGCCTCAAAATGCTGGGCGCAAAACTGGGGCTGAATAAATTATCTGTGGAACCCTACGATTTAAATCCCTGCGCTGATCTGGAACTCGGTGCCACGGCCGATGTGCCGCAGTGCGAATTCTGGGCGCATGGGCACGGCTTCGCGACCGAGTTCAGCGCCTTCGAGGCGGTCTCCATCGGCCACACCCTGGGGCGGCCAGTCATTGCGGCGGAATCGTTCACTTCCGCGCCGGGAGAGGATTGGAAGTTGTTTCCCGCCGCAATGAAAAATCAGGGTGATTGGGCGCTCTGCTGCGGCATCAACCGGTTCATTTTTCATCGGTACCAGCATCAGCCGTGGCTGGATCGTGCGCCAGGCATGACCTTCGCCAGTTATGGGGTGCATTGGGATCGGACCCAGACGTGGTGGGATATGGTTCCGGCCTATCATTTGTATCTTTCGCGCTGTCAGGCCCTGTTGCGGCGGGGGCAGCCAGTCGCCGATATTTTGTATCTCACGCCTGAAGGTGCCCCCATGGTTTTTCGTCCGCCGGATTCTGCCCTGACCGGCGAGTTGCCGGATCGGCGTGGTTATAATTTTGATGGCTGCGCACCAACCGCGCTATTGCGGGAAGCCAGCGTCAAGAATGGCCGGATTACTTTTCGCGGTGGCATGAGCTACTCCTTGTTGGTTTTGCCGGAATTTGAAACGATGACGCCCCGCCTGCTTGCAAAAATTAAAGAATTGCTCGAGGCCGGGGCCACGGTGGTTGGTATGCCGCCAACCCGGTCGCCCGGTCTGGAGAACTTTCCCGCGTGTGACCTGCAGGTGCAGAAACTGGCAAAAGAACTTTGGGGTGAAGATCCGGCTGTCCCAGAAAGAAAAATCGGCAAAGGCCGTTTGTTGCTGGATGGGCATGCCGCCCAGCGAAAGCCTAATGCCATACTCACTAACCAGACCCGGTCCGATGGTCTTTATCCGGATTATTCGGATACCATAGGAATTTTATCGGACATGGGCCTGCCGCCGGATTTTGCGTCGGATGGCGAGGTTCGTTACCTTCATCGGCATGAGCCGGCTGCAGAAATTTATTTCGTCGGCAGCCGGAGTGACGCGGCTCAAAAGGTCCGCTGCCAATTCCGCATCGCGGGCAAAGCGCCGGAATTGTGGGACCCAGTTACGGGCGAGGTTGGGGTTTTTCCGGAATTCACCAGCGAAAAAGGCATCACGAGCATGAAGCTGGAACTGGCTGCTCACGAGAGTCGCTTCATTGTTTTTCGTCAGCCGTCCGGGTGGTTGAAAAATCCAGGCAACCGCTTGGGCCTGATGAAGACCAATTTGACCCTGGCTGGTCCGTGGCTGGTTTCATTTGATCCGAAATGGGGCGGCCCTACCAATGTTACTTTCCCATCCTTGCAGGATTGGAGCCAGAGCGTGGATCCCGGTATTAAATATTATTCGGGCAAGGCGGTTTACCGGACCCGTTTTGACTGCGATGTGAACCATGCAGCCAAGGGGAAATTCTTTCTCGCGCTAGGTGAAATCAACGGCATGGCTTCGGTAAAATTAAATGGCCGGGATCTGGGCGTGGCGTGGTGTCCGCCATGGCGTTTGTCGGTGCCGCCGGCAATTTTGACCGCCCGGGATAATCAATTGGAAATCACCGTCGCCAATCTTTGGCCCAATCGGTTGATTGGTGATTTGAGCCTGCCGCCGGAAAAACGATTGGCGTGGACGACCCTTAATCCATTCAAGAAAAATTCGCCATTGGTGAAATCGGGTTTGCTGGGGCCGGTGGGCCTTGAGTCGGAAGCCTTGGAGCCATGATTGGTTTCCCGGAGGCAATGGTTCATCTGGCCACCCGCTCAAACCTTGGCGGGTACAAATTGATTTGGCCTTCCATCTGCACTGTTCCCCAAGCAGCGACATCCCGTTCTATCGAGCAGGGCGGGATGCGGGGGAGGTTGATACACATATCATCCCGTCCACTGCCAGTCCTCGCGCCTCACGCAATTCTAACCCACACCGTTTTCAAATACGCCGGCTCGGCTGCGCTGATGGGAAAGTCCGGCGACTGTGGTCCATAATGGCGCTGGCGGATGGATCTTTTTGCGGCCTGCACGGCCTTTTCTATCGTGGCGAGGAACGCTTCCGGCGGCCACAGCGCCGCATTGGTTGAGGCCAACACCACCCCGCCGGGTTTGAGGATGGGTAGCGCTGTGGTGACGAGCTGGCCGTAATCCTTTTCGGCCCGGAACGTTCCATGTTCCTTGGATTTGGAAAATGTCGGTGGATCCAGCACGATGGCATCGAACAGGCGACCTTTTTTAGCCAGCCGGCGCAGCCAGTCAAAGGTGTCGCCATAAATGAAATCATGCGCCGACGGATCCAGGCGATTCAGGGCGAAATTGCGCCGACCCCATTCCAGATATTTTTTGGAAAGGTCCAGACTAGTGGTACGGGCACCCGCTTGGGCGGCGGCTACGGAAAAGCCGCAGGTGTAGGCAAAACAATTTAAGATTTCCCGTTTCGCCGGGAGGCGGTCGGCTTCGAAGAGCGGGAATCCGGCCGCAACGTGGCCGGTGAGCCAGCGGCGGCGGTTGTCACGTTGGTCGAGAAACAGGCCCACGGAATAACCTTCGCTGAAGCTGAGTTCGTAGCGGAGGCCATTCTCCCTGATTTCGAACCGTTCCGGTGCCGGTTCTCCATAGACCAGCTTGGGTGACAAGTCGGCCAGTGACTTCGCCGAGGGTTTGCGGTCCAGCTTTTTATAATAGATGCCTTTCACGGGATACGGCCGGGCGGCGTTATGCAGCCGGGCCACGGCATCGCGGTCAGCAAAATTCAGCTCCCCCTGGGCGAGCAGCCAGTCGCCCAACCGTTCCACATACAATCCGGGGGTGCCGTCGCTTGCTCCGTGCCGCAGGCGCAGGCTGTTAGTTTCCGGATCCGCAATCGCTTGGCGGAGGGCGTCGGCCGGCGGTTCAAAAAAATGGGTTTCCGCCCGCAATGTCATGGGTTCCGCCGTGGCAGGGTGGGTGAAGGTTAATTCAGCCGCATGGAGGCAAACGCGGGCGGAGGCCGCGCCGCCATAGAGTGCGTCACCCAGAATGGGCAGTCCTTTGCCCGCCATGTGTACGCGGATCTGATGCGTTCGTCCGGTTAATGGCCGGGCCTCGATCCAAGTATGGTCGCGGTTGCGCCGGATCACGGTGAAGTGGGTTTCGGCGGCTTCCCCGTGCGCGGCATTAATGTAATGGTCCCCGGCGCGGGCAATCTTGGAGTGCACTATGAAGTGGTCTTCCCGCACTGGCCGGTCCGTCAGCAGCAGGTATTTTTTGTGGACGCTGCGGTCGGTGAATTGTTCCGTGAGCGATTTGTTGGCGAGCGGGGTTTTGCCAAAGACCAGCACCCCGCTGGTTTCCTTGTCGAGCCGGTGCAAAATCGCGAGCCTGCCCCAGCGCGGCTCCCGGTGGCGCAGCCAGTCGTAGATGCCTTCTCCGGCGCAGGGTGCCGGCGCGTGGGTGTTCCAGCCGGCGGGCTTATGCACGGCCAGCAGGTGGTCATCTTCAAAAATAACGCACGGAACCATGCGCCATGAAACCAGTTTTGCTCCCGGGAATGAAGCCGGAAACCGGGCGGATCCCCTTTTTCCGCAGCTTGATTATTGCCGTGTTAATCTGTATGTCATGCGCCACGCTCATGAAATTCTATGGCTTTTTGTCTGGTTTGCTGCTGCTGTTGGCTCCGGTGTTGACGGCTGCCGATGCCGGGGCGCTGGCCGCCAAGCCGCTGTATCGCGATCCAGTTTATGATGGTGCGGCGGACCCGACCTTGATCTGGAATCCGCTGGCCCGCCAGTGGTGGATGTTTTACACGGATCGCCGGGCGAATGCGCCGGGCCAATCCGGGGTGGCATGGGTTCATGGCACCCCCATTGGCATCGCCGCCTCGGCGGATGGCGGCGCGCACTGGAATTTTGTCTGCCTGGCGCAGTTTGACCTGCCGGTAGAATACGGCGGCACGAACCTAACCTGCTGGGCGCCGGATGTGGTGCGCGCGCCGGACGGAACCTGGCAGATGTTTCTAACCATCGTTCCGGGTATATTTGAGGATTGGAATCATCCCCGCTTCATTGTCCAACTGACGAGCACCAACCTGGTGAATTGGACCAACCCACGCAAGCTGGCGCTGGCATCCGACCGGGTGATTGATCCAAGCGTTGAGCAACTGCCCGACGGTAATTGGCGGCTGTATTACAACGATGAACGCACCGGCAAATCCATCCATTTTGCGGAGAGCCCGGATCTCGTGTCCTGGGCGGACCGGGGGCTGGCCTTCAAGTCGCGCGGCGAAGGTCCCAAAGGTTTTCGCTGGCGGGGGAAATTCTGGGTGATCATTGATGAATGGAAAGGCCTGGGCGTTTTTCGTTCCAACGACGGGCTGAATTGGGAGCAACAGCCCGCCAATCTGGTCGCGGGTGCGGGCGCGGGCGCGGATGATCAGGTCCAGGGCGGACATCCCGATGTGGTGGTCAGCGGCGACCGGGCGTTCCTGTTTTACTTTACCCATCCCGGCCGGCGCGGCCCGGATGCCCGGAAGGATGGCCTGGAGCAGCGGCGCAGTTCCATTCAAGTGGTCGAATTGCGGGAAAAATCGGGGTGGCTGTCATGCGAACGCGATGAACCCACCCATATTCAGCTCTGGCCGGGACAATAATTCCGTGCGCCGTTGCTGCGAAATAATCTCGCCGGCGTGGCGTTAACCCTTCATTTTCTCCACGTGCATCTGGCTCATCTGCGAATCCGGGATTTCCGCAACTACGCGCGGTTGGACATGGATTTTGCGCCCGGCTTCCATGTGTTGCTCGGCGACAACGCCCAGGGCAAAACCAATATTCTGGAGGCCATTTATCTTATGGCCACGCTGCGTTCTTTTCGCGGTGTCGGCGGGGCGCAGATGGTCCGGCACGGTGCAAAGGGTTATTTTGTCGGCGGCCGCGTGGTGGGGCAGGGTGACCATGAAATCAAAATGTATTGGGCGTTGCGCGAGCGCAAGCTCACGCTCGACGGCCAGCCAGTGAAAAAACTGGCCGATTATTTCGGGGCCCTGCGCACGGTGGTTTTTTGCACCGAGGATTTGCAACTCATCAAGGGCACGGCGCGCGCCCGGCGCCGGTTTGTGGACCTGCTCCTGGCCCAGACCCAGCCGGGTTATCTGGCCCTGCTGCAACGCTACATGCACTGCGTCCGCGCCCGCAACGCCCTGCTCAAGCAGCGCCTGGTCGATGAGGCGGCGCTGGAAAGCTTTTCCGCCGAGCTCGTGAAGCTTGGCAGCGACCTCATCCGCGCCCGCCAGGAGTTGGTGCCGAAATTTTCTCCGCTCGCGCGGCTGGCTTATCGCCGCATTTCCCATGACGCGGAAGAGCTGCGCATCGAATACCAGCCGGGCGTGAAGCATGACTTTGCGGTCGAGCTGGCTCAGTCGCGGGACCGCGAACGCTCCTTCCGCGCAACGCTGGTCGGACCGCACCGGGATGATTTGCAATTGTTGCAAAATGAGAAATCCGCCGCCCAATTCGGCAGTGAAGGCCAGAAGCGCACGCTCGCCATTGCCTTGAAGATGGCGCAGGCGGAATTCCTCTCCGGCATTCACGGTTCGCCGCCGATCCTGCTGATCGACGATGTGATGGGGGAATTGGATTTGAAGCGGCGGAGCGGTTTCCTGCCGCTGCTGGAAGCGGCGCGCAAAAGCAGTGGTCAGGTGTTTATGACCTGCACCGAGGAAAATTGGCCCAGCGAGCTGGGCCGGGATTTACAACGGTGGACCATCAGTCGGGGAACCGTGCTGGGTGTCCCGCCACCGGGAGGCCCGCCGGCCGCTCTGCCCGCCCCAGCCCTGTAGCTTTATCGGCCACCGCGCTGGTACGGGTTTGGTCGTGGATTTTCCCTTCGGGACCGGGCCAATACCACCATTGGCGCTATGGATGCCGCGTCCCTTGCAGTTTTTTTGTCAGGTTTTTGTTGCGGTCCGACTAATTACAAAGTATTCTTTATTAAATAATCCAACGAAACCATTTCGCATGAAAAAAGTGTCTTTATCTAATAAAGTTTTCCGGGCGTTCACCTTGATCGAACTGCTCGTGGTCATCGCCATCATCGCCATCCTGGCGGCCATGCTTTTGCCGGCACTGGCGAGCGCCAAAGACCGTGCCAAGCGGATGCAGTGCCTTAACAATATTCACCAGGTGGAAGTGGCGATGAATGTGTACACCGTGGATTACAAGGATAAGTTGCCGGTGTACGATGCTACCATTCCGGGGGGCATCAACGCTGGCTGGGCCTGGGACTTGCCGGATCCGGCGGCTCAGGCCATGCTGGCTTCAGGGCTGACCAAAAAAGCCTTTTATGATCCGGGCACCGAGCCTAAATTTGTCGATCTCCAAAACTGGTCGGGACCCGGCATCGGTGCCAACTCGACGCTGTGGAACTTTGGGGTATCAGCGACGCCGCCGGCGACCAGCGACTTTCATGTGACCGGATATTCCTTTGCTCTTTCCAGTTTGCTGCCCGCCAGTATTACCCTGGGAAGTGCGCAAGATCCCTGCAAGCTGGCCGTGACAAACCGCAACAAAACGTTGCAGGCGGAAGCCGTTACCTTGGGTGGCAACACCGTGACCATTCCGGTTTCGGACCGGGTCCTGATCGCCGATGCCATATTGAGCGACAACGCCAGTTTGCCCGGCTATGCCAATCCCGCTAATAATTATGTGAGCATTAATGGCGGGTTTCAACAGAACGGATCGGTGTATCCGCACGTCAGCCCGCATTTGAAAAATGGCCTGCCGACGGGTGGAGATGTTGGTTTCAAGGACGGTCATGCGGTCTGGCATAATTTTAAGGATTCGGTAAATCCCATGGTGCCGCGCACCGTCAGCGGCAAGGTTTTTTGGTGGTAATCCGCGAACGCGATTTTCATCGGTCGGCACCGATCCGTGTGCCCGCCGTTGGTTGGTTCAATCAATTTTCCTGCTTTTCTGTTTTCCAGTTTCGCTGTTAACCTTTGACATGCGAATTTTGTCCGGTATTCAGCCCAGTGGCGCGCTTCATCTTGGTAACTATTTCGGGATGATGCGGCCCGCCATCGACCTTCAGGAAAAAGGCGAGGCCTTTTATTTTATTGCCGATTACCATTCCATGACCTCTCTGTTCGACGCGGAACAGCGCCGGCGGAACTCTCTCGACGTGGCTCTGGACTTTCTGGCGTGCGGTCTGGATCCCCAAAAATCCGTCTTTTTTCGTCAGTCCGACGTCCCCGAAGTAACTGAATTGGCGTGGATTCTCTCCACCCTTACGCCGATGAGCCTGTTGGAAAAATGCCATTCCTTTAAAGACAAGTCAGCCAAGGGGCTCCCGGTCAATCATGGCCTCTTTGCCTATCCGGTCCTGATGGCGGCGGATATTTTAATCTACGACTCCAATATTGTTCCTGTCGGCCAGGACCAAAAGCAGCACGTGGAGGTCACCCGCGACATAGCCATCAAATTCAACGAGGCTTATGGCGAAACCTTTGTCATACCTGAACCGCAAATTCGCGGCGAAACCGCCAAGGTCCCTGGCCTTGACGGTGAGAAAATGAGCAAGAGTTATGGCAATACACTCGAAATCTTCGGCGATGAAAAACCGCTGCGTAAAAAAGTCATGGGCATCAAAATGGACTCGCGCACTCCCGAGGAACCCAAGCCGGACGCCGACCAGAACCTGGCGATCCAATTGCTTAAACTCGTGGCACCTGCCGCGACCGGCGCAGACTTTGAACAACGTCTCCGGGCGGGTGGTTTTGGGTATGGCGATTTGAAAAAAGGGTTGTTTGAGGCTTACTGGACTTATTTTGCCGGGGCGCGCAAGAAACGCGCAGAACTCGCAGCCAACCTGGATTACGTCAATACCGTTCTCGCCGATGGCGCCGCTCGGGCCCGCGCGCTGGCCCGAGTGGTGTTACAACGTGCCCGCCAAGCCAGCGGTCTGGAATAGTTTTCAGCCAAGCGGTGCCTGGCTGGTCGCGAAAGCTATCAACCACAACCGCAACGGAAACCCGCTCACCTTCTCCAACGACCAACCTTGCGGCTTCGCCGCGAAAAGTGGTTTGCGTGGGAGATTTGAACATGGCCTTTCTTTTGTTTTCCGCTTCGTGTCTTGGCCACTTTGGGTGACACTTTCGCATGACTTGTAAACCGATTCCGGCAACGCGCCTGCGCCTCCGCATTACGGCCACCGCCGAAACGATCGTCCGCTCCGGTCATCCCTGGCTGTTTGCCGATAGCATTCACGAATTAAATCGAGCCGGACTACTCGGCGAACTGGCCGTTATTTTCGATCGCAAGGATAAATTTCTGGCGGTGGGGATGTACGATCCGGATTCGCCTATTCGCGTCCGAATTTTGCATGTCGGCAAACCACAAATGATTGAGGCTGCGTGGTGGCAGGCCAGGCTTGCCCGGACCTTGGCGCAGCGCGCTGGGCTATTTGATGCGGCGACTACCGGTTACCGGCTGATCCATGGTGAAAGCGATGGCTGGCCCGGCCTGGTGTTGGATCGCTACGGTCAGACGCTGGTGCTTAAGCTTTATACCGGTGCCTGGCTGGTCCGGCTGGAAGAAATTTACGGCTTGCTGAAAGCCAACATTCCCTGTGAACGCATCGTTTTACGCTTGAGTCGCAATCTCCAGGCAGTGGCTGAAAAGCAATTTCATCGGCGGGACGGGCAATTGCTGGGCGGTGCCGCACCGGACGGTCCGGTGGTTTTTTCCGAGCACGGCGTACGCTTCGAGGCCGATGTTTTGCGGGGACAAAAAACTGGTTTTTTCCTCGACCAGCGGGAGAACCGTCGCGAGGTGGAAAGTTTGGCGCGCGGACGGCGCATGCTGAATGCCTTCAGTTTTTCCGGCGGCTTTTCGGTGTATGGCGCGCGGGGTGGAGCCGCATCGGTTACCGATTTGGATATCAGCGCACACGCGTTGGAATCGGCCAAACGAAACTTTGCGCTCAACCGGCATTACCCCGGCGTGGTCGCCTGCCGCCACGAAACGATACAAACCGATGCTTTTCAATGGATGGAATCGGATAAATCAAAATTTGATCTTATTGTGCTGGATCCTCCATCCTTGGCCAAACGTGCGGCGGATCGGGAAGGGGCTGTTCGCGCGTACTTTCGGCTGAATGCGCATGGCATTGCCAAGCTGGATCGTGCCGGCATTCTGGTGGCGGCTTCCTGTTCGGCTCACGTTACGGCAGTGGAATTTTTTGAGGCGGTGCGCCGAGCCGCGATCGACTCGGGAAGAAAATTTTCCGAGCTGAAAACCCAGCAGCATCCGCCGGATCACCCGGCCGGTTTCAAAGAGGCGGAATATTTGAAGGCCATTTATTTGAAATTTAACGCCTGATTTCAGCGCGAGTGCTGCAGAAACCAGTCATACAATTCCGGATTGGCATAGGTCTGCGTCCAACTGTCGTGCTGGGCATCCGGATAGATCGTCAGCTTCACTTCCTTGACGTCCAGCGTTTTCAGAAGCTCAACCATGCGCCGGGATTCTTCCGGCGGAACCACGGGATCTTTGTCTCCATGAAACGCCCAAACCCCGAGGCTGGTTAACGCCGCTTTGTGTTCATCCTTGGCCAGATAAGGCGTGATGAAATCACCGCCGCCGCATATGGGCGCAATGGCGGCAAAACGTTCCGGGTGACTCAGACCCAGGCTCCAGGTACCGAATCCGCCCATGCTCAAGCCAGTCAGATAAACCCGGCGTGTGTCCACCGCATACTTGGATTCTATTTCATCCAGGAGGGCAAGCAGCAGATCGTTGGACCAGGTTTTTCCGGCCGGACATTGCGGCGAAACGACGATGAAAGGGAAATTGTGGGCAGTCGTGTCAATTTTCGGGGGGCCGTGCTTGGCGACGATGCTGATATCCTGTCCACGTTCGCCGGCCCCATGCAAAAAGAGTAGCAGCGGCCAGCGCCTGGTCGCGCCGGCATCATATCCTGCCGGTAGAAACAGCAGGTAGTTTGCGGACAGAACCTGTTTGCGTTCGAGGGTGAAATTGTGGGCGGTCTGAGTGAGGTTCATCATACAGGAATTTTTGGTGGCGGTGCAGGCGGAAAGTTCCAGCCAGAGCGGGAGGAGCAAAAGGGGAAACACTTGTTTCATGGCTTCACATGATTTTCAATTTCGGCAAATCCTGGGAATCAATCAAGCCGACCGGCTCGTTCCGCGCATTCACCACGATGAGATCATCAATATTCCGCTCATTGAAGATTTTCAGCGCTTCGGCGGCCAGGGCACCTTCTCGGACGCAGATCGGATTCCGGGTCATGACGTGTTTGAGAGGTTTCTCGAGCAGGTGCTCATCCGTGGCCATGTGGCGGCGAAGATCCCCATCGGTAAACACTCCGGCCAGTTTGCCTCGGGCGGTCACCACGGCCAGACTTCCCGATTTGGCGTGCGTCATGGCGAGGAGCGCCTCTTTCACGGACAAATTTTCCCCGGCAATGGCGTTGCGTTCTCCTCGCCGCATGATTTCTCCAACCTTCAACAGCATGGCGCGCCCAATCGCCCCGCTGGGGTGATACTTGGCAAAGTCTTTTTGCTTGAAGCCTCGCGCCTGTAATATCGCCATGGCCAGCGCGTCGCCGAGCACCATGGTAACGGTGGTGCTGCTGGTGGGGGCGAGATTAAAGGGGCAGGCTTCCTTGGGCACTTTGACATTCAGGACCACATCGCTGTGGCGGGCGAGGGCAGATTTTAGATTGCCGGTCAGGGCAATGATTTTGATGGAAAAACGCTTGAGCGCAGGCAGCAAATTCAGCAACTCTTCCGACTCGCCGGAATAGCTCAGGGCTAGAATCACGTCTCCGTCGTTGATGATGCCCAAGTCCCCATGCAGTGCATCCACGCTGTTGAGCACCACGGCGGTGGAACCGGTGCTGGTGAGGGTGGCGGCAATTTTTGCGCCGACATTGCCGGATTTGCCAATGCCGACAACCACGATTTTACCGCGCTGTTTCAGGGCCCCCAGGCAAGTCTCGACGGCGGCGTCAAAGGACTCGTCCAACTGTCTTTGGACAGATCTCAGGGCGGCCAATTCAATGTCGAATACTTCCCGGGCTTTGACTAGGTGACGCACGCAGGCAGCTTGCCCGCAATGGAGCCTGATTTCAACCGAGAATCGGCGCGCTGTCGTGTAGTTTGCAAAAGGGGAAAATTTGAAAAGACGGAACATGGAAGAGGACGAGGGGTTTGGTCTTTAGATTGGGGGACTGCTGAAGGTAATCGATGTCGCCGTCTGGGCGCAAATAAAGGGTGCCAGTGGAACGTGGCGTGGCCGTAATTTAATGGCGTTAGAAGCCGGCGGGGACTTTGCCGTCGTCACCTGGGCGGACGCGGGCTGACTGACTCTAGGCAAAGGGCCACCAATGACAAGTCGGGGCGGGGAGCAGGACGGAGCGTTTTTTGGCAAGCGCTTGGGTTTGGGCCGCCTTTGGGGTGGCGGCGAGTTCGCGATGGATTTCGGGCTGGTTGACATGGAGCAGGCGTTGGGAGAGCAACGGTTGGCCCCTTCGAGTTCGCGGATGGAATCGGCCGCGAGATGGGGGATCAGCACCGCCACAGCCGACGAATGCGCTGTGTTTATGAATCCCCAATTCGTATTTTGATACGTTCCATGAAGCTCTTCGATGTCACCTAAATGTAACCTGATTGCCCTTGTTATGGCACTTTCCTATGTTGAAATGAGAACGTGATTGATCTAACTCAGACCTGTCACGCAACCGGCTAGACTCTCGGTTGCCCTCCATAGCCCGCGCAAGTTGCCGCTTGCGCGGGTTTCCTCTTGTCACTTTCGTTCGTCAAGAATTACTCCACCTTGAGTGAAACCACTTCGCCATAATCAACGTTCCCGTCGGCAGGTACGACATCGGGCGAGTGCAAAAGCCTCTATGTGCGCCTTCACGGCAAACCAAGACGTGAATTCGCTGTGCGTCCTACATGCCCAAGCACCGTTCGTTCTGATAAGGGCAAGGAGACCGTAGGCTGGATAAATGCGATGGCTGCGCGAAGACGCTACCGTAAATCGCAGGGCGTTTGGAATGCTGACGAATTATAGCCGTTATGAGAGCCTGGGGCCATGGATCTGAGCGATCGACAGCGGGGCTAAAACTTTAGTTAAGTAATCTTAAAAAATTGTCGCGGTGCGAGCAAAAGTAATCTTTAAAAAAGCACAGATGAACTCTGTGCGGTTTGGTGTGCGGCAACCAGTAACCGGTTAAATTAACTGTCAGTCATTACTTGCCTTGCGGTTCAGTGCCGGTCTGGAATTGCGTAATTGGTGATTCAAGTAATAAGACAAACTGGTATTATGTTTGATAAGCGGCTTGCCGAGTGCTCAGCGAGCCCAAGTGACGCGCCATCGGGAAGCCTATTTTAGGTTCAGAAGCAACTGAGTTCATAACGAAATATAATTCATTTGCTTATTCGGCCGATGGAAAAACAGGCATACGCAGTCATTGTTTTACGGGTGGTGTGGGGTTTCAAAAGCCACTATGCCGGTGAAACCAAGGGAGGTAAACCTGGTTGTCGCTTGCATAAGTAAATTAGCAATGCAAAAAATGTTTTCATTTCGGGCATTTACATTAGCCCCAAGCGGGTGCATGATCATCATTGGGTGCGGAGAAACTGAACATGCCGCACAAGGTTAACAAAAACTAAATAACACTAAAATAAAAGTTATGGCAAAAGCACCTGCAAAAGCACCTGCGAAAACAGCAGTCAAACCCGCCGCGAAAAAACCCGCCGCGAAAAAACCTGCCGCCAAAAAGGCTGCTCCTAAAAAGAAGTAGTCTAAGACCAACTGCTGTCTCTCCTGACGGCAAATTCAGGAGAGGCAGGGTTCCTCCCGCCGGCGCTCTTTTCCAGCTGACGTCGTCAGCCAGACGCACTAGGCTGCCTTCTTGCAATCTGCTCCCTTCAATCCCTACACCGCGCTTGGCCTTGACCGGCGTTGCTCTCTCGAGCAGATCCGATTTGCTTATCGCATTCTGGCCAAGCAGTTTCATCCTGATCGCAATCTCGGATCTGCCGATGCCCTGCATCAGACTCAGGCGCTCAATGCCGCCTATGAAATTCTAAGTGATCCCGACCGTCGGGCCGCCTGTGACCGGGAACTGGATGCCCCTCCCTCCAAAAACTCCTCTACGGCGCGTTATCAAAAAGTCCAAAAGAACCTTTCCCATGATGTGTTTATGCGCCTGGAGGATTTTCTGCGCGGGGCCACGCGCGAAGTCCGTATTAACGATCCTGCCAACCCTGATGGCGCGGAAAGATATGAACTGATCATTCCGGCCGGTTCAGCGCCCGGCACTTGTTTCCGTCTCCCGCGCCAGGGAACTTTTGCCGGCGGCAAGGTGCAACTCCGGATCAAGCCGCTGCCACATCCTCGTTTTAAGGTGCGCGGCCCGGATCTGCGCTGCGATTTAAAAATCAAGCCCGGCCGGGCTCGCGAAGGTGGCGTGGAAATGATGGCCAGCCTCACCGGGACGATGCTTCGCGTGTTGATTCCGCGCGGGGCAGGCCGGAACGAATTGGTGCGCGTACCCGGCGAAGGTATGCCACGCCCGCGCGGCGGGCGCGGAGATTTGCTCGTTCGCATTACTTATCCCGTGGAAATCCGGGTCAGCCCGGCGGATAGGCGGTGAGCACAAATAATTCCGCTTCGCCATTTACAACCATCAGGCCGGTGAGCACGATAAGCCTGCTGGCGGAGAAAATTCCATGCCGCCGGCGAGTCAACAACGCAACAACATTAAAAGTTATGGGCGATAATTCCCCAAAATCAAAACAGAAAAAATCATCCCAAAAGGATGCCAAGACCAATAGTGCCAACCAGAAGAAAAACACCGCCATCGCTGCAAAGCAGGCTTCCGCTGGCAAAAAAAAGTAACCAGCCGGCGTAGCACGCCTCTCCAGTCAACGGGATCTGGAGAGGCGGATCTATTTCCCGGTGCCTCAGCCCTTTTCCGGAGCCAACGATTGCTCCTGAAAAAACTTCACCAGCAGTGCCGGGGCGGCAGGATCGAACGCATGCCCACCCGGATAGATGAACGTCACGACTGCAGTGCCGGTTTGAGAAGGATACCGGGTACAAAATTTGTTCCAAGGGGTGCCCACCGGACCACAACCATTCACCTTGCGCACCGCTTCCATGGTCGCTTGCTGCCACACGAATTTCACCAGCGGATCCTGTTCCCCCGCGAGCAGCATGGCTGGCTTGGGAGTTAATTGGTTGGCATAACGCGCGGCGGCGGCGGAGGGGGCAACCGCAGCAAACACATTCCCGCGCGCGAGCCATAACAGATAAGTAAAGCCACCGCCATTGGAATGGCCGGTGCAGTATATCCTCCGGGCATCCACAAGGTAATCGCGCCGCAGCCGCGCCAGTGCTGCGTCAAAAAACTTGAGGTCACGATCCCCCATTTCGCCGATCGCCGCCTGCCAGCCGGGAAGCTTTCCTTCCGGATCAGTGAGCCGTCCGGGCGTGGGCAATCCTTGCATATAGACCACGAGGGCTTCCGGCCAGTAACGCTCAATGCTAAAACTCCGCGCCGCCTGCTGCGCACTGCCGCCATGGCCGTGAAAAACAAATACCACGGGAGCCCCATGGGTGGTCGTCTGGTGGGGAACGTAAACCCGGGCGGTGCGATTCACTCCGCCAAGCTTAAAATCCAACTGTTGAAAAACCTCCGCCTCCGCGTTCAAGGTGGACTGTGTCCATCCCAGCAGCGCCAGCAGCAGGCAAGACCATATTTTTTGCATGGTTCTGGAGACGCGGCCGGGATAAAAGCGTTACCAGAAATTTTAATCAGCTTTTCATTTGATCCTGTAACCTCAAGCGCTTGTGCCCGTCTTAAGCCACAAATCAAACTAGTTGCTCCCATGCGTTCATATTGTACTTTTACCGTCGCGGCCTTCCTGGCTGGCTGGATCACTTTAATAGGCCACCCGTCGCGCGCTGAGGCTGCGGACGCTGCCCTGCCGCAGTATTTCGAATTACGTGTTTACACCACCCTTGCGGAGATCCAGCAGCAGCGCGTCGTTGATTACTGGAAAAATGCTGCCATTCCCGCCTACAATCGCCAGGGCATCCACCCCATCGGAGTCTTCACCGAACAGGAAGCTTCCGCCACCAATAAAATTTACGTGCTCATTCCGTGCGATTCTTTGGAAGTATTCGCTGCGATTCCGGCCCGACTCGAAGCTGACACTGATTTTCAGCGCGCGGCCGCAGAATATCTTTCTGCGCCCAAGGACAACCCGGCTTACGACCGCTTTGAAAGTTCTCTGCTGATTGCCTTCGACGGCATGAAACATCTGGTTTTGCCGCCGGCGGATAAAAGGCCCAACGTTTTCGAACTTCGCACCTACATGAGTTCCAGCGAAAAGAAAGGGCTTAATAAAATCCAAATGTTCGAAAGCGGTGAGATCAATGT
>CAISVF010000193.1 GCA_903888765.1 uncultured Verrucomicrobia subdivision 3 bacterium | reverse complement strand
CCCAGCGCCGCCGGCGCCGGGAAGAAAACCAAAAGCAGAAAACCGGCACCGCAAAAACGAACAACCAAAACATAACAATGCCCGCCGACCTTGTAGCGTAATTAAATCGCGCTTGAGGTCATTGATTCAAAAACGCGCCGAATCTTCAACCAACTCGGTGCTGGCTTCCGGTCTGCCGCCGGCTTTGATTCCTGCTTGGGCGGCTGGGGGACAAACAGAATCGTATTCAATCCGCAATGCGGACAAGCAATTGTTTGTCCGGTGAGCGTATTGCCAGCCGAACCAGTGACATCAATTTGATTGGCGTCAAATTCAATTTTGCCGCTGCAATGCTGACAGGGGCAAGTCACATAGTTCGGTGTTGTCTGGGCATCTGGTTGAATCATATTTTCACCTTCAAGCTGTCTGGACGTTCAAACGCCCTTTGCCCCGTTCGTCGAACCCAAACTGCGATTGGCCGCACGGCTGGGACTTTGCTGGGGAGCGCGCCCGTCCCGGTTGCCGTTTTCGGCGTCGCGCCTTCCCCAGCGCCATCAGACGCGGCATATTTGTAGCAATCGGAAACATCAAATTCTCAAGCTCCGTCGGGGCGGCATATTCCGTCCACATGCCAGATGATATCGCTCCTGACGGAGCTTTGTTCGTTGTCGTTACGGGTTCTACAAAGATTCCAGTCCTACGGACTTCGCCGCCTGCGCGCCCTTCGCGCGAAACGGTTTCAAACGCCGTTTGCCTCGTTCGTCCAAACCAAACATCCTTTGCAAGCGGAAGTTTTCTTCCGGGCGCGAAATTACAATGCGTCGGAAAATGCTTCCGGCGAGACACCCGCCATTTTCAGCGCACTCCGCAACGTGCCAAGGGCAACTTCCCGGTGCATGGGGATAACGCAACCGCGTTCGCCATCTGGGGTGATTTTTTTGAGGACGACATGGCTGCCGCGCTGGCGGTCAACGAAGAATCCGAGTTTTTTCAAAGCCTTCACCGCCTCTGTGCCGGAAACGATGGGCAGTTTAGCCGTGCGCTAATTCAAAAGTGTGGATCGCCGCTGGCTTCCGGACGGCTTGCGGGAATGATTCAAGGTAAAGGTCGGTGGCCTCTTGCAAGTTGGCGAGTGCCTCCGCCTCGGTGTGACCTTGGCTGGCCGTGCCGATTTCGGGACACTCAGCCACCAGTAAATCGGTTTCTGAATCAGGATAAATGATCGCCGTCAATTTCATACCAGCACAGTATCATTCTACGCGCTGGAAGACAACGGCGCGCTGGCGAGCGCGTCAACCTGCCTGCCAGAATGGGCTGAGTGGATGGAGCAGGCACGCCCTTGCAATGGGCGTTCCAAGGGGTAATCAGCCCTCTTGGCGCTTGGGAAGGACGGATGGAACGCTCAGGGCGACGCAAAAATCTCACGTTGGCAATAGGTAGATTTTTGAAAATGTGAATGATTTGGTGGGCGCGGAGAAAAGCGGCGGAGGGCCGCCGCACTCCATGACGCTGGCGCGTTAACCGAAAGCTCCCGAAGCACGAGAAGCGTCTTGGAGCAGTGCGCCAACCCTTGGCTAGGTGACGTTGCTCAGCAATGTCCACGTGTGATCAAACTTCGGGGGGCTGTTCGCCGCGCTGGGCGAACCAGGCCCGGAGAAAAACCAGATCGCCCGCGTCCTTTTCGCGATGCGTAACGGCTTTCATCCGCCAGAGCAGCCGTGGCGAGGCAAAGGGAATCAGCACACTTTACACCACCCCCACCCATGCCGCCGGTGGTATGACCACAGCAGTAGAAACACATTTCCTACCCAGCAACGGGGTAAAAGGTCGTTGCGCTCAGGCAATGCCGGCTTTTTTCAAGACTTCTGCAAAATCATACTCCGGCTTACGGGCTTTGCGTCCGCGCAAGGCGTTGGCGGCATCATCCCCGACGAACATTTCGGTAGCCACATCCCAAGTCAATTTGCGCTGGAGTTTCATGCTGATCCAGGCGGCGCAGCAGGCCTCGACACTGCGGGCGGATTGTTGAATGGGCGCGATGGGCTGCCGATGGGCGGCAATGCTTTCCAGCCAGTTGCCGTGGTGGGTTTTACTGGGCATCCAGCGGACGGCATTGTCAGGGAGCGGCGAAAGGATTTTGGAATCGCTCGCGCGCAGGGCCGGCTTAGCTTCCGCAGCCGGCTGGTTGGGGTCGCTGGCGGTGACTTTTTCCGCCGAGCGCGTGCAAAATACCCAACCTTCATCGCCTTCAAAACGCAGGCCGGTTTCAAATTGATTATCCAGAATCACCTGCACGTGATTGGGATACTGCATCTCCACATGATAGGTGGAATGCACGGTCCACACATCGTTGGCCATGAACGCGGCATGGGCATCCACGGTGAGCGGACCTCCCAGTTCCTGTCCCATGGCCCATTGGGCAATATCAATATGGTGGGCGCCCCAGTTGGTGATCATGCCCAGGCCGAAATCCTCGGTGGTAATCCAGCCGGGCCGGCCTTCCAGCGCCTGCTGAGAATGCACCCGCCCCTCCATATAGGGCTGCTCCGGCGCGGAACCAAGCCAGCGCTCATAATCCAGATTGGGAGGCACGGACATCGGGGCCGGCGCGTGGCCGCTTATTTTATCAAGTCCCACGCCGATGCGGATGGTGTTCAACCGGCCGATGCGCCCGTTGCGGACCGCTTCGCTGGCCTTGCGAAAACTTCCCCACGGCTGCTCGGAGCGCTGCTGGGAACCGGTCTGCAAAATCACCTGCTTCGCTTCCACCGCCCGCCGCAGGCCAATGGCTTCGGCAATGTTGTAGGTGACCGGCTTCTGGACATAAATGTGCTTACCGGCCAGGGCGGCGTGAATTGCCACCAAGGCGTGCGAATGATCCGGCACAGTGACGACAACGGCATCAATATCCGGGCGGGCGAGCACCTCGTGATAGTCGTGGTAGGTTTTCACCTCCACGCGTGACTCGCCCTGCTCCTTGTAAAAATCCTCCACCAGCTTTTTGCCGGCCGCCAGCCGCCGGGAATCCAGATCACACACGGCCACCACCCGGGCCAGCGGCTCGGCCAGCACATTGCGCACATCGCTGCGTCCCATCCGGCCGCAGCCGATTTGGGCAACGGTGATTTTTTTACCGGGCGCATCCGCGCCAAATAAACGGGCGGGCACGATGCCGGGCAGCAGGGTCAGTCCCACCCCGCCGCGAACTGCGGCCTGAAGAAAACTCCGGCGTGATTGATTTTTCATGGCAATGAGCGAGCAATTTAATTGGCCGGCAATTCGCGGATTTTCACGTTGCGGAACGAGACTTCGGTGCCGTGCTCCTGCAATAAAATATGGCCATCGGCCCATTCGCCAAAATCCGGAATGTTCTTGAATTTGCTTTGCGCGACCACGGCGCGAAATTCCGGCGATCCGCGCTCAAACTCGATGGTTTTTTCACCGTTCAACCAGAAGGTGACATGCTTGCCCTGGGACAAAATATGAGCCTGATTCCATTCGCCCATCGGCATGACTTTTTTATCTTTCGGCGCAGGGATCAAATCATACAGCGAGCCAATGGTCCGGTCACCATCCCGCCCCAACTTGGCATCCGGATGCAACTGATCATCGAGAATCTGAAACTCCATGCCAATGGCCGAGCCAACGGCAGTCGTTTTGCCGGTCTTTTTATCCACCGGCGAAATATTGGGCTGCACAAAAATCTTGATGCCGCTGTTGCAGCCGGGCGTGGTCTTGAAATCAACCATCAGTTCAAAATTAGCATAGCGCTTGCGGGTGATGATATCGCCGCCGCCCGCCGACTCTTCCCCGCCGTTTTCATGAACGGTCAACACGCCAGCCTTCATGTTCCATCCGTGGGTCGGAAAATTTTCCGACTTGGCGCTGCGCCAGCCTTCCGGGGTTTTGCCATCCCAGAGCAGTTCCCAGCCGGCGGCTTTTTCCTGAGCTGTCAAAGTGTTCTGTGCGGCCGCTTTGGTTTTAGCCGGAGCAGGCTTGGGTTCCACGTAAGAAGGATTGGTATAAGCGCCGGGAGCGGCAGTCTTGAGGTTGGGCGTCACATCCGCCGTCACCTCACCGAGCGCCCACTTGATGCCACCGACGAGAATTTGCTGGAAGGTCGGATTGGTCCAGACATCCTCACGATGGCCCATCGCGGTATACCAGACGCGGCCGTTGCCTTCTTTGCGCGCCCAGGTATTGGGATAGGCGGGGCGCTCATACATCGGGCCCTTCATGTGCGGCGCGTCAATGACGGTCAAAGCATGGTCATCCGGCGCAAAATCCTTTAGCGAATACCATTCTTCAAGAAAAGCGAAGGTATCACCTGTCTTTTCAAATCCGGGAAAGTTTGGATCAATCACCCGGTTTGTGGCCACCTGCTGCGCGCCGTGAATGATGAACTCGCCGCCGATGAAGCAGGCGTACGGATCCGCCTCCTTGCCGTGGTTCAGATAACGATCCGGCCCTTTTTTGGATTCATTGGCCGTGTGAAACGTGTCCGTGGCGGCATGGGTGCCGATAAAACCTTTGCCGGAGCGCACATAGTCAAAGAGCGCCTGTTTGCCGGCCGGCGTCATCGGCGGCTGCTTGTCGGTGCCTTCGGAGCACAGGTCGCCGGTGGTATAAAAGAAAACGGCATCAAATTGCGCCAGGTACTCCGGACTGAATTTCGAGCCATCCTTGGAGAAAGTGAATTCCCATCCGTTCGACTGGCCCAAATCCAACAGAACCTTCTCCGCAAAGCTGGGCTGACCGTTTTTCCAGGAAATGACGGAATGCTCAAAGCCGCTGGACTTTGTGAAGAATAGTATCTTTTTGGGCGCCGCGGCGGCCGTAATTGCCGCAGCGACGAGCAGGATGGTTAAGAGGGAAGCCAAGGAACAGAATTTTGATGCTTTCATTTGTTTTGGAATTGGACGGATTATCGCGAAATGGGGTTACGAAACAATCCTTTTTACCAAGCTTGGGTGTCGCGCGACCGGCTTTAAAGCTAAACCATTCATTCAACCACGGATGGGCACAATCTGAAGCATTGATTCAGATAAAAGGATATTAGCAGATTGCTGGGAAAACTGAAGAGTATTCGGGTCAAATTG
>CAISVF010000192.1 GCA_903888765.1 uncultured Verrucomicrobia subdivision 3 bacterium | reverse complement strand
GTTTGGCCAATCCTGCAGCGTTAGCCAACCGGCCCACAGGCCAAGCCAAAGGAACATGCTGAGACCAATTCCAGCAGCTTGGGCCAGGCGGCGCTTTTGCGGAGGAACATAACATCCAAGCGGGCGTCGGGCGCCGAACGGGTCGAAAAAACCAACGGCACGCCGGCCCTCGGAATAGGGTGGAGATTTCAGCTGTTCAAACCAGTTGCGCAACTCCTTCCCCAAAACCAGATAAATCAGCCATGGGGGCAATCTGTTCGTCTGATGAAAGCCGCTGTCGGATGAAAGCCGCTTGTTTCACGCCCTGGTTTCCGCAATGATGCCCGCATGTCTGCCCGTAATCTTGAGAAGGTTGTGGCTACCCCGGACGATTTACCGCCAGGGCAGTCGTTTGCCGCCCTTGCCCGCTTCCGCTGATCGCGAGCTTTTTACATGGAACGCTCCGAAGCCGAACTTATTGCCGCTGTGCTGAAAGGCGACAGCGCCAGCTTTGAGCCGCTCGTTACCAAATATTCCCCGCGGGTTTTTGCCACGGCCCGGCGCTATGCCCGGCGGGAAAGCGAGATTGAGGATATCGTGCAGGAGGTCTGGCTCAAAGCGTTCGACAAGCTCAAGACGTTTCGCGGTGAGGCTCCGTTCGAGCACTGGTTGATGCGGATGGCCGTCCGGACCTGCTATGATTTTTTGCGCGGACACCAGCGCAATCGCGAGTCGTCTTTTACCGAAATTTCCGGTGAGGAAGAGGATTGGCTGGAGAAGTTCGTCGCCGACCCCGGCAGCGCTCCGGAGGATGCCGATGCCGCCCGGCTTTTGGTCGAGCGCGTGCTCGAAAAATTGTCGCCCGCCGCCCGGTTGGTCATCCAATTGCTGGAAATCGAGGACCGTTCCGTGAAAGAGATCGCCAAAATCACCGGCTGGTCCGTGCCGCTGGTCAAAGTACGGGCTTTTCGGGCTCGCGGGGAGATGCGGAAAATTCTGGCGCGAATGACGAAAGACAAGTATTTGTAACCGCTTTGAAAATAAGAACGTCAATCCAGTTGAGTGAGTATGAACCCCACTGAATTACAGACCAAACTGATCGTCGCTGCCCGACTGCAAAAGCCCGATGACCGGGTGCCTTACGCCTTTGAACATCGTGTGATGGCGCTCATTGCTGCGCGGAAAGTGGTGGATCGCTGGGCCTTCGGGCTCTGGCGCGCCGCCTTGTCCTGCGCTGCGGTCGCGGTAGTGTGCGGCACCCTGTCGGTGTTCCTGCCGGCCTCTGTTGATAGCGGACCGGACCTGTCCCAGGATTTTGAAAACACGCTCCTGGCTTCTCTGGATCAGGGCGATGCCGCTCCGTGAATAGTTGGAAAGTCATCTTCGCCACGGTGGTCATTTTTGGCGCGGGTGTCCTTACCGGCGGGTTGCTGGTAGATTACGTCAAGCATTCCAATTATAAACCTCCGCGCAAACCGGCACCGTCTGCCGATGCGCATGCTTCCGCATCCAACACGGTCACTCATGCGGTGGCCAATATTCAACCACGCCTGCCGGAACTTTTGAGCAAACAGTTTTTGCAGCGCTTAGATCAGGATTTGCGCCTGTCACCGGACCAGCACGAGGCCATTCTTAAAATCATCAACGAGCGCCAGAGTGCCATGCACAAAGTGGTGCAGGATGCGCGCCTGGAAATCCAGGAGGTGCTCACGCCCAAACAGCATGAAGAATTTGATGAAATGCTCAAGCGCTTACCCCGCAAGACGGGTGCCGGCACCAATGATGCCACTGCTTTCAAAGCCAGATTGGAGCGGATCATTGAGTTACAGCGCGCCAATCCCGGTGGCACTGTCCCGCCGCCGCCGTTGGGACGCACTGTGTCTCCAAGTAGCGCTCCCGGCACCATGTCGCCCGAACAAGAGGTGCTGGTAATTGAGCGGGAACGCGCCCGCCTGCTGGCGGAACATGGCATGAGCCTGCCACCGGTTCCACCTCCACCAATCTTGACCAACTCGCCGTAGTTGTTTGTCCGCTTCATTTCCCTGCGCTGGCTCCGCATCTTTGGTCTATGGCCGCAGATCAAAGCCAAAAAGATTCCCGACTTGCCAAGGCGAGGTGTTTTCGTTTTCAGACGGGCTGGGATTGCGCGCGAAAAAGTACCGGCTGACCAATCGAAAAATGGTATTGTCCAGCCCTGTCCTCAGGAAGGTCGTGGCAGCGATGCGCTAGGCTGCTTCCAATACCACGTTGATTTTTTTGCGCAATTCCTTGTTCACGGAATTCACCGAGCGGTTCGCATCAATAATTTCAAACTCGTAGGTCTTCTGTAGCTGCCGGAAAGCTTCGCCCATCGCTCCTTGATATTTTAAAAAACTGTCGAAAACATCCCGCGAAAGGCCGAGATCCATTCCACTCTCCCAGTAATCCAAGGTCGCCTTTTTGGATAAATTTCGTTGGACGAGTTCCTCCGGTTCCACGGTGAGATAAAAAACCGCGTCCGGTACCGGTGCGATGCCGTAGAGATTCTTCAGCCAGCTTTCATCCATGCCGCGCACCATGTCGCGCGCCATCAGCGTGTAGATATATCGGTCCGCCAGTACGATGAAGCCTGCCCGGAGCGCCGGCAGAATGATATTCTCCAGCTGGTCGGCAAAGTCGGTTGCATAAAACAGGCTCAGGGTTGTCCGGCTCAGGACGTTGCCATCTTGCGCCTTCTCCAGTTCTTCACTCACCAGCGTTGAGCGTTTCAGCCCTACCTGCACGGTGGGCCGGCCGCTGGTTTCCAGCCAGTTGACCAGTTCGGCAATCTGCGTGGAGCGGCCCGAGCCGTCTGCACCTTCCACCACAATTAATCGGCCGCCGAGGTCTTCCGCTTTCACCCCGGGGATTCCGTGCCCGTAAAAACGATGGGATTTTTTTGCGCTCATGCTGATTTATCCTCTAATTCTTCTTTTTCCTCCCGGTTGCGGATCAGCGATGGCGGCAAGGGCAGCGGGCTGCGCCGCTTGAATTTTTTCAAGTCGATTTTTTCGCTCACCAGCTTGCGCACGATGATTTGCTGTTTCTCCACGTTCTCGTTCGCATCCATGATGACAAAATTAAACTCTTTGCTCATCGCCAGATATTGGTCCAGGATGCGGCCCTGAAAAATTTTAAAGCTTTCGTAAGGGTCCGCCGACAGACGTAAATCCATGCCCGCCTCGAAAAATTTCAGCTTGGGGCGCCCTTCCAGGATCCGGTTTAAGGACACTTCCAGATCCGCCTTGAAAAACATGGTGAGATCGGGCAGGCACGCGAAACTGTAGTTGGCGCGCACCCAGTCCGGCGGGCAGCCGCGGGTTACATCACGCGCAAAGGCCGTGAAAATATATCGATCGCACAAGACCACATAGCCGGCTCGCAGCAGCGGGACGAGGTGCCGCTCGTAGCGATCGGCAAAATCCGTCGCGTGGATGAGGCTGAACGTGGTCGGTGACAAGAGCTCGCGCTTTTTACCTTTGCTGGTCGCGGATTTAACCAGCTCGGAGGAGTTCCACTCGCTGAAATAAACTTTGCTGCCTTCGGCCTCCAGCCAGCGTTTCAGCAGATACAACTGCGTGGACTTGCCCGAACCGTCGAGGCCTTCGACAGCGATCAGCCGGCCCGGAAAATGGGACTCTGCAAATGTTTTCATGTTTTGCGTCAAGCGCGTTTGATCAATTTAGTGGATTTTGTTCCCGCCACAAGTCCAAGAAAATGGCTGGCGGTATGCGTATGTGCTGCGGGTGGCATCGCGGGATATTTGGACGCCGGTGCAGGCGATGGCCAGCGGCGCTGCTAGCGCGCTTCGCGCGAGACTTCCGATCAACAAGCGGAGTTAATGGATTTTCGATACGGCTCGCAAACAGGTCGCCGCTCCCCATTTCATTTTGGCATTTCCAATTTCACCTTCTCCGCAACTTGCGCCACGTCTTTATCGCCGCGGCCGGAGAGGTTCACGATGATGATGGATGCCGGGCTCATCTTCGGCGCGAGCACCATGCACTCAGCGACGGCGTGGGAACTTTCGAGCGCAGGGATGATGCCCTCCAGTTGCGCGAGTTTCATGAACGCTTCGAGAGCTTTGTCATCGGTGGCGTAAGTGTATTCTACGCGCTTGGCGTCGTGCAGGAAGGCGTGTTCCGGCCCCACGGCGGCATAATCCAAACCGGCGCTGACGCTGTGGGTGGATTGGATCTGGCCGAAATCATCCTGTAAAATATAACTGCGCGTGCCTTGCAGCACGCCGAGCGAGCCGCCATGGAACCGCGCTGCGTGTTGCTCGGGCAGGATGCCATGGCCACCAGCTTCGACGCCGATCATGCGCACAGACTGGTCGCCGAGGAAAGGATAGAACAGGCCGATGGCGTTCGAGCCGCCGCCGACGCACGCCAGAAGCAGGTCCGGCAAGCGACCTTCCTTTTCCAGAATCTGCGCGCGGGCTTCATCGCCGATGACGCGCTGAAAATTCCGCACCATCACCGGATACGGATGCGCGCCATACGCGGTACCGAGAATGTAATGCGTGCTGCGGATGTTCGTCACCCAGTCGCGCATCGCTTCGTTTACGGCTTCTTTTAAGGTTTTCTGTCCGGCGTGTACGGGCACCACCTCCGCGCCGAGCATTTTCATGCGATACACGTTGAGCATCTGGCGCGCACAATCCACCGCGCCCATGTAGATGACACATTTCATGCCGAACATCGCGCTGACGGTGGCGGTGGCCACGCCGTGTTGACCCGCCCCCGTCTCCGCAATAATGCGTGTCTTGCCCATGCGCTTGGCCAGTAAAATCTGGCCCATGGCGTTATTGATCTTGTGCGCGCCGGTGTGGTTGAGGTCTTCGCGTTTGAGATAAATTTTCGCGCCCCCTAGTTCACGGGTGAGGCGCTCCGCAAAATACAATGGCGTGGGGCGGCCGACGAATTCGGTGAGATAGTAGGAGAGTTCCTGCTGAAACTCCGGATCATGCTGGGCGCGGAAATATTCCGCCTCCAGCTCTTGCAACGGATGCATCAACGTCTCCGGCACGTAACGTCCGCCAAACGGACCAAAATGGCCGGTGGCGTCGGGTAAATTCTCAGCGACAACTGAACTCATGGGGCAATTCTCCCGCAAACGCGGATAGCGCGCAAAGAATTTTTACAGGCGAGCCGGACGGATGGCGGCTCAGGATTTGATATCGCGCACCTGAAACGCCATGGAACCGATGATAAAGGCGGTGGCGCTCACAGCCACAAGGATGATTTCCGACTGGCAGATTTGCGTCCATGGCGCGGGATCAATAAAAATCAACAGCCAGCATTTGAAGTGGTGGGTGATGAAAAAGTTGTCGTACCGGTCAAAGAAGGGGATGTTTTCCATGACCATGCTGACGAACAGAAACGAGAGCGCGAGAATGGTGGCAGCGGCCGGCTTCATGTTGAAGCAGGAAAACATGAATGCGACCGAAACCATCACGCTGGCATTCATCGCGAGAAACAGATGGGAGAAGAGAAACCGCACCAGGCCTTCGTGCGCGGACAGCACGCTGAACGCCTGCCCGGGTGAAAACACGAACATGCCTTTCCACGGAAACAGCAGGCTGGCAAAACCCATGGCCGTCACTCCCAGCGCGACCACCAGCACCACGGCAAAAATGATGCCGGCGCTCCATTTTACCAAGAGCAGGCGCAGCCGCGAAATGGGGCGGCACAAAATCATGCGCAGCGTGCCATCCTCCGCCTCCTTGGCCACCAGATCCCCGCCGACGAGAGTGGCGTAGAGCGGCATGAGCAGCATGATCTGCGGAATGAGCATCACTACCGACACCGTCAGCACCGAAATAAATTCCGTGGCCAGATAGCCGTTGCCGCTCAGCAGCCGCTCAAAATCGCTTTGCCAGCGCGTGTATTTAAACGCCAGCAGCATGGCCGTCTGGGCAAACAAGAAGGCCGCGAAGCCGATATAGGTGCGCTTCTTTCCGAATAATTTCCAGAGCTCGTTTTTAAGTTGGGCGAAAAACATGGGCTACTTTCCGGCCGCGCTGGACGGCGGCTTGATCAGGTTCAAATAAAAATCCTCCACGGTCTGCTCCTGCTGCCAGAGGCCGGCCACCGGCAGGCCGGTGGCGACCAGTGCCTGCGCGATCTCCGCCGTCGTTCGGCCCTCGGCCAGCGTGACAAACCGGTCTTCCGCCGTGGCAGTGATGAGGCCGCGCGCGCGCAACAGCTCCGCCGCGCGCACAAAATCATCCGTTTTCAAAGCCACTTTGCCGCGCGCGCCCTTCACATCGGCGACATTGCCCTCGAAAACTTTTCTGCCCTGTTGCAGCACGGCGATGCGCGTGCAGAGCTGCTCCACCTCATGCAACAAATGGGAGGAAAGCAAAATGGTGAGCCCGAGATCGCGGTGCAAGCGGAGAATGGTCTGACGCATTTCATGAATGCCCTCGGGATCCAGACCGTCACTCGGCTCATCGAGAATGAGCAATTCCGGCTTCGGCAGCAGCGCCTGCGCCAGCGCGAGGCGCGAGCGCATGCCATGCGAATAGGTGCTCACCTTGGACTGCTCCCGGCCGGTGAGGCCCACCCAGTCAATCACCTCGGCGATCCTCGTCCGGGAGGTAGGGGCGGTATAGGTGCTGAGAATTTCCAGATTGCGCCAGCCGCTGAGGTAATCATAAAAAACCGGCGTTTCAAATATGGCACCAACCGGCTGCAGCGCGGCCCGGCGATGGGATTGAACATCGAAGCCGCACACCTTGACGACGCCGCTGGTGGGCCAGACCTGGCCGAGCATCATGCCAATGGCGGTGCTTTTGCCCGCGCCGTTATGCCCCAGCAAACCGAAGATGGTGCCCCGTGGCACGGCGAAAGAGAGATCATCCACCGCCGTGCGGCCGGCAAATTTCTTCACGACATGTTGCAGTTCAATCATTTGCTCCCCTCAATCGCCAGCAGGTTTTTGATGTGGCCGTCGGCGTAGAGATAATTCACCGCTTTTTCCGGGCCACGCAGTTTGTGGAAATCCTCCTTGTCGAGCACCAGGAAAATCCCGTGCGGATCAAAATTCATGGTGAACGCATGCAAATGATCGGCGTCTTCACCGTTCAGCAGGCTGTTCCAGCCATAGCTGGAACCGGTGCGGCCAAAAAAATCAGCCAGATCAGAAGGGCAGCGCAGGACATTGGTGTTCCCGAGCTGGGCGCCAAGCACCTGATGGATGGCGGGAAACGTATTGGTGGCGGCCACTGTCGGATCTGTGGAAACATCGCGCATGGTGGGCAGCCGGTTGTGATTTTCCTGCACGTACAGCTGCAGGGCAATGCCCACTTGATGGAGATTGCTTAAACAAACCGTGGCGCGGGCGGACTCCTTGGCGCGGCCCAACGCCGGCAGCAGGAGGGCCGCCAGAATCGCAATAATGGTCATCACCACCAGCAGCTCAACGAGCGTGAAAGCCCGGTCACACGGGACGGATGGAAAATTTTTCATGGTCACCGCGGGCCACGCAACATCCGTCCGCTTTCCATTGCCCGCTGCATTTCCTCCAGCAGGGGTGCCACCTCCGCCTTGGTCTGGGCCGAGCTTTGGCTGTAGAAGCTTTTCAGGCCGATCTTGGTCACCCGATCCTGCAGTTCCTTGCTCAAGGCCCCGCTGTTATTCTCCGGCGGCTGCTGGCCGCTGGCGGCGAGCTTTTCGCGCGCCTGGCGCATTTGTTTAACCGCCTGATCCAACACGCGCTGGCGTTTGTCCGGCGGAAGTTCTTCGAAAGCGTTGAGCATCTGGTGGAAGCCGGTGGGCAGGGTCGCTTCCAGAAAGTCGCCTTTTTCGGCGTCGGTCATTTTTTTGAACCAGGCCAGCCGCTCTAGCCGCAGGCGCTGCCGCTCTTCGAGCGACAGCGCATTGAGCATGGCTGCCAGTTTGCGCAGCGCCGTCGCACGCTCGGCGGCGGACAGGCTATCAAAATCCGTGGCGTCAATAAACGAGTGGACTTTTTCGGGCGTGATTTTAGCGTGTTTGATGAACTCGTAGCCCGCGATGGCCACCACCCAGATGGTCACGAGCGCGGCTAAAGCCACCAGAATGGGACGCTGTCGCTGGCTTAGCATGACAAAAGTTTAGTCCAAAACCAGCCATGCACCAAGCAATTCTCACGGACAGCCGGTTGACTAAAAAGCAAAAACACCCGCCGATGTTTTAACCATCGACGGGCATTTGTCTGCGAATTTTCTCCGGAAAAATTCCGGGACGCGGTTAGAACCGCTTGGTAAAAGTGAGCGTGACGGTTTGCCCCTGCGGACGCGCTATGGCATCGGTCTCATACACGTAGCGCAGCGAAGTAAACACGCCGAGCTTGGAACAGAACGCGCTGATTTCCGGGCCGACGCCGACAATGCGCGACAAGTCATGAGAGGGGGCGATGCCACCGCTATCCTTGGTTACCTGCTGCTGATAATAGCCCACGAGCCCCACATCCACATTTTGCGCCACCGATTTACTCAATCCCCATTCGATAGTGAACGCGTTTCCGGGCGTGACGTGCGACTGGTCCTGTTCCTGACAGATTTCGTAGCGGCCGAGCACCGACATGGACCAGGTTCTTTTCTCGTCGGGATACCAGACGCCACCGAGCGTGAGCATATGGGACCAGTAACCATTGCCGGGGCTGGCCAAAGCTTTCACCGGATTGGCCGCGGAGAAATCAAAGTTTCCCGACGGCGCCCAGATGGCGTAACCGGCGGCGAGGTCAAATTGCTTCAGGTGCCACGAGAGCAGCAGCGGTTCGATCTGGATGTCAGCCAGATTGAAATTTTCCCCGCGCAAACCGCCCACCCGGATGTCTTTCTCGGCGAACGGCACAATGACATCCATCCCGTAATTTGCGCCCAGCACTTCCAGCGGCGTCATCCAGATGAGGCGCGGCGCTTGCACATAGGCAAAAATATTGGCGCTTACCGGGAGGCCGGGAACGGTGGTGGCGTTGTAGAAAAAGTTGTAGTCGCGCAGATACACGCCGGGCGGCGGCAGCGATGCGCCCTTGATGCCTTCAGCCCCGACCGGATAATGGCTGCCGACCGGCAGGCTGGCCGGGCCAAAGGCGAAGGTTGATGAGGCCGCCGAGCAAGCGGCCGTGGTGAGAAACAAACGAGTCAGTGTTTTCATTGGTGTTATTTGATTTTGATGGAGGCTAAATTAAACGTCCTGGATTTTTCCGTGCAAATAATTTTCAAACGAACTCAGGTCGAGCAGGCCATGGCCGGAAAGGTTGAAGAGCAACACTTTCTTAGTTCCGGCTTCGCGGCATTTCTCCGCTTCTTTCACCACCGCTGCAATGGCGTGGGAGGATTCCGGCGCGGGCACAATGCCTTCCTTGCGGGCAAACAGGGTTGCCGCCTCGAAAACCTTGGTCTGGTGAATCGCCTCGGCTTCGATGAGGCCCAGCTTGAGCGCGTGGCTGACCATGGGCGACATGCCATGATAGCGCAATCCGCCGGCATGGATGCTGGGGGGCATAAACTTGTGGCCCAGCGTGTACATTTTCATCAGCGGCGTGGTTTCCGCCGTGTCGCCGAAATCATAGCGTAATTCGCCCTGGGTCAGCGACGGACACGCCGACGGCTCCACGCCGACAATGCGGTATTTTTTTCCTTCGCGGATTTTTTTGCGGATGAAGGGAAAAGTCAGGCCGGCAAAATTGCTGCCGCCGCCGCAGCAGCCGAAAATCACATCCGGCTCCTCGCCGGCCTTTTCCATCTGGCGAATGGTTTCCTCGCCAATGACCGTCTGATGGTGGCAGACGTGATTCAGCACGCTGCCGAGCGAGTATTTGGTGTCGGGCGTTTTGACGGTATCTTCAATGGCCTCGCTGATGGCAATGCCGAGGCTGCCGGGGCAATGCGGATCTTCAGCGAGCAGCTTGCGGCCGTATTCCGTGAGATTGCTCGGGCTGGCATGCACCGTGGCTCCCCAGGTATGCATGAGCATCCGGCGATACGGTTTCTGCTCGTAGCTGACCTTGACCATGTAAACATTGCATTCCAAGTCAAACAGGCTGCAGGCAAAAGCCAGCGACGATCCCCATTGGCCCGCGCCGGTTTCGGTGGCGAGGCGTTTGGTACCGGCAATTTTGTTATAGTAGGCTTGCGGCACCGAGGTGTTGACCTTGTGGGAGCCGGCGGGGCTCACGCCCTCATATTTGTAGTAAATATGCGCGGGCGTGTTCAGGGCTTTTTCCAGACGCACGGCGCGCAATAGCGGCGTGGGTCGCCATAGCGCGTAGATTTCGCGAACCGGTTCGGGAATTTCGATCCACTGTGCGGCACTGATTTCCTGTTCAATCAGGTTGCGCGGAAAAATCGCTTCCAGCGCGGCTGGCGGCATCGGCTCCATGGTGCCGGGGTGCAGCGGCGGCGGGAGCGGTTCCGGAAAATCGGCGTTGAGGTTATACCAGGCGGACGGGATGTCCGCCTGCGTTAAATCGAAGCGCGTTGGCTGGCTCATGTCATTAATGGATTACCAGCTTATCATCGGCGTTAGCGCAAATCTAAACCAGCCATCTAATGCCAAACACTTGACATTTTTTGCCATGAGCAAAATTTTCTTTCAGTGGACCCCAACCCACCTCATGGCGTGGAGAATGGCATCATTGGATCATAACTGCTCTTTACTTATGCTAATTAGATAAAATTTTAGGTAAACGAAGTTAGTAAAACATCCCGACCCAAAGGTTATGAAAGCCCTGCCCGTACTTAATCCCAAGGCTGCCGGCATTGATCTCGGCAGTGAAAATCTCCATGGCCTGATTGCCGGGGATGCGCCAAAAGTGTTCGGCACGTTTACTGGCGACCTGGAGAGTTTGCGCGACTGGTTCCAGGCGCAAGGCGTGCAAACGGTGGCGATAGAAGCGACGGGGGGCTACCTGGCTGTATGTCTACGAAGTGCTGGAAGCGACCGGGCTGGCGGTGGAGGTGGTCAACGGCTGCCATGGTGCAGAACGTGTCCGGGCGCAAGACGAACATGGCGCGCTGGCCGAGCGAGAAGCACTTCGCCTCGTGGCTGGGACTGGCCGGCGGGCAGCAAGCAAAGCGGCAAGCGTAAAGACCGAGTCAAAGGACACCGCAACCGGGCCGGGCGGATGTTCTGTGCGGCGGCGCTGGCGCTGGGACAAAGTGTGGATAAGGCGCTGGGCGGATTTTACCGGCGCTTGCGCAGCCGGGTGGGCGGCTTGGCCGCCAATGTGGCGTTGGCACGCTAGTTGACGTTCCGGTTTTACCGCCTGCTGTGCAAGCTGGCAAAAAACAAGGCTTCGCCGGGTCCCAACTCAGCCGCATTGAGTGGCGGTTCATGGGAATTAAGCTCATCCCTCCCTCCAAACTGAGGGCTTTATGCGCAACCTCCAAAAGCTACATTTTAATCTCAGCCATCTGGCTGTTGGTCAAACACAATGTAACCACAGCAGGGATTGATCAGATAATGATCGAACCCTGCCCGACTAGCCTCGGATGCTTGCGTTATGCCTCGTTACTCAGCGCTTGGCAAACGCGGCATCAAATGCAGCTTTGTTCGGGGTGAAATCCAGTTTGCGGACAAAGGCGCAACTTTCCGTGGCGCCGTGGATGCGGTCCATGCGACCGTCCTCCCATTCCACGGAAAGCGGGCCCCGATAGCCAATGTCGTTGAGGGCGACAATAATTTCTTCGAAATTGATGTCGCCGTGGCCAAGGGAGCGGAAATCCCAGAAGCGCCGCGCGTCCGTGAAGTCCGTGTGGCCGCCAAACACGCCTACGGTGCCGTCCCCGTGGCCCCACCAAACGTCCTTCATGTGCGCATGAAAAATGCGGCCGGAAAATTCGCGAATAAACTTTATATAATTGACGCCCTGATAGCCGAGGTGCGAGGGATCATAATTGAAGCCGAAGCGGGGATGCTGTTTCACCGCTGCGAGCGCACGCTGCGCGGAGGCGATGTCAAAAGCAATTTCCGTGGGGTGGACCTCCAGCGCAAAATTCACGTTTTCACTCTCAAACACGTCCAGAATCGGCACCCAGCGTTTGGCAAAATCGGCAAACCCCCGGTTCCAATATTCCTGGCTGGTGGGCGGAAAGCCGTAAATGGAATGCCAGATGCTGGAGCCGGTGAATCCGTTGACAATCGCGGGAGTTTGATCCGCCGCCTTGCGTCCGGGTTTTGCATTGAAAAACTTCCGGGCGGCGCGGGCAGTGAGCTGCATTTTTGCCGCCGCGCGCTGCCGGACGCCTTCGGGCTTGCCATCGCCCCAAACATCTGCGGGCAGAATCGCCTGATGCCGTTCATCAATCAAATCGCAAACCGCCTGGCCGACCAGATGGCTGGAGATGGCGTGGCAAGTCAGGCCATGCTTGGTGAGCAGCGCCCATTTCTTTTTCAGATAATCCGGTTCGCTGAGCGCGCGATCCACCTCAAAATGGTCGCCCCAGCAGGCGAGTTCTACGCCATCATAGCCCATTTTTTTGACGAGCGGCAGGAGTTCAGCGAGGGAGAGATCGGCCCACTGGCCAGTGAAGAGAGTGACAGTGCGTGACATATTTGAGAATGTATTTAAAAATAAATTGTAACCGCGCTCGAATAAAGTCAATCTGAACCTCTGAAAAACGAGAGGCTGGTATGCCGCGAAAACTGTGGCCCGCCCGCCCGCTCAGAAAATAAATACATGCAAAAAAAATTGTCCGCTCCGCGTCCGCTATCCGCCGTGAACCGCCGGTACTTTTTGAAAGCCGCCGGGGCCGCGCTGGTGATGCCCGCCATTGTGCCAGGGTCCGTGTTTGGCCAGAACAGCCCGTCCAAGCGCATTACGTTGGGCGTGGTTGGCTGGGGCATGCAGGGGCCCGGCAATACCAAGTCGTTTTTGGCGGAAGCCGATTGCCAGGTGGTGGCGGCCTGCGATCTGGACAAAAATCATTTGCAGAGCGCGGTGGGCACGATCAACGAGCATTACGGGAACAACGATTGCCAAGGCTATCACGATTTCCGCGAACTGCTTGACCGGACGGATATTGATGCCGTGATGCTGGCAGTGCCGGATCATTGGCATGGCATTCTGGCGACGGAAGCCGCCGCGCATAAAAAGGACATTTACGGGGAAAAGCCCCTCGCGCGCACCATCGCCGAACAACAGGCCATTGTGAAGGCCGTGGAAAAAAATCAGGTCATCTGGCAGACCGGTTCGTGGCAGCGCTCCCAGGCACAGTTCCGCAAGGCGGCGGAAATTGTCCGCAATGGTCTGATTGGCAAAGTAACCCATGTCGAAGTGGGCTTACCTGCCGGCCACCATGATTTTGCCGGCACTGCGCCAGCCTTGATTGCCAAGCTCTCTTCCCTGCCCGAGAAGGTGCAGGATCTGTCCACGGTGTTGCCCGGAACCCCGGCTTGGGAACTGGCGGTCACGCTGCCGCCTGGCGAGCTTGATTTCGATACCTGGATCGGACCGTCCAAATTTGAGCCGTACATCAAACAGCGCCTGCATATGAACTGGCGCTGGAATTATAATACCGGCGGCGGTCAGTTGCTGGATTGGATCGGCCATCATGGCGATATCGCTCATTGGGGACTGGATTTCGACCGTTCCGGCCCGTCGGAAGTCGAGGCGCACGGGATCTTTCCTCCGGCAAATGCGTTATGGAACACGGCCACCAAGTATCGTATCGAAGCCAGGTATCCGAATGACATCACTTTTACCATTGCCGGCGGCCATCCCGATATTCGGAGCGGCACGAAATGGATCGGCACGGACGGCTGGGTCTGGGTGGATCGCGGCGGGTTTGACGCCTCTAATCCGGAATGGAAGAAAGGCAAGTCGCTGCCGGAAGCGCTGCGCAAAGTAAAACTTTACGAATCCAAGGGCCATCAGCGCAATTTTCTGGATTGCATCAAATCCCGCCAACCCACGATCACGCCCGTGCAAACGGCCCACCATTCCGCCATCCCCGGGCATCTCGGTCTCATCTCGATGCTGGTCGGGCGTAAATTGAAATGGGATGTGAGCACCGAGACCATTCTGGGGGACAGCGGCGCGAGCGATCTACTCACCCGGCCATATCGCGCCCCGTGGCACATGGCGTAAGCAGCTACCCATTTGGGGGATTGTGTCGCGCGGCAAAATCCGCCAGACTTTCACCCGATCAATTTAGTCGCGAATTAAAACGATATAGACATGAACGAATCGACCTCTCAAAATCCAAACGGCTCCTGCGAGCACCCGTGCCACTGCGATTATTCGCTCGCCTTCCTGCTGCTGCGCGGCTGGCTGGGCTTGCGCGCGCTGCTCGCGGGCGTGGAAAAATTCGGCGCCTACAAAACCATTCAGCAACCGATTCTGGATGCCAACGGCCAGCCGGACCCCGGCGGCGCGATGATTGATATGAAGGTGAAATTTTATTCGCTGGGAAACTATTCCGGCGTCCCGCTGGGGCTGAAAACCAAGTTCGCCAATGAGGCGTTACTTCCCGGTTTTGCGCTCACCACATTCGATAAATTGCTGGGGCCGGCGCTAATTGCTTCGGGCGTGATGTTGCTGCTCGGACTGGGCACGCGGGCATCTCTGTTTGTGCAGGGATTGATCTACATTATGCTGTCGGTCGGCTTGATCTTGATCAATCAGCCGGATGGTATTGCCTATCTGGGGATTCACGTCGGCTTGGTCGCCTTCGCGCTGATGCTGGCGAAACACAACAAACTTGCCCTCCTCAAAAAATGGTAAAGCAACCCCTCACGCGCCGGGAATTCATCGGCACCACCGCCGCCGCGGGTGCTGGTCTGCTCCTGACCTCCTGCAGCCCGGATGCCGGTCCCAAAGCCGCCGCCAACAAGGGCTCCGTGCTCAACAAAATCAATGTGGCGCTCATCGGTTGCGGCGCGCAGGGTCAGGTGTTGCTGGATTCGCTGCAGGTGATTACCGGCATCCGCCTCGTCGCCGTGGTGGATATCTGGGATTATAATCGCAACAGCAATGTCCGTCGGCTGAAGGATAATGGATTTGACGTGAAGGGTTATCGCGATTACGAGGAACTGCTTTCCAATGAAAAAGATTTGCAGGCCGTGGTCGTGGCTGTTCCGGATTTCTGGCACGCGCCCGTGACCAATGCCTGTTTGAAGGCCGGGCTGCATGTCTATTGCGAAAAAATGATGAGCAACACCATCGAGGGCGCCCGCTCCATGGTGGAAACGATGCGCCAGACCGGCAAGTTGCTCCAGATCGGCCATCAGCGCCGGAGCAATCCGCGTTATATCTTTGCCTTGAACAAACTGGTCCGCGAGGCGCAGATTTTTGGCCGGCTCACGGCCGCCCACGCGCAGTGGAACCGCACCGTCACCAATGATTTAGGCTTTCCCAAACATACGGAAATCAAGCCCGACGACCTCGCCAAATATGGCTTCAAGGACATGCATCAGTTCCGGAACTGGCGCTGGTTCAAGGGGCTTGGCGGCGGGCCTTTATCCGACCTCGGCGCGCATCAGATTGATATTTTCAACTGGTGGTTTGGCACCACCGCGAAATCGGTCATGGCCAGCGGCGGCAATGATTATTACAAAAACCACGACTGGTATGACAATGCCATGGTGGTTTATGAATACCAGTTGCCGGAAGGCGCGGCTCGCGCATTTTATCAGGTGCAGACCACGACGAGCGCCGGCGGTGGTTATTTTGAAATGTTCATGGGCGATGAAGGCACCATCAAGATGTCGGAAAAGCCCAGCATCTGCGGGCTTTGGCGCGAAGACCGTTCCACCAAGCCTTGGGACGAGCTGGCCGGTAAAAATTACCTGCTCGCTACTCCCACACCGGTCAGCGCCGACGCTGACAAGGTGGACGTGCGCGAAACGGCTCCGCTGTTGCAATATGACATTCCCGTCTCCTTCACCAAAAAAATCCACCAGCCGCATCTTGAAAATTTTTTCAACGCGATCCGCGGCACGGCTTCGCTGAACTGTCCTGCCGACGAGGCATTCGCCAGCGAATATGTCATTCACAAG
>CAISVF010000191.1 GCA_903888765.1 uncultured Verrucomicrobia subdivision 3 bacterium | reverse complement strand
CCACGCGGCGGTGAGCCAGCCGTCCGTGGGCCTTTTCCCACTGCCCTTGAGGGGGGAAAACCCTGCTGAGCCAGCAGGCGTTGGGCCTTATCAAGGATGCCGCTTTGGTTGCCTTTTAGGCCGAAGAGATAATCTCCGCCCAGTTCCTGCGTGATGAAACGCGCACTCTCCTGCTGACAGTGCAGCGCATCGGCGGTGATCAAGGTTCCGGGCGGCGGCTTGACTTTGAGGAGTAGCGGCTTGAGCGCGGGAATCTCGTTGCTCTTCTCCTCAATGGGAAGCTGGTCCAAGGTCAGCCGCAAATGGTGGGTGACGGCCGAGAGCAATTGCAGGGCCTTACCATCGTGGCGGCCGCTGCCCCGCAGTACTTTGCCATCCACCGCCAGGCGCGCCAAAGCACCGATTTCCTGCTCGGCCAGCCAGCCGCCGATCAGGGTGGTCACGGCCGCCGCATCCATCCGCTTGAGCACCCGTTGAAAGGTGGTGTCACTGGGAGGATAATAACGCCCATCCTCCTCAGCGGGTTGACAGCCCAGCGCGCGGAGTTGGCGTTGGGTCATTTTTTGGCAGGTGTTCTCGAAGGCGCGGTAGCCGCCAGCCCCCATGAGCGTCGCCACGGCGGCGCAGGCCAGCACAAAACGCTGGCGATGACGCAGGCCGTGGCCGCGGCGCGCATCCGGCAGAGCCCCCAGGCGATCCAGCAAACCTGTGAGTGCCGGCGCGCGAAAGGGACACGGCCCGGTCACCTCGGCTTCGCAGTCGGCCAACTCCCGGGGCCAGCGCGCCTGGCACAACAGTCGGCGCGCCCCGGCCCGCAGTTCGCGCAAGTACAGTTGCTTGGGCTGGCCGTGCGGCAGATAAAAATCGCGGCTGGCGCGGCCAAATCCCTGGGTCGGCCCGACGGCTGCAAAACCGCAGGCGCGGTAACCAGTGCCGCGATACTGGGCTTCGTCCACGAAGCTTTCCACCACCAGCACCGGATGTTGCCAGCGCGCCTGCCAGTCCGCACGCAAGCGGCGCAGCACCAGGCCGAGCACGCGCGAAGCCAGATTGGGAAACCGCGCCCGCTCGGGCAGCACCAAAAACCGGCTGTTGTTGACCACAAACGGCAGGCGGCGGGCACGCTGGCGCGGACTCCAAGCGATCCATTTTTCACGCCCCTTGAGGTGGAGCGCGGTCGCGCTGCAGCTCAACAGCGCCAGCCACTGGCCAGCCACTTCGGCCACATAGCGCAGCGACTGGCCAGCCAGCGTCGCGTCATGCAGATAATGCTTTTCAAGCAGGAGACGATCAAACTCAGGCCGCTCGTGGTCTGCGAGCAGCCGTACGGTGACGCGCTTCACAACCTCGGCTTCATTGGAAAAATCAAAATGGGCGAGCACCATGCGGCCAGCTCGCGGCCAAGCCCGGAGAATGTTCAGTCGTTTTTCAATCCAGCCTTTGCCCACCGCATTTCCCCTTATCCAGACGAATCAGCCGTGTCAGGTAGCCGGTCCAGTGCACTCCAGTTGTCTAAATGAAGCCAATCACTTGGCAACCATGCGCAAATTCTATGAAAATTGGCGCAAACTATGGTGGATGCACTGGTTGTAATTTGCCTATAATGAAGCCACAGAATGAGATTTGTCTTCGGCATTGGCCTGATGATGATTTTGGACACAGGCTTGAATTTGCAAGCCGGTGATCCCGTTCGCTCTGCTTCTGAAACTGTTCCGTTGACAATTGAAAGCAGGTTTACCATTCACCCCGACCAGCCGAAGCAGCTCATCAAGGGCATCGGGTTTGAAATCCAGTTGGACTCGATTGGTTCAGGCAACCATGGGTTGCCCGAAGCGCCACTCGGCGTGCCACACGACCTTGTTCCCGCCGAACGCGGGCGGCTGGCGAAGGAAATGTTGCGCGGCTTCCGCTATTGTCGCCTGGCTGGCGGACTTTACTGGCGCGGGTTGGACGCGGAGAAAAAATCTCTGCAACCACGCTGGCCTGATCAATTGACGGAATTGCGCGATCTTCTCGCCCAAGCCGGCGTTGAAGGACTTTCCTTTGAATATTGGTCGCCTGCGCCATTTTGGAAAGGAACGCAATCTTACGTTGGCGCTCACGAAAATGATCCGGGCAACCGTTTGCGCTGTTTCGCCCCGGGCTTTGTGGACGAAGCTGATTATCATGGCGACACGAACCGATTTCTCGCCGACTTGGCGCAGTCTGTCATCACGGATATACGCACGCTGGCTGATTCGGGACTAAAAGTTTCCATGTTTGGTCTCCAAAACGAGCCGGACGTAAACCACGCCATCTATTCTTCATGCGAGTATCCTGATTCGCGCAGTTACGTTCGTGCTTTCAGTGCCGTCGCGGGCGCGGTTCGGAACCATGACCCTAACATTTTCATCTTCGCGGACACCGGCCACGGTCTCGGCAAGTTCATCGGCGGCGGCATGAAAGATCCGAAAGTCGCCGCGCTCGTGGACGCCTATTGTGTTCATATC
Organism: uncultured Verrucomicrobia subdivision 3 bacterium; assembly: GCA_903888765.1. Taxonomy (GTDB): domain Bacteria; phylum Verrucomicrobiota; class Verrucomicrobiia; order Limisphaerales; family UBA11358; genus UBA11358. Next base: position 40,222 of record CAISVF010000191.1, on the reverse strand, counting down.
GTCGGATCACCATCGGAGACACCGCGTAAAATCCACGAAGAGTTTCCCGCCGCACTACCGCGGCGCCCCTGGTTTCAGAACGAATACGAATATCTCACCGGCGGCACGAGCCCGGAGCGCTGCTTGAACACCGTGCAGCACATCATGAATTCATTTCAGCTCGCTGAAAATCCGATGTGGTTCTGGATCCACGCCCTCAAGCCGGTGGAGAACGCCGAGGCCAGCGGCTACTCGCTCGGCTTCTGGAAATCACGCCTCGATACCAACCCGCCGCCTTCCGCAGAACCATTTCGTCGCTGGCCGAGCGGGCCAGAGTTTACCCAATTGCCGGCGTCGTTGAAAAAACTGGAAATGGTTTCCGCCAAACTGCCCGCCGATGGAAAGCCGGCCATCGCCTACAATTTTCTCGTCAATCAAACCGTCACGGTTTTTCTGCTCGCGGATTCACGCTTGGCGAACAAGCTGCCGGCAGCCTGGAAAAAAACGGGAATGACCGCCGCTTGGCCCGGCGGCACGGATACGATTTACCAGCGCAATTTTCCAGCGGGCATAATCAGAATACCAGCACCGGGTGGAATGGCTGTCGCCCACAGCGTTTTTTTGGAACCGGCGGACGCAGCGACTTTCAAGCCGCAGATCGGCATGAATCTGCCGATGCAAATTCGTTCACAGGCGGTGGCCCTAGAGCAAAAAGCACGCGGCGTCGAACCTGGGCATTGGATTTTCAACCATTACAACTGGCACGCGGTCGGCAGTTTTACCCGGCACCTGCCGTGGGATTCGGTCGCCGTGGCGGTGGCAGAAAAAGTTTACCAAACCAACGCGCGCGTGCTCGCGTTTCGCCGTCCAGACGGCAAGCTCACCATCGCCATTTCAAACCGCAATTTGAGCGAACATAACTTTTCCGTCGCAACCGGCCTAACCAATGAGACATTCAAAGGCTTCCGCTATACGCCCGAAGATGCGGGCGAAAATTGTCGTGGCCTTGAAATCGGCACCTTGTCTGGCGGAACGATTTCGCCGAGTCTGCCTGGTTTGAGTTGGGAATTCTGGGAACAACAATAACCCATGGCACTCAAAGTTCCCTATCTTCGCTGGATTCTGGCCTGCGCTCTCTTCATGGCGGCGTTGTTGAACTACGTTGACCGGAACGTCCTCGGCCTGCTCGCGACGACAATTCAAAAGGACCTGAACATTAGCAATCAGGAATACGCGAGCATCATCAACTATTTTCTTATCGCTTATACGTTAGCAAATCTGTTGTCCGGCCGCGTGGTGGACAAGCTTGGCGTGCGATGGAGTCTCGCGCTGTTTGTCGCGTGGTGGACGATGGCCAATGCGCTTACCGGTATGGCGCGTTCGCTCGGCCAGATTTGCGGGCTACGGTTCATGCTCGGGCTGGGCGAAGCGGTTTGCTACACCGATTCGCCCAAGGCCGTGTCTGAGTGGTTTCCTGCTTCCGAGCGGGGAATGGCCGTCGGAATATACAGCGCCGGTGGCGCAGTCGGCGCGACGATTGCGCCAGTGATGGTCGCGCTCATTGCTGATCGCTTTGGCTGGCGCTGGGTGTTCGCGGTGACGCCTGTCGTGGCGTTGCTGTGGCTGTTTCTCTGGCTTTGGCTTTATAAAAGTCCGACAGCACATCCGCACATGACGGACAAGGAAAAGCATTTTCTCGCGGCCAATCTCGCATCGACCAAAGCGTCGAATGCAGCGCCGAAAGAAACCGAGTTGGCCCTCTGGCAAAGAGTCCTGCGTGAACCGCTCGTGTGGCAATTGATGCTCGCGCGACTCATCACCGATCCGGCGTGGTATTTTTTCCAGTTCTGGTTTCCCAAATATCTCCGCGACGTTCGCGGTCTCGACCAGAAAGGTGTCGCTATCATGTGGATGATTTTTGCCGCGGCAACGATTGGTTTCACGGTCGGGGGATTTCTCTCCGGCCGGCTGGTTAAACGTGGCGTCATTCCTGCCGCTGCACGGCTTTGGATCATGCTGATCAGTACTTGTCTTGCTCCGCTGATGGGCTTCGTTCCCGCCGCGCCGACGGTGATGACGGCTATCGTCATGGCGATGATCGTGGCCTACGCCTCAACCGCATGGCTGGGCAATATCACGTCGCTGGTCGTGGACATCGTGCCGCAACGGATTCTCGGCACGGCTTTTGGCGTCATTGCGTGCGGCAGCGCGCTTGGCGGCTTTTTTATGAACAAGGCGGTGGCGTGGTTTATTGACCATCGTTCCTACAACGACTGTTTCTACGTGATGGCGGTACTGTATCCAGTGGCACTGCTGCTCATCTGGAATCTGCGCAAACGTGCGAATACAAATTGAATTTTTATGAAAACTGTAAAAGAAAACTATGACATTGTTGTCTGCGGTGGCGGATTGGCCGGCTTTTGTGCGGCGGTCGCCGCGGCCCGCAACGGCGCTAAAACCTGTCTCGTTCACAATCGTCCCGTGCTGGGCGGCAATAGTTCTTCCGAAGTCGGCGTCACGCCGCACGGCGCGGCAGCGTTCCACGCGTATGCGCGCGAGACGGGCATCATCAGCGAGGTGCTTATCGAGGAGCGTGCGCGAAATCACGCTGAGATTTATGAGAACGGCTGGACCAACAGCGTATGGGACATGGTGCTATACGACCTCGCGCAGACCACCCTGCATCTGACGCTGCATCTGAACACAGACATCCGCAGTGTGGAAATGCGCGACCAGCGCAACATCACCGCCATTCTCGCCGTGGTGCAGAACGCGGAAATGGAACTTCGGCTCGAAGCGAAAACCTTCATTGATTGCACTGGTGATGGCGTTGTGGCTGACCAGGCAGGTTGCCTCTGGCGCATGGGTTCGGAAGGACGCGATGAATTCAATGAGCCACATGCGCCATCCAAAGCGAGCAACGACACGATGGGTAATTCTATACATTTCCTCACGCGCGACACCGGCGCGCCCGCACCCTTCAAAGCGCCGGACTGGGCTGTGAAGCACGAAGACGCGAGTTATTTCTACCAGCAAGGGCGCTTGCCGAAAGAGAAGCGCGGAGGATTCTGGTGGCTTGAAATCGGCGTGCCGTATCACACGATTTACGACACTGAGACCATTCGCCACGAACTCACGCGCCACGCGCTCGGCGTCTGGGATTGGATGAAGAACAAAGACCCCAAGACGATGGACCTCGTTCGAAATTACGCGCTCGATTGGATCGGCCAAGTGCCCGGCAAACGTGAGAGCCGTCGCATCATGGGGCGTTACTTCATGAACGAGCACGATATTTTGAACAAGACCGTATTCCCGGATGAAATCGCATTCGGCGGCTGGTTCGTGGATTTGCACACGCCAGGCGGCTTACTGGCGAAAAGTTCTGAGCCGTCCGCGGCGGCGGGTGGTCATGAAAATGAATACGATACGTTTAGTGATTACTCGGCGATGTCTTACTGTGGGCCTTACGGGATTCCGCTGCGCATCTTGCTCGCGAAGGATTGCGACAACTTGATGATGGCAGGTCGCAACGTGAGCGTTACGCACGCTGCGCTAGGCACAATACGCGTCATGGGCACGACGGCGATCATGGGCGAGGCCGCCGGCGTCGCTGCGGCGATTGGTCTGCAACGTGGGCACGATTTCGATGAACTTGTCGCGCAGGACATCGGCGAAATTCAGCAGCGGCTGCTCGCGAATGGTGGCTTTCTGCCGAACTATCGGAGCACCGATGAAAAAAATTTGGCGCGTTCAGCAAAAGTTACCGCGAGCAGTGAACTGGCCGTTCACGGCGTTGCGCCGGAGACGTCGGGTTTTCACGACGGCTTGAAAATCTGGCGCGACCAACCGCAATACGGCATCGAGCGACTCGAAACCCGGCGCGGCCAGTTGATCGCCACGGAAGGCGGGCGCATCCAGAGTCTCGAACTTTGTCTCTCCAATGACAACTCGGTCATCGAGACGGTGGAAGTTCAACTTTTGGTTGCGGAACACATCTGGGATTACCGCGCTGAACCCAGCGCGCCGCTTGCCACAGCCAAACTCACGGTGCCACCGGGAAAAAATCATTGGGTGACTTGGAAACTGAACCTGGAACTGCCCGCCACGCTTGAGGTGGGAAGTTATCTGCGGCTGGATGCATTGCCCAATCAACATTTGTCCTGGCACGCAGCGCATAAAATCATTCCCGGTCACATGGCGATGTATGCGATTTCGCCGAACCGGATGCGCCGCTTTGGCAATGGCCACACGCTGGCCTACCGCATTTCACCGCCGCAGAGATCATTTGCCGCTGATCAAGTGTTGTCTGGCGTTACCCGCCCACATCGCACCACGAACCTGTGGGTTTCCGACGCGACGCAAGAATTGCCGCAGTGGTTGGAGCTGAGCTGGGCCAAACCGGAAAATATATCCGAAGTGCAGTTGGTTTTTCCCGGACATCTCGTCCGCGAATATCACGCCTACGCGCCGTTCTATCGTGATCCGCAATGCCCGCGCGATTACGCCATTGAAGTCTTCGCAAGCGGAAAATGGCAGCGCGCGCTGGAGGTCAAAGACAACTATCAGCGCTTGCGCCGACATAAGTTTGCCACCGCCTTAGCGACGGACAAAATCCGCGTCGTCATCACCGCAAGCAACGGCGATCCTTCTGCGTCCATTTACGAAATCCGTTGTTATTGAAATGAAAAGTCTTTGGTTCAAAAACGCGTTGAAACCGGTTGCCTTGGCGCTGGCGGGCCTGCTGCTGCAACCGCTGGCGGCGCAGGGGGGCGGAAATCTTGACGGGTGCAACGTTGTCTGGACGGTGCCGAGTGCGGATTCCTTCGGATCGATGCCTTTGGGAAACGGCGATGCCGGTGCCAATGTGTGGGTGGAGCCACGCGGCGACCTGCTTTTTTATGTTAGCAAGGTGGATGCTTATGACTCGGCGCATTTGCTGAAAAAGCTCGGGCGCGTGCGCGTGCAGTTCTCGCCCCCGCTGTTGACAAATGATTTTCAACAAACGCTAGTGCTATGCGAGGGAGCAGTTGAGATTCATTCCGGCGGCATGCACTTACGCGTCTGGGTGGATGCGAATGCGCCGGTGATTCGCGTCACCGGCGACAGCCAAAAGCCGGTGGATGCTGTCGCGAGTTTCGAAGCGCTGCGACCATGCGAGGAATTGACCGACGGAGCTAACCGGCTGGCATGGGGGTATCGCAATGTCTCCTCGGGATGGATGAAACACGTCCAGTCCCAGAATACGTCCGAGTTTGCCGCCAAGGTGGTTGATCCCATCTTAAACCGGACATCCGGTTGCCGCATGAGCGGTGAAGGATTTTTTCGCGCGGAGAAACGCACACTTAAACTTACCGCCGCCCGCAAAATAGACCTGTCAGTTCGTGTATTGTCGAGTCAGACGCCCTCTCTGGGGGAATGGTTCGCTGAATTGGAAAAGCCGGTGAAGTCAGAGTGGATAGCTCACTGTGAATGGTGGAAAGTTTTTTGGAATCGCAGCTACATTTTTGTCACTGGTTGCGGACAAGACAAAATTAATTTGGATCAGTGCCGCTTTGAGCAATTTCCGCAGGGCGCGAAGGCGTATGCCGGGCACAAGGAAATTCAAGCGGCAACGAATGCTTTTGAACTTACACAACGTTACGCGTTGGAGCGTTTCTGCGAAGCGACCGCCAGCCGCGGCGCAGTGCCACCGCCGTACAATGGTTCGATTTTTACGATGGATATGCCAGCAGGTGCGCTCGGCTTTTCCGGTCCGAAACCAAAGCCGGTGTCGGCGGACGACCGTGACTGGGCGGTGCTATCCTTCATGTGGCAGAACACGCGGCATCCATATTGGGCGATGCCGGCGCGCGGCGATTTCGACACGATGTTGCCGGGAATGCAATTTGTCCGTGATGGGCTGGAGATTTGCCGCGACCGCTGCAAGAATATTTTTCATCACGACGGCGCGTTCATCATGGAGGCGAGCTGGTGGCGCAACGTTGGCGTTTTCAACTGGGACCATGTGCCGCAGCATTTGCGTTATCATTTTCTGGCGACGCTCGAAACGCCGGCGATGATGTGCGAGTATTATGAGCACGCGCGCGATAAAAAATTTCTCGATGAAATCCTGCTGCCTTGCGCGGACGAGTTCATCAAGTTTTACGAATTGCAGTTTCCAAAGCGCGATGTGGCGGGGAAAATGGTCATGTCGCCCGCCGCTGCAGTGGAAACCTACCAGCCGGTGACGAATCCCAACACTGAAATCACCGCGCTGCGCTATGTGCTGACGAAGTTGTTGACTTTCGACATCGGCGCGGAACGCCAGTCGCAGTGGACCAGCCTGCTGAGTGAATTGCCGCCGATGCCGACACGTCGGATTCGGGGCCTGGATTTGCTGGCGGTCGGTAATAAATACGAGTCCGGGCGCGAAATTTGCGAGTCGCCAGAGCTGTATTCCGTTTATCCGTTCCGGCAGGCATGGCTGGGTACCCCCGATCAACTCGCGCCGGCACGGCAATCGTTTCATGTGCGCACGACGAGTCTGGACGGCACGGACGACAAGCAACCCGTCGAGACCGGCGGCTGGCAGTCTGCGCCGGTGCAGGCGGCTTATCTGGGGCTGGCACGCGAGGCGGCGCGATTGGTCAGCATCAATTTCAATGACCAGTTCATCGCATGGAATGGGAATGTGGATCCCGATGCGCCGTTTCCATCACGACCGCGCCCACGGTTTCCGGCATTCTGGGAAACGAAAATGGACGGCACGCCGGACAACGACCACGGCGCCAATTCGGCGAACGCATTACAAAGTATGTTGCTCCAGAGCGACGGCAATATAATTTACCTGCTACCCGCGTGGCCGGAAAATTGGGATGTCTCGTTCAAACTGTGCGCCAACAACAACACGACTGTTGAGTGTGTTTATCGCGGCGGCAAAGTGCATTCGCTGCGGGTCACCCCGGCATCGCGCCGCGCGGACGTGGTGGATTTTTCCACCTTTGAAAATCGCATACATACTTTGGTCGCGGTGGCTTGCGCCGACCGTAATTATCTTTTCGGACTGCCACCGATGCTCGACGGTTTGCCCGCACCCGGCCGCATCACTTCCGGGTGGCTGAAAAAATATGGTGAAAGCATCACCGGCACCAGAGGCGCACCTTGGCCGAACAGCACCGTGCGCAGCAATGTGGTTTACATCCACACGTTTACTGGCGGTGCAAAAATTCCGGAAATACCCGCGAAACTTATCACAAAAAAATGGCTGACGGCAGAAAATGAAAAGCCGGACGCCATTTTGAAACTGGAATTCGACCGCCCGCTCGAAGCATTGATTGAAGCAATGTCATCGGCCGGTTCTCTGACCCAGGGGCGGGCGGCGACACAAGATCGGGACGGATTTTTTGTGGTGGATTTGGGCGCAGAAAAATATATTAGTCACTTGGAATTTATGATTGATAATCCCGTCTATCGGCGCGGGCAGGGCAAGCGATTTGAATTGCAGGTTAGCCAAAAGGACGGCACCTGGCGGACGATTCATCAAGGGCAGGTGTTTGGCTCAATTTATTCCAAAGCCATCGTGCCGGTCAGTGAGCAGGTGGTGCGGCTAAAGATTGACGAGTCCATTGTCCGGCAATTTTATTTATATTAAAAAATTTTGAAAAGAAAACTCTCGCATTTTGGCCTGTCAATTTTCATGCTTGCCCCAGTCCTCGCGCAAACCGATGCACCCATAAACTGCGCGCCTGCTGGCGACAAACCGGCATGGTCGGATGAATTCAAGGCCGGCAGGCTTGGCGCGAACAAATGATTTACCGGACTGACAGCCTAGATTGGAGCACGCAACTGCCGGAGAATGTGTCCGTGTCAGATGGCAAATCGATTCTGGCAGTGAAGAATCAAGACTCAGTCGGCCAACATTACACGGAGGCGGGGTGGCACACATCGGTTTGGATGATGAAACATTTCAGAACTGGAGGCGCTGGTCCGGCAGTCTTGGTGCAGGAGCTGGATGTGTGTCAAAATGACTCCCCCTATCAAGATCGCCACTCGTTGAATCTCCACCGCTGGAAACCCGAGCCACACCTGCAAATGGGATGGAAGAAGGAAAACACGACGAATCTGCCAGTGGACTTTCCTGCTTGGAGTTGCGAATTTACGCGGAAGTCCTTGAACTGTTTTTGTGAGGGGAAGCTTGTTCAAAGGGTAGTAATCACCAACTTCGTTCCCAGTGAGGGTCAAATCTGGCTGACGACGATCGCCTCTTATCTCGGGCACACGGAGGCGGTGGACGACAACAAACTTCCGGCGGCAGCGGAATTTGATTACGTTCGTCTTTACCAAACACAATAGTCGATGATTAAAATGTCCCCAGTCGGATTCATTCTTTGGCTGTCAGCATTTCTGCTGTCGGCTGTTTCTGACGTCGCGCAGGCTCAGTCCTTCAAGGCCTCGGAGAAGGATTTTGTTTCGCCGCCCGCAGCCGCCAAGCCGGCCATCTGGTGGTTTTGGGGGGAATCCATTACGACCGATCAGGGCATCACGCGGGATCTCGAAGCGTTGAAGCGCGTTGGGTTTGGCGGCGTGGTCCTTTACGAACAGGTGTTCACCGACCGGCCCGGTGCGTTGAAAAGTCTCTCGCCAGAATGGCTGGCGCGGGTGCGGTTCGCGGCGGCCGAGTGTGCGCGGCTCGGGCTCACGCTCGAAGTCAATGCGAGCGATGGTTACGTCGCGGGCGGTCCGTGGATCACGCCGGAACTTGGGATGCAGCGCCTCGTTGCCAGCGAAACGGTGGTGGATGGTGGCAAACAAGTTTCGGTCGCACTTATGGAGCCCCCTAAGGCCCTGAATTTTTATCGCGACGTGGCAGTGCTGGCTTATCCCACTCCGGCGGGCGGCGAAAACAAATTGCGCCAACCAGCAATTACCAGCGTTCCCGCCGGAGTTGATTTGAAAGAGCTGTTCAGCACCAACGGAAAATCCAAAGCCAAAATTTCTCCGCTGCCGAACGGTCAGGCAGTTTGCGTCCAGCTCGACTACGGCCAGCCATTCACCGCGCGCAGCCTGACGTATTCGTCACGCTCGACTTTGAAAGCGCTGGTCATCGCGACGCAAGTACCCGAATCGTGGGCGGATGATTTTTTGGGCCAAGGCATGAAACCGATTCCGGCGCTTGGCGTATTGGAGGCGAGCGACGATGGACAAAACTGGCGCGCGCCTTGCACGATTCCCGCCTTTGGTTATCAGCACGATTATTGGACGCAGCACACCGTGTCATTTCCGGCGACCACCGCGAGGTTTTACCGGATCAAACTCGAGATTCCCAATGATGGTTTGTCCATCGGCGGCTTGGTGTTGCAGGGAGAGGCGCGCACAGATCAGTGGGAAAGCAAGTCCGGCAACATCGCGGACTTCTCGAATCCAGATCGCACGCCGGCTTATTCCCACAACGAAACCATTGACCCGGAAAGCATTCTCGATCTGTCGAGCAAACTCACGGCCGATGATAAATTGAACTGGGACGCGCCGCCCGGTCGCTGGACAATTTTGCGTCTCGGCCACACGCCCACCGGAGCGAAAACCAAGCATGGCCGGCCCGAAAACCTGGGCCTCGAATGCGACAAGTTGAGCGCGGCGGCAACCGGCGTGCAGTTCTCGAATTACCTCGGCGTAATTTTGCGAGAGATTCGCAAAGTGCCAGGCGCAAAACTCGCAGGCGTGAACATGGACAGCGCGGAACACGGTTCGCAGAATTGGACGACGGATTTCGAATCGCAGTTTGAAAAACGGCGGGGGTATTCGCCGCGAAAATATTTGCCAGCAATGATGGGTCGCGTGGTCGGCAGCCGCGAGCTTTCAGACATATTTCTCTTCGACGTGCGGCGGACCATTGCCGATTTGATGAGCGACGCATATTACGGCTCGTTCCAGAAGCTTTGTCATGCAGAGGGAATTACGTTGATGGCTCAAGCGCCCGGCATCGCGACCTGTCTGCCGAGCGACAACATTCAAGCCAAGGGGCGCACGGATATTCCGATGGGCGAATTTTGGATGAGCCAGCCAGATGGCACGATTGACTGCAAGGAGACGGCGAGCGCGGCGCATGTCTACGGCCTGCCCATCGCCGCTGCCGAATCGTTCACCGGCAGCCGCGCGGATGCGTATCCGGGCATGATGAAACCGTTCGCTGACGCCGCACTGGCGCAAGGTATCAACCGCTTCGTGGTGCTGGCTTATGTGCATCAGCCGTGGGACGACAAGTTGCCTGGCGTCACACAGGACAGATTTTATCTTCCTTATCAGCGGCACAACACTTGGTGGGAAGACAGCACTAGTTTCTGGACTTCGCTCGCGCGCTCGTCCTATCTCATGCGTCAGGGGCATGCCGTCGCCGATATTCTGTATGACCTTGGCAGCGACACGCCGCTCAAAATTGCCACTTGGCGGATGCGGCCCGCGCCGCCGGCGGGCTACGACTATGATGTTTGTGGCGATGAAGTTTTAATCGAGCGCGCCAGCGTGAGGGATGGGCGAATCCTGCTGCCAGAGGGAATGAGTTACCGCATGCTGATTCTTGCGGGAGGAGACAGGATGACCTTGGCGGCAGCCCGGAAACTGAAGGAGTTGATCAACGCCGGCGCAACGGTGCTCGGTCCGACTAAGCCAACCGGCTCACCTTCGCTCGGCGATGGCAAGGCGGGAGATCGCGAAGTTCGCAGCATTGCCGATGAATTGTGGGGAAGTGACGAACTGGTGACACGAGGCGAGCATCGAATGGGAAAAGGCCGGATCCTCTGGGGTGTGACGCCAGCAGAAACGCTCGCGCTGCTCAATGTGCCTCGCGACTGGGAGATAGTCGGCGATGCAAACAGCGTTAATCTGCGCGTGACTCATCGTTGCTTAGCCGACGCGGATATTTATTTCGTGGCAAACCACCAGCCGCGCGGGCGGAAAATCACCATGGCTTTCCGCGTTGCCGGGCAGACACCGCAGCGTTGGGACGCAGACACGGGAGCAATTTTTCAAATCGCCGGCTGGCGCGACAGTGCCGCTCGCACGGAAGTTCCCCTGGTCTTGGAAGCCAACGAATCCTCCTTCGTTGTCTTTCAGCGAAAAGTTGATTCGATGCCGGTGGATATGGCGGCAACAAATTTCGTCGCGGAAATGCCCACCCTGATGGAAATCGGTGGATCGTGGAAAGTCCGCTTCACACCGGGCTGGGGCGCGCCGGAGCAGGTCGTTTTTACCAACCTGATTTCCTGGACGGGTTTTCCGGACGCCAATGTGCGCAATTATTCGGGCGCAGCAACATACACAAAGCATTTTCAATTTTTAAAGCCAAGCCAGGGCCAACGCATCCTGCTTGATCTCGGCCAGGTCGAGGTGGTTGCCTCGGTGACGTTGAACGGACGCCAATTGGGCATTGCGTGGAAAAATCCGGCCACGTTCGATGTGACCACAGCGTTGTGTTCGGGCGAAAATTTGCTCGAGATTTGTGTGAAGAACACTTGGGCCAACCGGCTTATCGCCGACGCAGCATTGCCGCAGGAGAAACGCCTGACGTGGGCTACGTATAATCCCTATCACGCCGGCGATGTGTCGCCACCGTCCGGCTTGCTCGGCCCGTTATTGCTCCGCACCTTTTGTTTCTCCACAAACAAAAACTATTAGCGATATGAAAACAAAATCCTGTCGAAAAATGCTGGTCATCTGGGTGTGCCTATGCGCGATCGCCTCGGCGAACCGCGCCGCTGATTTGGAAAGTATTTTCCAGTATCCTCCACCGGAATCGCGCCCGTGGGTGTATTGGTTCTGGATGGGTAGCACCATCACTGCGGACGGCATTACCGGCGATTTACAGGCGCTGCACGACGCGGGTTTTGGCGGCAGCGTGATGTGCAGCATGTCGGACATCTGCACGCCGTGGCCAGCGCCCATCGGCAATGCGCCGACGCCGGACATTATCACGTTCAATGACAAGTGGTGGCAGCTTGTACGTCACGCGGCGCAGGAATCGCACCGGCTCGGTCTGCAATTCGGTCTCGGCAATTGCGCGGGCTACGAGACTTGCGGCGGACCGTGGGTTACACCAGAACTTTCGATGCAGGAAGTTGTTTGGTCGGAAACGAAAGTTTCCGGGCCAGGAAAATTTTTCGGCAACATTCCCAAACCGAATCCTGATATCCACGCGCACCAGCCGTTTCCAGTTTACCTTGGCAATACCGGCAAGCTAGGTTTGCCGGAAGTGCCCGCGCGAAAAACTTTTTTCCGCGACATCGCGGTGCTCGCCGTGCCAGCAAAGGGCAGCATCGCCACGAACCAGATTTTTGATCTGTCAGACAAATTGTCGGCGGATGGAAAGCTGGACTGGGAAGCGTCGGCAGGCGACTGGGTGATTTACCGTTTTGGCCACACGACGATGGGTTCGATGCTCCAGCCGTGCCAATGGGAAGCCATCGGGTTGCAGGCGGACATGATGAGCCGCGAGGCGATGGCATTCAACCTGGACCATGTGATCAGGGACGTGCAAATTCACGCGGGCGATCTGGTCGGCAAAGGTTTGAACTTCGTCTGGTTCGACAGTTACGAGGCGGGCTCGCCGACATGGACACCGAGGATGCGCGAAGAATTTCTAAATCGGCGTGGCTATGATTTGATCAAGTTTCTGCCAGTGCTGGTTAAACGCACGGTCATCAGCGCGAACGAAACCAAAAAGTTCAACGCTGATTTTAGTCGCACGGTGAAAGACCTTTACCGCGATGCTTACTTTTCGGTCATTCGTGAAAAGCTCCACACAGCGAACCTCCAGTTCTGCAACGAGCCTTACACTGGGCCGTTTGAAACCTCCGAAGTTATCACCAACTTGGACACGGTCGTTTCCGAGTTCTGGGTGCGCGATGGCAAATATCATCCGTCTGCCACTCCGGGAGTCGTGAGCGCCTCACGTCAGCACGGCATCAATCGCATTAGCGCAGAGGCATTCACCGCCGGGCCAAAAGACAGCCAGTGGGATGAAACGCCGGCAGGCCTGAAGACCATAGGCGATGCCGCATTTTGCGATGGAGTGAACCGACTAGTGCTTCACCGCTACGTTCACCAGCCTTACGGCGACAAATACAAGCCGGGCTTCGCGATGGGCCAATGGGGCACGCACTTTGACCGCACACAGACGTGGTGGAATGAATTCAAGTCAACCGTGAAATACTGGCAGCGTTGCTCCGCACTATTGCAATGGGGGCGCATCGCAACAAATGATTTTTCCGTCAATTGCGTGGACAACGGTTTACAATTGAAATCCATTCATCGCAGCGACGGCGCGGCGGATGCTTATTTCGTGGCGAACCTTGAGGCCACAAATGGCAAAGCGAATTGTACATTCGGCGTTACCGGGAGACAGCCCGAGTTGTGGAATCCAAACACTGGCGCGATGCGTGACCTACCGGAATTTCAGGCGGACGCGGGCAAAACGATGGTTTCCCTGAAGTTCGCTGCGTCGGAAAGTTGTTTCGTGGTTTTTCGCAAGCCAATTGCCGGTGCGGTAAAAGCAGCCGGTACGAAAAATTTTCCTGAATTGAAAACCGTGGGCGAAGTTACCGGCGCGTGGACTGTGCAATTTGATCCGCAGTGGGGCGGGCCGGATAAGCCGGTGAAATTCGCGTCGCTCGAAAACTGGACGAATCGCACCGAGACCGGCATCAATTTTTTCAGCGGCACGGCGGTTTATGAAAGCACTTTCGAAGCGCCGCCACCGGCCATAGGCAACCGCTCATCCAAAATATTTCTCGACCTTGGCACGGTGCGCGACATTGCGAGTGTGAGTTTGAACGGCCAAGATTTTGGCGTGGTTTGGACATCGCCGTGGCGAGTGGACATCACGGCGGGGCTGAAAGCCAAGAACAATAGATTAATAATTAAAGTCACGAACTGCTGGGCAAATCGACAAATCGGCGACCAGCAGTTGCCGTCAGATTGTGAGTATCGGAAAGGCGATCGTGGCTTCGGCGGTCCGGTAAAGGATTTCCCCGACTGGCTGGTGAAAAGTCAGCCGCGAACGTCCGGTCGGTTCACCTTCGCGACATGGAATTACTTCAATAAAAATTCGCCTTTGAAAAGTTCGGGGCTATTGGGGCCGGTGAAGTTGATGGTGGAAGCAAACTGAATCAGGTAACGGAATCTGATAGTCGGTTTAACGAACAAACTAAATGACGATCATAAAACTCATTAACATGTTGAAAATTTCCTGGTTCCGGTTTCTGCCTGTTTGTCTAATTGTGCTTTTAACATCCAAGGTTTTGGCGCAGCCCGATATACCGCTTCGACAGGTCCTCAATTTTAATCGTGACTGGAAATTTCAACTGGGCGACCCGGCGAACGCCGCTCTGACTCAATTTGATGATGCAAAATGGGAGGCGGTTAACGTGCCGCATTCTTTTTCCCTGCCATATTTTGCTGCGGCAAAATTTTACGAAGGTTATGGCTGGTATCGTAAGGATTTCACAATACCCAAAGACTGGCGCGGCAAACGGGTGAGTCTGGAATTCGACGGCGTTTATCGGGTAGCCGAGGTTTATTTAAACGGCCAGCGGTTGGGCGAACATAAGCTGGGCTATACCGGTTTTAGCCTCGACCTCACCGGTGCGTTGAAATCCGGCCGGAATGTATTGGCCGTGCGCGTTGATAATCGCTGGAACGCCCGCCTGGTGCCGCGCGTTGGCGAGCACACTTTTTCCGGCGGAATTTATCGCGATGTGCGGCTGGTGGCCACCGCGCCACTGCACGTTGCCTGGTATGGCACCTTTGTCACCACGCCTCAGGTGTCCAAGACGTCTGGCACGGTGAATGTGAAAACCGAAATTGTGAACGAATCGCGCTCAAAAAAAACCACTGCGGTGAAAACTGCGGTGGTGGACGCCGATGGCAAGACAGTGTCGGAAATGACTGCCACGCAATTGGTTCCTCCTAATACGACCGTGGTCTTTGAGCAGACCAGTTCGCCGGTTTCCCATCCGAAACTTTGGCATCCCGATCATCCATACCTCTACACGGTGCGGACGACCGTTGCGGACGACGGCAAAGTGGTGGATGATTTCACTTCGCCGCTTGGCTTCCGCTGGTTCAACTTCAAGGCGGATCAGGGATTTTTCCTGAATGGCGAGCATTATTATTTCAAGGGGGCGAACGTGCATCAGGATCATGCCGGCTGGGGCGACGCGGTGGCCGATAGTGGTTTCGTTCGTGATGTGAAAATGGTCAAGGATGCCGGCTTCGATTTCATCCGTGGCTCCCATTATCCCCATGCGCCGGCCTTCAGTGGTGCTTGCGATCAGTTGGGGGTTTTGTTTTGGTCGGAAAACTGCTTCTGGGGCTCGGCGGCGAGTGGCGAGAGCGGATATAAAACCAGCGGCGCATATCCGGGCCACTCCGAGGACGAAGTGGATTTCAAGCAAAGCGTCCGTGACAGCCTACGCGATATGATTCGAATTCACCGCAATCATCCCAGTATCATTGTCTGGAGCATGGACAATGAGGTGTTTTTCACAGCGAAGGCCACGCTGCCCAAGGTGCGGGAATTTTTGCAGGAGTTGGTCGCCTATTCCCACGAGTTGGATCCCACGCGCCCGGCGGGTATTGGCGGCTGCCAGCGCGGCGAGATTGACAAGCTCGGTGACGTGGCGGGCTACAACGGCGATGGCGCGCGATTGTTCCTGAATCCCGGAGTGGCAAATGTCGTGACCGAATACGGTTCGACCATGTCCGACCGACCCGGCAAATACGAGCCGGGCTGGGGAGATTTGCAGGCGGAAAAATTTCCCTGGCGCAGCGGCGAAGTGCTCTGGTGTGCATTTGACCACGGCAGCATAGCCGGCAAAAAGTTCGGGGCAATGGGCATGGTGGATTATTTTCGTTTGCCCAAGCGGATGTGGTTTTGGTATCGCAACGAATATCGGCACATCCCTCCGCCGGAATGGCCGGCGAACGGCACTCCGGCCGGAATGAAGCTCACCGCAGACAAAACCGTTTTGCAAAGGGCCGACGGCACGGATGACGCACAAATCATGGTCACGGTGGTGGATGAAAATGGCAGAGCCATCAGCAATTCGCCGCCGGTAATGCTGGCCATCGAATCCGGACCGGGAGAATTTCCGACCGGGCCCAGCATTGCATTTGCGCCGGACTCAGACATTGCGATCCGCGACGGCCAGGCCGCCATGGAATTCCGTTCGTATTTTGCCGGGAAAACTGTGATTCGCGCCACCTCGCCCGGCTTGAAAGATGCTACCTTGGAAATTGTCACGATGACGGGACCGAAGTTCGTTCCTGGAAATACCCCGTCGGTGAAGATGCGCCCATATGAGCGATTCACCGGCTCGCCGCCACTGACGGCACCGACTGTTTACGGGTTGGAAAATCCGACGCGCGCCAGCAGTGAGGCTCCCGATCACTCAGCGCGACTGGCCAATGATGGCAACGCGGCGACCAGCTGGCAAGCGGCGGCGGGTGAGCGGGATGGTTCATGGTGGCGGGTGGATTTGGAGCGCATCGCGCAGATCAGCCAAACGAAGCTCATATTCCCAACCGCGGGCGATTGGCGCTACAAAATCGAAATCTCCGACGACGGTTTGACGGGTTGGAAGTTGCTGGCGGACGCAACTCAAAAAGCCGGCGTTGAACCAATGCGGACTGACACCGCGCCACGCGGTTTGAGCGGCCGATTTGTGCGGGTGACTATCAAGGCTTGTCCGCCCGGCGCTGCCGCCGGCTTGAGCGAATGCCAATTGTTTGGCGTTGGACAGGCGCGATGAAGAATTCTGGTTTATGAGGCGAGCCACCTTTTGCCTCTTGAGTTGGTTTGTCGTAGCGCTCCTTCAGTCGAGTTTCGGCGCTGAGCAAAAAATTTATCGCATCCTGCCAGCGGGTGACTCCATCACCGAAGGTGGAGCCACCTTTGCGAACTACCGGTATTGCCTATGGGGAAAACTTTTTGAGGCTGGCTATCTGGTGGATTTCGTCGGCTCGCGCGCGAGCGATTCTCGCGTTGGGCCCTTGCGGCACGAGGGTTATGGCGGCAAAAACGCCGAGTTTTTGGCGAGGACATTGGAAAATTATTTTCGCACCAACAGCGCGGATATGGTGCTGATCCATGCTGGTCACAATCATACGAATACGGAAGCGCCGGTGGCAGGCATCGTGGCGGCGACGGAGAAAATGATCCGCGATGCGCGGACGGCGAATCCCAGAGTCATTGTGCTCGTGGCGCAGGTGATACCCAGTGGCAAATTGCCAAAATACAGCTATCTGCCAGCGCTGAATGTGGAACTCGGCAAGCTTGCCATGCGTTTAAACTCACCCGCTTCGCCAGTCATGGCCGTGAATATGGCTGATGGATTTGACTGGCGTGCGGACACGATTAACGACCAGGTACATCCGAATACGCGCGGCGCGGAGAAGATGGCGGCGAAGTGGTTCATGGCGATGACGAACTTGATGGAGGCCCCGCCACAGCTATCATTTCATCCGAGGATTATCACCTACAAACATGCCAGCGGCTCGGATTTGACGCTGCAAGTGTTTATGCCAACAAGGCATTTTGACGACCAACCACGCCCAGCGATTATGTTTTTCTTCGGCGGCGGTTGGACGTTGGGGACGCCGATCCAGTTTTATCCCGAATGTGCGCACTTTGCGGACCAGGGTTTTATTGCCATCAGCGTGGATTACCATATTTCCTCGGCTAATCACACGACGCCGTTTGATAGTGTGGCAGATGGCAAATCGGCAATCCGCTGGGTGCGGCAGCACGCGGCGGAACTGGGCGTTGATCCAGCACGCATCGTGGCGGCAGGTGCTTCGGCCGGTGGGCAAGTCGCCGCTGCGGCGGGTATTGTGCCGGGGTTGGACGAGCCGGCCGAAAATTTGGCGGTGAGTTCAAAACCAAACGCGCTGCTGCTGTGGTATCCAGTCGTGGACAACGGACCAGACGGCTACGGTCCGCCGGAGATGAAAGCGCGCTTCCGGGAAATTTCTCCATTGCACAATATCACGAGCAACGCGCCGCCGACGTTGTTTTTGCTCGGCACGAGGGATGAATACATTCCCGTGAAGACGGCGGAGCTGTTCAAGTGGCGCATGGCACAATGTGGTAGCCGATGTGAACTGAAATTATTTTCCGGCGCCGGCCATCCGATTTATGAATGGCGCAAAGGCACGTCGCCGCTGCGCACCGAGGCGCTGGCGGCTACGGATAAATTCCTTGGCGAACTTGGATTTTTTTCAAACCGGGCAAAATGACGAAGGCGGCAATTCAAAACGGTGAGGCGGTGAATTATTTATCGCCTTGAGCTTCGGCTGAGATTTGCCTGAGTGGCTCGCCCTTGTGCTTCATGTCGATATCGTAAGGGGGTGGTCTTAAATTTATTACGGAAGATATAGGTCATGTGATCGGGCGAGCCAAAGCCAGCAATATCGGAAATCTTCTCGATAGAAAGGCTGGTTTCCAATAGCAGTTGTTTCGCACGGTCACGCTGGGGCTGGCGGATGTGCTCGGCTGGGCTTCTATCCAACAAGGATTTTAACTTTTTTTCCAACAGCCTGCGGGAGATACCCGCGTATTGGGCGACATTCTGGACATTTATTTGATGCGCTGCATTTTCGCGGATAAATCCCAGTGCTTTTGCCATGTGCGAATCGCAGATGGCCAGGGTGTCGGTGGATTGCCGGGTGACGACTCGCAGCGGCGGAATTATCATGGGCTGTTTGGGCGGTTTGCAGCCCCTCATCAGCCAGTGAAGCAGCGCGGCGGCTTCGTTACCGATGTTTTCGCAGGCGGATTGCACAGCGGAAATGGGGACGCGCGACATATCGCAGAGAAAATCATCTGAGCCGCTCAAAACCGCCACTTCCTCCGGAACTCTTAAGCCGATGGCATGACAAGCGTGGATGATTTCCCGTCCGCCACTCCAAGTGAAAATGGCGACGAGTTTGAGCAGAGATTTCAACCAACCAGCCAGTTCTCCAATGCGCAAATTCCAGTCTGGCGTTTGGACGCCGTCATGAGTTTGATCTTCGCGCACGCAGCTTTTTCCGCCCGCCTTGTTCACCGCATTAACAAAGGTGGTTTGCTGCCGGACAGCGTATTCCAGGCCAATCAGACCCAAGTAAGCGAAATGATGAAAGCCACATCCAAGAAAATAGTTCACGGCTAATTTGGCTGATGCAGCCACGTCTGAATTCACTCGCGGGAATGCGGGCGCGTCCGGAATCGTGATAGCCGAAACATTGACCACTGGAATTCTCCGCGCCCGCTGCTCTAAGCTGCGGGCCATCTCGAGATTCACAATGCGGGCGATGACCCCGTCACCTTGCTAGCCAATCGGCAGTTCCAGTCGCTCCTCGCAGCCGCGCGGCTCGATAAAAACGTGCCAAAAATCATTCGCGCTGATGTATTGCCGGATGCCGGTGATGACGCGTCTGGACCAGTCGGTGGAGGTATCGATTAAAACGGCCACCCTTGGAATGCGGTACCCCGCTGAGGTTTGCGGAAATCTTTGATGGCTCATAATTCAGGGAAAGGTCACCTGTTTTAGGACGCTTTGTTCCGCAATAATACCTGCAATCCAACCCGTGCGCAAAAGCTAGAAAAAATGACTCAAACTGCTCTACCGCTGCGCCGGAATATCATTCCACCTGTTCACTTCGACAATCCACCTATATTGCTAAATGAATCGCAAATAATGCTTAATCGTGTGGGCCAATTTGTCTACACAAAAAGGTGCGGGATCAATTGCTCCCTTAAGATCAGCACAGCGGGCGATGGGCTTAACAGGGTGACGTAGCCGCACAGACAGGTTAAGAAAATCTCCTTAGAACAAGCGCTCTCATCCTTGCCTTCTTATACGAGAGGGAAACGCGTTACCGCTGCTGTTACAAAGCCAGTAGTTGGATAGACGCGAGCGTTGTCAAACCAAACAGAAGCGTGACCCGCGAAATCCTTTCCAGCGGAGAGAACCAAGGTGAGGTGCTGCCCTTCTGCATTCACGCGGAACTCACCCGCCTTGCCCGTTGGATCCCGGCCGAAAACGGAGAAAAAATAATGGTTATTTCCCGCCAAAAAATGAAAATGGCACATTTGTCAAATAAAAAATAAAAAATACTATTGATTCTGCGTCTGTCTTTGATAAGCTTATTACATATCCCGTGTCAACCCCGTGCAAACGTGGCGGCACAGGCGGCGAGGCGAAAAGCAAATGCTGTTCAATATTATATCACATCCAACTCAATCCCATGAATACCCGAAGCCTATTATCACAACTTTACCTGAATCTCACGGCGGCTGCCATTCTGACAGGTGCAGCGTTCCTCCCACATCCGGCGGCAGGATCGGGGCGCGTGTTGTCCTGGGGAGGGAACTTCAACGGGCAACTGGGGAATAATTCCACCACCGCAAGCGGGGTCCCCGTAGCAGTGAGCACTGCGGGCGTGCTCACCGGAAAAACAGTCACGGCGATCGCCACAGGCAGCGGATTCAGCCTGGCGCTGTGCAGTGACGGCACGCTGGCGGCGTGGGGCCAGAACACCTACGGGCAGTTAGGCGATGGCACGACGATCCAGCGGCTGACGCCCGTGGCCGTGAACACCGGGGCGGGATCGGCCCTGAACGGGAAGACCGTTACGGCCATTGCGGCGGGAGCTGCCTACGGTCTGGCGCTCTGTGCGGATGGGAAAGTAGTGGCGTGGGGATGGAATCGGTTTGGCCAGCTTGGCACGGGGGTGACCAACAACAGTTATCTCCCCGTGGCAGTGAGCATTTCAGGTGTGCTTTCGGGCAGGACCGTTACGGCCATCACATCGGGTTCGTCACACAATCTGGCGCTGTGCAGTGACCATTCGCTGGTGGCATGGGGATATAACACCTACGGGCAAATCGGGGATGGTTCCACGACCACCCGGCTTTCGCCGGTGTCAATTGGCGGCGGGGCTCTTTCCGGAAAAGTTATGGCGGGAATTGCGTGCGGCGGCTTCCACAGCCTGGTTCGTTGCACCGATGGCACCGTGGCAGCGTGGGGCTACAACGGCTCAGGACAGCTTGGCAATAATGATGGGATGATGAACAACAGTTCGACCCCGGTGGCGGTGGATACCAGCGCGTCCTCTTACCTGAATGGCAAATGGGTGACGGCCCTGGCAGCGGGTGGTAGCCATTCTATCGCGCTGTGTTCCGACGGTACGGTGTCGGCGTGGGGTGACTGCAACAATGGCCAACTCGGGGTGAATGCCTATCAATTCACTCTGGTTCCGCTTGCGGTCAGCACCGCTGCGGGAGTATCGGCGCTTTACGGGAAAACAGTCACGGCAGTCGCCGCCGGCAGTATTCATAGCATGGCACTGTGCTCCGACGGGACGCTCGCAGCCTGGGGCGACGATGCCTATGGCGAATTGGGCGACAACGGGGCGGCGACCCAACTTGCCCCGGTGGCAGTCAACTCTGGAGCGCTTTCGGCGGGGGAAAGTTTCAACGGTCTGGCCACCGGCCCGGCGGCAGTCTTTTGTCTGGCACTGGCAGCGACACCGCCGGTGGCAGCCATCACCGTGTCAGGCAATGGCATCACCGTGACCAACGGAGCCCGGGGGGCGCGTGGGGCAGACGGAACAGACTTCGGCACCATATCGGCGCTGGGAGGAGCGGTGACGCGGACCTTCGCCATCACAAACAACGGCACGGCGACGCTGAATTTGACCGGCACTCCCCGCGTGAGCATCAGCGGCCCGCAGGCGGGGCAATTTTCCGTGACGCAGATGCCCGTCTCAACGGTTGCGGCGGGTGGAGGTGGAACCACGTTTCAAATCACGGCCACGGCCACCGCCGCTGGCGTGCGCACCGCAGACGTGAGCATTGCCAGCGACGCGCCGGGCAGTAATCCCTATACGTTCACAATTCAAGTGAGAGGTGTCAGCGGGACATTGACGGCGAGTTACACCAACGGAACCGAGGTGTCGTTGGCGGTGGGGGCGCTTACCGCAGCGGGGAACCTGATCAACTTGTCGCTGCACTACGCGCCGCCGGTGGGCACCTCGCTGATGGTAGTAAATAATACAGGACTTCCCTTCATTAGCGGGACATTCGACAATCTCACCAACGGCCAGCCGGTGTCCTTGAGTTATGCCGGGACTAAATATGACTTCGTAGCAAATTACCACGGCGGCAACGGCAACGATCTCGTGCTCGTTTGGGCAAAAACCCGCGTGTATGCCTGGGGCGACGATAGTGTGGATCAATTTGGTGACGGCCGGTTCAATACCAACAGCGCCGTGCCGGTGCCGACACAGTCGAGCGGAGGGTTGGCAGGTAAAACGGTGATCGGACTGGCCGCCAACGGCACTTGGAGCCTCGCCGTGTGCGCGGATGGGAGCATCGCCGCATGGGGATACACCTACAACATGGTGTATGACACTCCGTCCAACCGGATTGTGAGTCTGTTGCCGATGACCGTGGACGCGGGGGTAAACTCGGCGCTGCATGGCCGGACCGCAGTGGCGGTCGCCGGAGGGAAATGGCATTCACTTGCGCTCTGTTCCGATGGCACCGTGGCAGCGTGGGGCGATAATACTTCAGGCCAGCTTGGTAACAACACCCGAGGATACCAGACGAATGAGCCGGTAGCAGTGTATGCGGGTCCCGGATCGGCCTTGTATGGGAAAAGCGTGGTCGCCAGTGCCGCGGGAGGCTATCATAGTCTGGCGCTCTGCTCGGACGGGACGGTGGCTGCGTGGGGCGAAAACTACGACGGCCAACTCGGAAACGGAACTACCAACCAGAGCAGCATTCCTGTGGCCGTCAGCACCGATTTCACGTCCGCGCTTTACGGAAAAACGGTGCAGGCGATTGCGTGCGGAGAACAATTCAGCCTGGCTTTGTGTTCTGATGGCACGGTGGCCGCCTGGGGCGGGGACGGTCATGGGGAGCTGGGTGATGATAACTATCCGGCCACCCGGAGTTTGGTGCCGGTTGCCGTGAGCACGGCCTTTGGCTCTTCGGCTCTTTATGGCAAGACGGTAACGGCCATTGCGGCGGGAGCTTATCACAGTTTGGCTTTATGCTCCGACGGAGCGATAGTGGCGTGGGGCGAGAAAGATATGGGCCAATTGGGCGACGGAAATAACTTTCCCCCGTTCTCGTATAAACCCGTGGCGGTCAGCACCGCATCCGGCTCAGCGTTGCAGGGCAAGGCGGTGCAGGGAATAGCCATCGCTACACACACCAGCTACGCTTTCTGTCAGGACGGAACCGGCGTAGCCTGGGGCAACAGTTGGTCCGGCCTGTTGGGAAATGGTGTGAATGGCGGATTGAATGACTTCACAAATAAACCCGTATCCATTAGCATGGCCTCCTTTGCTCCCGGAGAGCGCCTGCTTTTCATCAGTGGCGGAGAGTCTCCAAGCCATGTATTGGCACTGGTGGCCAGACCTGCAACCGTGGTTCCCGTTCTCACTACACTGGTGCCGTCCATCGCAGGTGGTGTATTGAGCGTCAGTTTTGCCAACACGCCGGGCGCTGTGTTTACGGTGCAGGTTTCCAGCGACCTGACCAACTGGACGACGCTCGGTCCCGCGACGGAAACCGCCGCCGGACAGTTTTTGTTCACCGATGCGGTCGCAACCAATGCGGCGCGTTTCTACCGCATCGTTTCCCCATGAAATCGTAACAGTTCTGTTGCCCGGTCCTGATTTAAAAACGGAGGTCTGCATGGAATGTTTTTATGGGCTACTTCCTGAGGGAGCGGTCCCGTTAACCCTGCTTGGGTAGAACCAAAGTTGGCTGTCAGTTATAAGCAGAAATTCGAATCACTGACAATTGGAAGTTGAGTGGCGGCGTGCAGAGCCCTAACTTTTGAAGTATTGTGAAGCGGACTGCCAGCTTCCTTTCCGGTGGACAGAGGAAGGTATTCCGTTTCTGTTATTGATGCAGGCGGAAGAACAAATTCCCGGTGGGTGAGGCCAAGGTGATGCTGCTGTTGCCAGTGGCGAGGGTGATGGGGTAGGCGCTCGTGGTCCAGCCGGCGGGGTTGGCGACGTTGGCGTTTTGCTGCAAGGTGTAGGTGCCGGTGTTCGGCCAAGACACGATGACGTGGTTGCCGCTGTGCGTGATGGTGAGGTTGGGCAAACCGGGCGTTTGCACGGCGCTGACGATCGCCCAGAAGCCGCCGGTGAGGGAGTAGGGTCCGCCGGTCAGCGGGGTGCTGGCATCGTGCTGGCCGATGGTGCCGCTGAGGGCATAGACGCCGCCCGTGCTGGTGCCGCCGCCACCGGCGATTTTGTGCCAGTCAATGTAGTAGGGTTGGGCGATGCCGGCTACCGGAGCCAGGATGGCTAAACCCAGAAGTTTGTTTTTCATATTACATACATATTAGAACTCCAACTGCATTTGTTTGAATACAGCCAAAGCAGGCTCCGCCATGGCAGTTATGGACGGCCGATGCTGACATTACCCGGCTCGGCAACCAGCCTCAGGGGTTTGGTGATCCGCAGCCGCTCATTATAGTTGGCGGATTTGATCTGGATTCGGTCGTTAGTTCTTGCGGTGGAGACGGCTTCTCCCAGGACCCGGAACGGACCACCCAGACCAAACTCCGTTGGTGGCGGGTCAATGGGCGGCCAGGGCCATCCCGCCGGGTAGAGAGGTGGCGGGTTGGGAAACAGAATCAAGTTAATATCCGGTTTCCAAGGCCAGTCGGAAGGATAGTCGGGCGGCCGGTCAGGGAATGGTGGATCCAAGTTAATCGTCACACAGTCAAAGGTCCCGTATTGCAGGCCGGGCGGAGGATTGGCCAGAGCAAACGACTTGAAGGCTTCCGGCAGATCGTCAATGGTCAGGCAGTGACTGTTCTTATCCACATAAACAAGGTGGGGCAGCATGACGGTATCGGAAGCAATTCCGTTGGCCACCACAGCGACATTATAATCGCCCGGAAGCAATCCTGAAGGCAGATCGAATTCCGTGGTCACCACCTTGTCCGGCTGCATCACCCCGGTACTACTCCAATGATGAGTGCGGGCATAAGACACCAGCCCCAAGCTGTCCGTCAGCCTGACCAGCGGGTAATTGCTATCCATCTGCGCATCTTCACCATAGACCGCCCCTTCGGAAATGCCGTTGAGCAAGGTGCCGGTTACATGATAGGAACCGTCGGCATTAGGCCGTATGCTGCTGATCCGGGGCTTGCCCGCCGCCAGCGGCGCGCCATCCGGTTGATAGATGAAAATCCCGCCCCCTAAGACTACCCCATAGTTATGTGAAAACAGGATGGTACCATCCGGCAAGGCCAGCATCGTGTCGCCAAACGGGGCATCGTCCACCTGGTTGGGGTTCAGCGGCGGACGGTCTACGGCCCTAAAACAACCTGTGTCCGAGCAGGTTGGGTCATACTCGAAAAAGCTGGTTGGCCCATTGGTATACCCCGTGCTCACCGCGCATAGCACCCGGCCATTCACCAGCATCGCAGCGGGCGAATCGGCGGCCACCAATCCATCCGGAATATCCGGCCCGGTTTCCCAGGAGCCATAATTGGTCCCGCCGGCCGGGGTGTAGAGCGCGGTTTTACCCGTGCCTCCCAGAAAGAGTGCCTTGCCGTTGGGCAGCAATATGGCGGGACCAATCTCTTGATGATTTTCAAAGAGCTGCACGGGTGGCACCCTATCCATGAACCATTTGTTCAGGGCGGGAATATAGCGCTCCGAATTGGTGCCAAATTTGTCCACCGTTAGAATACTGTCGTCCGGCAGTTTCACCCAGCTGGCTTCGTTCTGCGAGGCGAGGTTGAAGGCACCTCGCCGCCAGGAATTATTGGCCGGATCAAAAATCAGGGTGGCGTTTGGTTGCTGTGGGTAAACCGGGGCCACCATTACGGTGCCATCCGCCAGCAGCTTGCAGCCGGAATCCGAAAAGCCAAATTTATTTTGATTGGTCCAGGGAGCATTGTTGCTGATAAGCAATAGTCCCGCGGGGACTGGCTGATATTGCGTCCAAGTGCCAGCCACCGGGTCGAACACCTCAGATTTGGCCGCGCCAGGCCCATACTCGCCCCCGGCCACCAGAACCCGGCCATCTGGTAACACGGCCGACGCATAGAACAGCCGGGCGTCATGCATATCCGCCTCCTGAGTCCACAAGCCGGCGACATAGTGGCCGAAGATGTCCGGGTGCAGCCGGTACCATCCTTTTGAGTCGAGGCTCGGCGGAAAGGTTTCGGGCAGAGCGGGGATCCGGCTGGCGGCCAGAACCGTGCCATCGGAGAGCAAAAGCATGAGTCCAACGCCGTTAGGCGGCTGCCGTATCAGCGGCACCCAGGTGCCACCCGGCACCGGACTGCCGGCCAGCAGCAGCGCGACCAACAGCCACCAGCCCGCAGCCGAAACGACTCGCGCCATCCGTATGCCGTTTTGATAGATTTTCATATTTTGCCTGAGGTGCGGTGTCAGTAAAAGCTCCGGTGCCTATTGCAGGTTGACCAGAACCAGAACCAGCCCCCGGCCCGCCGACAGACCCGTCATCGCCTTGCCTAAAACAGCCCCGCGAGTCCGCGTCGCATCGGTGGCTTTCATGCAACAGCCGGGGGCGTTGGCGCTCGTCAGCAAATCTCCCGGCTTGATCGGCTCGCACGACGCATCCGCCAGGGCATAAACCCGCCCGGTCAACGCCACATTTTGTCCGCCCGCCAGCACCCCCTGCTGGTGCAGCGCCAGGCCGGGATGAATTCCATTAGCCCCGCTGACCACCCCGGCGACCCGGGTGTCATAGGCCGATTGGCTGGCTTTCAGCTGCCCGGGATTGGCCTCATCGATCACCACCACCGTCCCGGGAGCGATTTCCGCCGGCATGGAGAATGGCTCGGCTATATCCGCCCCGCCGGTAATGGTTAAGACCTTGACGGTGGCTTCGCCGTTGTCCCCGTTGAGCAGCATGGTTTCATTGCCTGATTTATCCCGCACGCTCAGGCGTCCGGCGTTGGCTGCGGCGTCATCGGGCCAGATTTCCAACGCGTTGCGCAGCCGCAGCACGCCGGAGTTGCCCGCATTGGCGATGTTGAGGCCCGGAGCCATTCCGCCACCCTCGTTGCGGAACTGGATATTTCCGGCCCCGGTGTTGATCTCGAGCGGGGCCTGCGGGTTCGTGGTGCCGATGCCGACATTGCCACTGTTAACAATGGTCACGCGCGGGAGCGACCGGGTGCATAGATCCAGGCCCCATTGGTCCCGGCCGGCCGCGCTGCGCCGCGAATAAATGCCTTCGCCACTGCCGGCCCCGAATTGCAAGCCCGAGGAAAGCGTGTCCGAATTGCTGCTGTCTGAATCCACAACCAGGCCGGATTTCAGCGTCAGCATTCCGTCGGTGGTCACATTGGCGACCTCGCCTCCCGCCGCCCCCAAGGCCAGGATTTTGCCGGTGCCGGTGTTGCCCACGTTCAAAACGCCATCGGGCGAATAGCCCGAGGAAAGCAGCCGCAAAGCCGGGCCGGAACTGCCGCTGTTGTTGTTATTTTCGATGAAGCTCAAGGGGGAACTCCAGCCGCCACTCTGTGCGCCGCGCACTGTGAAAGCGCCGGTCACATTTGGGGTATTGATCCCGACTCCGCCGCCGGCGCGGATAAGGAACTGATTATCGCCGGAGGAGGAGAAATCGGCGTCCTGATGATCCGCCCACACGAACGAGCCGCTGTGTTGCGAATGGGCATGCCGTCCGGCGGCCAGGCTGCTATCACCCGAGGCAGTGTTGCCGGTGCCACCAATGACCGCCGCGCCATAGCCGGAAGCGGTATTGCTGATGCCGCCGGATACTGAGGAGGCGTAACCAGCCGTGTTGCCCGCACCGCCGCTCACGGTTCCGTAGTCCCCGGTCACCAGATTAGGCAGGGTGAATTTGGATTCTAAATCCGATTTATCCGTGACCACTCCATAGGCACCGCCGCCCGCGATGGTTGCGCCAAGGGCCCCGTTCAGAACCGAATTCCCCCAATATCCTCCAACAAGATTGATGCTTTCCGTATAATCCGTTGTTCCCCAGGACGTATTTTTTTGAAAGGTCAGGGACAGGCCGCGGAGGTTGTTGACGCGCAATTCCAAAGGATTGCCATCCTTGGTGCCTAGAAAATGCGTCCCCGGAGTGATCCCGTAGTTACCGGTCAACAGCCAGGTGTCGGGTGCCGACATATTGAGGTTGGTCAATCCGTAACCGTTGCCCGAAAAACTCCCGGCGAAAACGTTGTTCGGACTCGTGGCGGCAACGGTCCCGGCAAATGTATTGGTGCCCGTATACGTCTGGTTGCCATTAAGCCGGGCGATATTGGTGGAAAGCCTTTGGTCCGCCACTGCGCCTTGCACCAGGTTGCCGATATCCAGATTGGTCAACCCGGAACCGTCCCCATAAAATTTGCCGGCCGTAACGGACGCCATGCCATTGGTCATCACGGCATCCGGCAAATTGGCCAGACTGACCAGCCCCGCCAGATTGCCGGCGTTCAGATGATCGAGTCCGGCTCCGTTGCCCGTAAAACTCGCCCGCAGCGTTTGATTCAGCAGCAACGTGAGCGTGTCATCGCCGGCATTGGCCGTGACCAGATCCATTTGACCGTTCCGGTCCAGATCGCCCGCCGCCACCCACCACGGTGCGCCGCCGACCGGGAGGACGCTCGCCGGGGTAAATCCGCCCTTGCCATCGCCGGTCAAGAGGCTGACGGTGCTGTCATAATTATTGGCGCAAATCAAATCAGGCCGGCCATCTGCATTGAGGTCCGCGACCACCACACGCACCGGCAGCAAGCCGACCGGCGCAGTCGAAGCCAGCACAAACCCGCCCGCGCCGTTATTGGTCAGCACCGTTACCGAGTTGCCATGCGCGTTGGGACACAGCAAATCCACCTGGCCGTCGCCGTTCACATCGGCTGCCGTGACGGAATAAGGCTGCAAGCCGGTGGCCGGCGAGGCGGCCACCGCAAAACGGCCATGCCCCGCATTGGTCAGCACAGTCAAAGTATTTCCGGCCAGATTGGCGGTGATCAAGTCCGGCTGGCCGTCGCCATTCACATCTGCGGACGCGAGGCCGTAGGAACTGAGACCGACCGGGAGGGAGGCGCCCAAGGCAAACCCGCCGCTGCCGTTGTTCGTGAGCACCGTCACTGTGCCACTGCCCGCGCTGACAAGATCCACCCAGCCATCCTGATTGACATCCACGGCAACTATCGATCCCGGGGCCGGCCCGGTCGGGACTACTGGCCCGGCCACGAAGTGCCCGGCACCATCGTTTAACAGCACGGCCAGAGTGTTGCTGTAGGTGTTCGCCGTGATCAAGTCCAGCCTGCCGTCATGATTCACATCCGCCACCGCGAGGGCGCTGGGATAGCCGCTCACCGGATAACTTCCCGACACCCCATAGGTGCTCCCGGAATTCGTCAGCACCGTCACCGAGCCGCTGACAGTGACGCTGATCAGTTCCATGATGCCATCATGGTTAAGATCCGCCAGGGCGGCGCAGTGCGGTGCGCTGCCGCCGGCCGCCAACGAGTTGCTACTAAAAAGCAGTCCGCCCGCCCTGAGCCACTGAATGGCGCCGCCTGTGTTAAGGGTTTTTAAATCCACATTCGTCACCCCGGCTCCATTCCCGGCAAAACTGCCGGCGACCAGCGCCGGCGCGCCATTGGTCAGCAGCCCAGCCGGCAAATGGGAAGGATCAATGATGCCGCTAATACCGTCCGCTGACACCGAGAAAGCTGTATTAGCCGTAGTGGCCCTGGAAGCGTTCATCGTCATTATGGCCTGATCCGCCGTGCCCGCCGAGATGGCCCGCATGGCTTGGCTGGCAAACTGCGCATACGGCGTGGCGGTGATGCTCTGGCGCGGCGCGAGCGTGGCGAAATGGGTGCCGCCCGCTGGCTGCACCCCGAGTTCCAGCCAACGGGAGTTGCCGTCAAACACGCCATAGCCAAAATCCAGCGTCACCGTGAACAGGCCATTGGTGATGGGCACCGCTCTATTGGTGAGGACGCCGCTTCCTAAAGGAATGGTGGCCGATATGGAGAAAAATTTATCGGGTCCGTCATACAAGCCAAAGGTCAGGTCGTAAAGCCCAGTGGCCGGGCCATTGGCGTCGTTCAGCCGGCCCTGATAGGTGAAGGCTGTATCCTGGGCGCGGGCACCAGTCAGGGGATAATGGATGGTTAGCAGCAGGGCAAGCAGGCACAGGCTGCGAGTGGTGAGACAGTTCATTTTCATGGTTCAGGTGGATTCAAAGCACTCGAAACCATGTTCCACCCGCGAAGCACCCTGGCAATGTCGCCCTAACGGGTGAGAAATGGATGGCTTGATAAATTTCAAGTACAAGCTTATGAATATCATTCCCCCCGTTCATTTCGTCAATCCACCGATATTGCTATTTGAATCGCAAAAAATGTGGATACCACTTGACCGCTCGCCCTCAACCCTGCCTACCCGGGGAGGGGAACGGATTGCCGCTGCTGGGGTCAAAAAATGATGGCAGCGGGGAGTTGGCCGAAAAGTAAACAGCCGTCAGTACCCAGTTGGCAGGAAGGGTGCGTTACGGAGTTGAGAAACGATAAAATCTCGTTGGATTGCCGACGACATTGGTATCCTTGAATTGCCAGGTGCCATCGGGGGAAGTGGTCAGATTGGTGTAAATCGGCTGCCAGTTTGCGGACAAGCCCAGATTGGTGGTGGACCAAAGCCGGGTGGGGGCATTGGGCAAGCCCACGAAGCGCAATGCCACGCTTCCATCGGCATTTCTGACAATATTAGTAACCAGCGGAGTCACGATCGAGAGCGACGCGGCAGCGCTGGTGACGGCACCAAAGACGTTGGTGACGACCACCATATAGCGACCTGACGACTGGGCGGTGACTTATCCAGCAAAAAGCAATTTCGTTCACAAAAATACCAAAATATGGCCAGTCTGCGACTTTGCCGTTAGCCCTTGGTCAGGCCTTTGATGACGATGAAGTGGTGTTGATTTTTGGCTTTGGGCGAGGCAGCAGCAAAGCTCCAAGCTGGTAAATCTTCATAACCGTGGGGTAAAAAACTAAATTCTCTCCACCTTGAGAGGCTTTCACAGGTCATGGTTTTGTTGTGCGCGAAAGCGCTCGCGGCCATCCAGCGGATGGTGGCAGGAAATGACTGGCAGTGGGCAATTCAAATTCAAAATTTAGAAGTCGTGAAAGCTGAAATGGGAAATGTTGGCAATGGAAGGATTATTTGTGTTAACGTGCGCCCTCAGCCCTTGAGAACGCGTCTTTGCAGACAGCCATTAATTTGCAGGGGAGAACACGCGGAGCAATGCTCCACGCTCCGGCACTTGCCGACGACCATCTGGCATGAGCTCCCGATAATAAGATGCAGCCAATTTCTGTTACTGGTGCAGGCGGAAGAATAAATTTTCAGTGGGGGAGATCAGGGTGATGCGGTTGGTGCCGCTGGCGAAGGTGATGGGGTAAGGGCTCGTGGTTCATCCGGCGGGGCTGGCGACGTTCAGGTTTTGTTGCAGGGTGTAACTGCCGGTGTTCAGCCACGAGACGATGACGTGGTTGCCGCTGTGGGTGATGGTGAGGTTGGGCAGGCTGGGCTGGTGTCGTCGAGGTTGAGTTCGCCGGTGCGAGCGGGGCGGAGCCAGCGTTCCCACAGACCGGCCATGCAGAAGATGTCACCGGTTTTTAGCGTAAACCGGAAGGGCTGTTTGCCGGTGGGGGTGGTTTGCCATTCGTAAAAGCCGTCGGCGGGGACCAGGCAGCGCTGTTTTTCAAAGGGGCGGCGGTAGCTGATCTTCTGGGTGATGGTATCGGCGCGGGCGTTAGCGCATTTCCATCAAATAGATAGCGATGCGCCTTTGGTTCCAAGAAACAATGGTCTTTTGTTTTTTTGGCTTGGTTTCAGCTCATTTTGACTTGCCAAGTCCTGCGAGCATGATGCCCAGATGCGTCGATGCGCTGTCGCGCATTGCCGTCAGGGTTTTCAAGCCTGCGCCTTCGCTAAAGCCTCGCCAAAAAACAAAAATCCTAGTTGCCCATCGCTACATCTTTTCTGTCAATGCTCCAGTTGAATGAAACATTCTAGCTATTTGGTTGTAGCCAGACTCTTTTTATTTACGGGGCAGATGCGCCGCTGGCCGGGCCAGCCTCCCGATCACTGCGTCTTGCGGCGGTAGAAAACCGGTTTCAGCGCGGGATAAACGGTCTGCATATCGGCCAGACGCACAATCATCCACGGCTGGCGATAATTGTCGCCGTATTTGGTAAAGGCCAGATCGTCGGCGAGGAAGACGGCGGAATGCTTGATTTCGCTATGGTCATTCACATAGAGCAGGATGTCGCCGTAGATGGAGGGGGCATCAATGCGGTAGAAGTTTTTCTGAAGGTAATCCACAGTAAACGTCGGATTGTTAAAGCGATTGTCCGGTTGCACGCTGGAAAAATTGAAGGTGCTCCAATGGCAATCCATCGAGGGGTCGCCCGGCTGCGAAGGCAACGGAAACGTGTAGAGCCGGGTGCGCGCAAAGGGAGGCAGAAAATACATCAGGCTCACGCTGCCGCCGTGGGGCAGACCTTTCAAGGCTTCGAGCAGCGGTCGCATGTCGGTGAAACGGACGTTGTCCATGGCTCCCCAATAAGAAGCGATTTTTTCAATGTCGCTGTCGGGGCGGACACAGAGGCGGACCAGCACGGCTGGCTGCAAGGAAAGCACCTTGGCCATCATGATGCGGCGCTCCGAAGTGGGGATGCGGCGCAGCAGCAATTTGTAATCCGATAACCGGACGGAATTGGCGGCGGGGTAAATCAACTGCTTGAGCAAGGCCACATCGTCCGGATGCAAGCGGCTGTCGGCATAAACCGTCTCCACGCTGTCCTTGGGGAAAATGAACGGATAATCAAAATACATGCCAACCCCCAGACCATAGAGCGCGCTGTAGAGTTTCTGGCGGGTTTCCGGTTTCAGCGACAGGAGAAAATTTTCATCCGGCGTGAACACTGTGGCCTTCCCGAGCGAACTGAGGCGGCCGGGTGTCAATTGAGCGACAACCTCGGCTTTCGTCAGGCCGTTGGCGGTGAGCAGAGCCTGGATCTGGTCCAAGCTTATTCCGCTGAAAATCCAGGTCTCCGGCTCGGGCGTCTTTTCATCCAGCGCGATATATTCGGCCGGCCGCTCCAGCTTGATGTTCTGCGTCAGCAACTCGCCCCACGGCCCTTTGTGCGTGAACATATTCTTGTCCTGTGCATCGGGGTCGGGAAGGTCGTTTTTCGCAAACGAATAAGCTTTTGATTTGGCGTCGAACCAGCGGCTGGCGACCAGCCCTGTGCCGAGGATGAGAGCCAGGCTGAAGATGAGCAAGCCGCTGAGGCTAAACCGGAAGGCATTCACGGGCTCGGTCTCACTGCTCTTTTTTAATCTGGCCATAAATAATAAAAAACGAAACGTCAGCATAACTTTGAATTGCAATACAGCAAGCGGTAACGCGACGGTAACGCGAAACTGCCATGGAGCTGAACCGCGAACCACGCGAACCACGCGAAAGGGAAGGCTGAGAGGGGTGTCCGCCGTACCAAAAATGCTTCCCTCAGTGAAGGAACGGTTACCGTTCGCAAAGCTGCGGCACTTTCGCTTAAGGCTGCTTTTTGCTGAGCGTCATCAACAAATAGATGCGTTTTGATTTGTCACGACGGCGTGCAGAGGACTGCCCGACCTGCCAGACAAGATTGTCGGTTTTCGTTTTTTAACTCGCGGAGTCATGCTCCGCGCTGCGGGGGAAAACGAATGGGCGGGTTAATCGGTGCGGCAGGGAAAAGCGGTGGAGAGCCACGGCATTCCAAGACGTTGGCGTGTTCGCGGGACGCTGGGATAGCGCGAAGCGTCTTGGAATGCGCCTGCTCTCGGGCGCTTTGAGGTGAAGGAGGGTGGCCGCGGGCGATGGTGGGCGGGCTGGCGGGAAGCCTTGGCGGAGGGCGCTGCGCGAATATTGGTTAATTCACCGAGCCCACGGCTTCCTGCAGATTTTTGAGGCCGGAGATTTCCAGCTTTTCCCGCAGGCCGGCGACGAGGTTGCGGGCCAGCCCCGGGCCTTCATAGACCATGCCGGTGTAGATCTGCACGAGTGAGGCACCCGCCGTTATCTTTTCCCACGCATCATTGGCCGTGAAGATGCCGCCCACGCCGATGATGGGCACCTGACCGCGCGTCTGTTGATAAAGATGGCGCACAACCTCGGTGCTGCGGGCGCGCAAAGGCTTGCCACTGAGTCCACCGGTTTCGCTATAAATCTTTTGCAGCGCTGGATTGTCGGTGGCTGGCCTGGCGATCGTGGTGTTGGTCGCCACGATGCCGGCAATCTGGCGGGGGCCGACCAGTTCCAGGATTTCATCCAGCGCGGCGAAGGAAAGGTCCGGCGCGACTTTCACGAGGATGGGTTTACGAGTCTGGTTGGCGGCTTGCAGCGCGGCGAAAATTTCGTCCAGCGCAGCTTTATCCTGTAACTGGCGCAAGTTGGGCGTGTTGGGCGAACTCACGTTGACCACGAAAAAATCCGCATAATCGCGCAGGGCGCGAAAGGAGTTGGCATAATCCTCGGCGGCATTTTCGAGAGGGGTGATTTTGGATTTACCCAGATTGATGCCCACCGGATGGGCGGGCCAGCGGCGCGCGGTTTTCCATTCGGCAAGTTTGCGCGCCAGCGTGGGCGCACCGGGGTTGTTAAAGCCCATGCGATTGATCACGCCCTCGTCGGGGATGGCGCGGAACATGCGAGGCGGCGGATTGCCTGGCTGCGCCTGCCAGGTCACCCCGCCAAGTTCCACAAAGCCGAAGCCCAGCTTTTCCCAGCCCGGCACGGCGGCTGCGAACTTGTCCATGCCGGCGGCCAGCCCCACGGGATTGGGGAATGGCAGACCAAACAACTTAACCGGCAGCGGCGGTGCCGAGAAAAACGATTCCACCAGCAGACCGGCGAAGGAATGCTTGGACGCAAAGGCGAGAGCCGCCACAGCGTGATTGTGGGCGCGTTCGGAATCCTGCCGGAAGAGCAGGGGACGGAGGAGTTTTTTATGCAGCAGACCCATGAGCCGAGCAGGATAAAAGCATCGTCGGCGCAGGGAAATGTTTTTTCACGAAGCGAATGGGGCTGGCACATGGCCCAGGTGACAATCCAGGCTGGCTAAATTGAGCGCGTACCGGAGACAGGATTAAAAGGATAGCTATGGTTTGATGCTCCGCGTCCGTGACGAATACCACGGTCCTGGTGGTTAGCGCGCCGATGGCTGTGGTGGCGCAGAATGTGACACGGGCAGCAACCAAACTTTGCGCAGTTCAAAAGGACACAGCGCTCGAATTGAGCGCGAAACTGGCGAGATTGAAACGCTTCGTGTGGTTCCCGCAGACCGCCGCCCACCTCCTCGAAAAGTGACGCTTGCTCGCGGTGGTCTGCGGGATACACTGCTAAAAGTTAGGCTGACTCCACATTTTATGCGTTGCAAATGCGGATATAATTTTTCGAGCGAGGCTGCCAAGCCCGACAAAAAGTTTGAGTCATTCGCCGTTGTGCGCGACCGGGACTATCAGGCGTTTCTCAAATCGGAGAGTCGCGTTTTGGCATCGAAAGGCGAGCAAGCGAAGATGCGAGCAATTGCCCATTCGTCAGAGCTGGTCGGTTCGTTGATGGAGTGCCCGCAGTGTTCGCGGACACTTTTTTTGAAGCCTGGTGCTCCAGATTTGCTATTTTTTCGGCGAGAGGATTGAGTATGAGGTTCAAGCCGTCAGCCAGTCGCCGGAGCCTGCCATTGGCGCAGACCGTTCCTGCGACCGGCCGCAGGTTCGCGAATGTCGCGGTTCGCAGGTGGCTGGGTTAGACGGCATGACACTTTTATGAAAATTGCGTTCTATATTTCAGTTCTTACGATTTCACTTTTGACCGCTGGTTGCTCGCCAACGCCATCGCAGCCACTGGCTACCGGCACGGCGATTAGCGGCACAGTTTGGGAGCATCCGCTCACCGCGACTTCCAATTCTGGCTCGAACATTCCACAGGATGCGCGAGTGGATGTTTATGACCGGCTCATTATCATTCATCTTGCCGACGGCAGCAGGCAGGTTGTGCCGTTAGATTTGGTCTCAAACCTGAAGCTGAAATAAATCACAATGATGCTGATAATGCATTGTTGAACCAACCAGAACTCCAGCATAGCCCATCTCACCCGTCTCAAACGCCGACCAGCCTTCGCCTCCGTGACGCGCAGCGATAGTTCCGGATCAGGGATGCCACAACACCAAACACCAAACACCAACGCCAATGCGCGGGCCCGCTGGACTCCAAACCTTTGTTGACATGCCCGAAAGAAGCAAATACAAACATGCTGTGCCAACCGTGACAAACTGCAATTAGCGGCCGAATAGCTATGTAATGCATCATTCGTGCCATGAGATTTATTCCACATTTTATTTGGCTAGCGGGAGGCGCAGTTACTTTGTTTGCGGTGGCCGACTATTGTAGTCACGCTTTGCCTTACCAGGATCCGACGCCAGAGTTGTTAGCAGTTCAGCAAGGGCAGATTCAGACGGCAGAGTTTTTAGCTGCACTGGGAGTTTTTTTGGTGGTCGCTGGTATTGCGTGGGTTTATTTCCGCAGAGGTTCACGTCCACGGTCATAAATTTGTCACATGACCATCTGGCCTAAAATAGCATTGTTGGAGCCAAACAGCACCCAAACATATCCTCACCAACCCCGCCTCAAACCCCGGGCAGTTTACGCCAGCCGGTGCTGTTTCGGTGTTTGCATCTGGGCTTAATTTGCCGACTTCGATTGCCATTTATCATGGCTTGAACAGCTATGCTACCACACCAGTCCAGCTGATTAATACAACTTGACTGACAAACGGCGCGATTCAATTAAATTTGAGTGAACCGGGCGGATTAACCTTTGGCGTGCTTGCCGCCACAAATGCGACCATGCCGTTAAGCAACTGGACGATGATAGGGAGTTTCAACGAAGTCTCAGCCGGCCAGTATCAATTTACCGACACGCAAGCAACCAATAGTGGCCAACAATTTTACCGCGCAAAATTGCAATAACGCAATACCGTGAGAATGGCTGGTGGCACATTGCCGGCCGCCTGCAACTGCGCGGGGGTGGGAAATTGCAACACCAAGGCCCAGGCGTACGGTGCGGTCCAGTCCGCGAAGGCCGCCAGCGCCGCCGGATAATACTCGCGCAAGGCCGCCTGCAAAGCGTTGACCAGTGCGGTGCGTTGTTCGATCAGGGCGATCTCGTCGCGACAGAGTGCGCGCAGGGTGGCGGTGGCCTCATCTTGTGGACGGAGCGGCCGCCAGGCATGGCCATCGGTGCGCAAGGCGTCGGCCATCGACCAAACATCATGCCGGTCACTCTTGGTCCCGCTGGGCGCTTTGCGTTCGCGGTAGCGGGCGGCTGCCGTTGGCGCGATCAGATATACCGCCCAACCTCGCTGGAGCAGTTGATCCCCTGCGGGCCCGCTGGAGGTTTCCAGGGTGATCGGCGCCCCGGTGAAGGGTTGCATTTTCTGGGTGAACTCCGCCCAACCTGCTGCGGTGTGGGCGAACCGAAACTCGATCTGCACCGCACCGTGGCGGTCCAGAACGATGACGTCGTGATGATCCGCAGCCCAATCCAGGGCGGCAAAACAAGCCTGTTGTGTCCAGTCAATATTCATGATACGAGCGGCACGCACCGGCTCCGGACGACGCGACCCAGGCGAACTGATACAGGAGCCCTAAGGGGGCGAAGTTCTCTCAGCCTTCAGCGCGTCGGCCACCCCCAGTGTCGGCGATCTGCGGCTGACCCTCGTGGGGCTGGTCCATAAAGGCCGTGTCACTGGTGGGGCCGGAAACGGGCCGTCCAAAGTATGGCCGGCGGCGGAGTTATTCACCAGCTCGGGCAGAGCGGCTTTCCGCGGCCGCTTCCCTCGCTGATGATTAACTCCGGAAACCGTAGTCTATGACCTCGTGGAGTTTTGCGGTGCTGCCCGGTCTCAGTCAGTTTTATTTTTTGTGGACATCCTACGGGTGCAAGCGTAAACCCAGACGATAGATTTGGATCATACTGCGTCAATGGCGACGATGGCAGAGGCATTAACGCGGACGTTCGCCTGCGGGAGCATGGGAGTGGGTTTTGTCGGAGGCGTAGTTGTGTCATTTTTCAACCAAGTCCCGCTAGACAAGCCGGCGTAAAAGGCATATAACCGAACCATTGAAACCAAATAAAACACCCGGTCGTGAATCACTTGGATTCGGGCGTTTTGACGGCACTTTTGGGCAGCCGGTTGGATGCTGTCGCTGGCAGTGGGCAGGCAGTCCATGGCGGCGGAGCCCGGTTGGATGGTGGGGGCGGGTGCTGGTCTTTGGCGACGCGGTTTTTCCACGGCAAATTATCATCACTTAATAAATATGGCAAAAATTGCAATGATCGGGGCGGGCAGCCTGGTGTTCAGCAAAACCTTGATGGCGGACCTGCTGGCCACGCCGGCGCTGGCCGGAAGTGAGCATCGGTTGATGGCGCTTACGCGCACGCGGCTCGACAAGATGCATGCGTTTGTGCAGCGCATGATCACGGACAACGGCGTGCAGGCTACGGTGGTTTCCACCACAGACCGGCGCGCAGCTTTAAAGGGAGCGGATTACGTGGTGGTGATGATCCAAAGCGGCGGCGTGGAAGAGTTCCGGCAGGACTACGAAATACCCCTGAAATACGGGGTGGATCAATGCATTGGCGACACGCTGGGGCCGGGCGGCGTTTTCCGGGCTTTGCGGCACATTCCGGCGCTGCTGGAGATTGCCAACGACATGCGCGAGCTGTGCCCGCAGGCGCTGCTGCTCAATTATGCCAACCCGATGGCGATGTGCTGCTGGGCTTTGGGGCGGGTGCCCGGTTTGCAGTTTGTGGGGCTCTGCCACGGCGTGCAGACTACGATGGATCTCATTGCCAGCTACACCGGCCAGCCCAAAGAGGAGATTGATTTTCTGGCGGCCGGCATCAACCACATGGCCTGGTTTCTGAAACTGGAGCACCGGGGCAGGGACCTGTATCCGGTGCTGAAAGAAAACCTGGAGAAACCGGGCTATTACGTGAACGAGAAAGTTCGCGCCGAGGTAATGCGGCATTTCGGATATTTCATGACCGAGAGCACGGGGCATCTCTCGGAATACCTGCCGTATTTCCGCAAAAACCAAATGGCGCGGGACCGCTATTGCGATGAACCGGCGTTTGGAGGCGAGACGGGCGCCTATTACAAATATTGCGCGATGCTGGCCGAGAAATTTTCAAAGAGCGATCCGCTCGCACTGGAATCCACCGCCTTGAGACCGCGCAGCGCGGAGTATTGCTCGCACATTCTCGAGGCGCGGGAGACGGGCAAGGTATTCCGCCTGAACGGCAACCTTCGCAACGACGGCTACATCACCAATTTACCGCCAGGCTGCTGCGTGGAGGTGC
This sequence comes from uncultured Verrucomicrobia subdivision 3 bacterium, assembly GCA_903888765.1. Classification (GTDB taxonomy): domain Bacteria; phylum Verrucomicrobiota; class Verrucomicrobiia; order Limisphaerales; family UBA11358; genus UBA11358. Next base: position 765 of record CAISVF010000191.1, on the reverse strand, counting down.
CGATCTATGTGGATCGCAACGGCCTGAATGCGACGGTGGTGGGCAACCTGCCTAGCCAGTGCGCCGCGCTCAATATGAGCAATGTGCAGGTGCAGGGGCTGGTGGTGGAGGCGAGTTGCACTGGCGATCCCGAGCTGGTGATGAACGCCGTGGCCATGGACCCGCTGACGGCGGCCGTGCTAACCCTCCGCGAGATCCGGGAGATGGTGGCGGAAATGCTGGTGGCTGAGGCCAAATGGCTACCCCAGTTCAACGGAAAAAAACTGCGCTCTGTCCCAACGATCAGCATTCCGAAGGACGTTCACCGCGCCGAGGTGCCGGTGGATCCGGCCCTGGCCATTGCGAACCGGTTCATGAAACTTGCCGAGGCGTAAACTGTTACGGAGTGGGGGCGGTTTGGCCGGAAACCTGCACCGGAAGGCAAACGGCGCTGGTGAGGTATAATTGATCTGACTGATGGATGATGTCGCTCCGACGGAGCTGGCGGATTTTTTTGGGGGGCGGAACTACAGATATTCCAGCCCTACGGGCTTCCAATTGCAGGGCCAAACCGTTCGGAAAAAGTGACGGCTGTTTTGGGTTTAATTGGCACTCGGGCGCAAAGAAATTTGGCCTGCCGTTACGGGCAAGCCGGTGGATGAGCTTAACGATTTTACCGGACATTTAATTCCAAAATGGTGATGGAGCAGGGCGGGTAAGTGCGGGTAAAGCGGTTGCCGAGGCCGCTTACGGTTTCGGTCACCGGGACGACTTTTTGGGGATCCT
>CAISVF010000190.1 GCA_903888765.1 uncultured Verrucomicrobia subdivision 3 bacterium | reverse complement strand
TATCTCACCAGCACAGATCCTAACGCCCTCTGGGCGCGCAACCACAATTGACCGGCCCCAAGACCGTCCGTCTTGCCCATATCTCCGCCGCGTATTCCGCCGCTGCGAACTCCAGCGCCGTGCCGGCGGTTTCAGCAAGGCAATTGCCCGGGCGTAAGCCGCGCTATCCTCATTCGTTAATTTCGCCGCGCCATGATTGCCCGGTCCAGTTCGCCCGCTTTGGGCTTTGCGAATTTCTTCGCCTGCTTGAAGGACGGAAGCATCTTGGCGAACCCAATTGCCATTCATCCAGTAGGAAGTCGTGAAATAGGGAATCTCCCATTTGTCCGTTTTATCCGCGGTAAGATAAATTCAGACGCCGTAAGAATCTTGTTCCACCAACCACTTTGTTTTTTATCAGAATTGGAAGCTTCAACATCACCCGCCTCCGGAGCCGGCGCATCCGTCGAAACGGTAGCCGGCAAAGAGGTTGTGGTAGGAGTCAGTGCAAGGGAGGGGGATAAATCCGTAGGCAGCCCAAGGCATCGAAGGCGGGATTAACAAAACTTGCATCAATGACGTTCATTCCTCCATTGTGTCAGGTAATCAACACATAGCCCAAAAACCCCAATAAAAGATGGTCGGAGCGACAGGATTCGAACCTGCGACGTCTTGCTCCCAAAGCAAGTGCTCTACCGGGCTGAGCTACGCTCCGAACCAATGTTTACAGGCATTTGCTGACGGCCTAGTGTCAGAAATTTGACTTTGTGCTACCGATTGTGCTAGTGTTTCAGTATGAAAAGCAATGAAACACAAAGCGGCAACACAGGAAGCAGCATCGGCAAAGTTGTGACTCGTCAACATGCGAGCACAGCTTACGCGAAGGTATTCGACCAACGCAAGCAGCGAGTTCGAGGACTTTGGGAGCGCAACGGCACGTTTTACGCTCAAATGACCATGCCGCACCCGACCACCGGCCTGCCGGTCGTGCGCCGTGTCCGGCTGGAAGACAAAGACGGTGTGCCGGTCACCACCATACCGCAGGCCGTCGCCGGCATGAACAAGATGAAGGGCCAGCGGGAGGACGACGCGCTAAAGGTCGCCGCCAAGCGCACCACGACACTGGCTGAATACTCGGCAACTTACATCGAACGGCTGGAAAGCCTTGGCAGCGTCAAGCGGCCGGACACCATCGCTCTGGAAAAGGCCATGCTGAAAAGTTTGTGCGGCACCCTCGGCCATCTTCGTTTGCGGGAATTGTCGCCGCTGGTGGTACATAACCACATGGCCGCCAGGGTTAAAAATGGGGCATCGCCCAGGACTGTGAACATCGAAACTACGGCTTTGCGGAATGTCTTAAAATCGGCCATCAAAGATCACCTGCTGAATACAATGCCAGCCTTTGACCGGCTAAAGGAACTCGCCCCGAAGCGCCGCTGCCTGACCACCGAGGAGATTGACCACCTTGCCAAGACCGCACTGGAATTCCCGCGCACTGGTCAAATGGTCCATGACTTCATTCTGCTGATGGCCTACTGTGGCGGGCGCTGGTCTGAAACCTTGCGGATCCGATGGCAGGATGTTGACTTTGACCAGAATCAAATCCACATAGGGGCCGATGGTTTGAGCAAAAACGGGGAATCCCGATCCGTGGACTTTAACGCCAAACTCGAAGCTCATTTGCTGGACATGCAAACGCGCCGCGTGCCAGACAGTGAATTTTTGTTTCCCAGCCCACGCCGGAGCGAGGACGACAGCCCCCACGCCATGAGTTTTAATAAGACCATCCGCGAGCTCAGAGTGCGGGCCGGCGTGAAGGATTTCACCTGTCACTTGTGCCGGCATTATTTTGCCAGCAAGGCTTTAATGGCGAAAGTGGATATTCACACCGTAGCGTCATGGCTGGGCCATCGGGACAATGGGGTGTTGCTCGCCAAGACTTATTCACACCTACTGAATGATCATAAAAAAGAGCAGGCCAAGCTTGTGACGTTCTGACCGAAGCACAATCCCGCGCGCGCCGTCTCCACACCAAGGGGACGGCGTTTTTTATTTCCACTAATGGCATTCCACCGTGTTCGCATTTGGTTACTAACGATTTCCAATCGAGCGCCGCCGCACAAAAAGACCCAAGCAAAAGTCGGTTTTTGTCAGTTTTTGTCACTAACACATTCCAGAAAAACAAAGGAAAATAAACGCGTTATGCTATTAATCAACAAGCAACTAAATAATGGAAACACACCGGAAGCTCAGCTTGTCGGCGCGTTTTTGAATCAATGACCTCAAGCGCGATTTAATTACGCTACAAGGTCGGCGGGCATTGTTATGTTTTGGTTGTTCGTTTTTGCGGTGCCGGTTTTCTGCTTTTGGTTTTCTTCCCGGCGCCGGCGGCGCTGGG
>CAISVF010000189.1 GCA_903888765.1 uncultured Verrucomicrobia subdivision 3 bacterium | reverse complement strand
TGGTTCATGAAGTGAACGAGATTTTTGCGCACCGCGTCCGCCGTCCCTTCGTACCAGGAGGTGTTATTGAACGTTTGCTGCGCCGCCAGAATCTCCACAAATCCCGCCGTGAATTGGTCGAATTTGTAAGTGCGCGAGATGTGGCTGTGCAGGGAGGTGGAATTGAATTGCGTCAAAATATAGATCCGGCGGAAGCGGGAATTGATGCAGTTGGAAATCGGAATATCCACGATGCGATACTTGCCCGCCAGCGGCACCGCCGGTTTGGCGCGATCCTTCGTGAGGGGAAACAGGCGCGAGCCCTGACCTCCTCCCATAATCACGCAAAGCACTTTACTGACGTTGAGAGATTGGCGACCCGTTTGTGACATATAAAAAGCCTTTGTTAAATTTACTGAAAAACTTTAACGCCGATGTTGGGAGCGAAGCAAGCCACAGTTGTGTTTTTATAATACTTTTTTTGTCCCACCACCCCGCCCCGGCATAAATGCCATGCAATAGACGCTGGAAAAGGAAAAGGTCATTCCAATTTGTTAGCGCCGCGTTTTACCAGGCCGCATTATTTTTCGGACACCACAAACGCCGCAAACTCCTCGTGCAGATGGGGCGGGATACGCACTTGAAACCGGGCGTTTTTTCCGCCATAGCGACTCGTCACCACCTGACCCACCGCATGCAGCCTGGCAATCACCGCCGCTTCTGCCAAAGGAACGCGCAAATCCAGAAATTCGCGAATCGGCCGGAGCTGGGTTCCGATTTCTGCCAGCAGCGGAGTAATCCCCTCGCCCGTCCTCGCCGAAATGCCAACGGCGTGCGGATACTTTTCCCGCAAAACCGGCGATACGCCGGCAGTCAGCCGGTCCATTTTGTTAAAAACCATGAGCACCGGTTTTTCCGCCGCGCCAATCTCCATCAGCACCAGGTTTACGGCTTCGATCTGCTCCCCGGCGAGCGGATGGCTAATGTCCACGACATGCACCAGCAAGTCGGCTTGCACCACCTCCTCCAGCGTGGCTTTGAAGGCCTCGACCAGTCCATGCGGCAGCTTTTTAATAAAACCCACCGTGTCCGTCAGCAGAACATTCTGATTGGTGGGCAGCCGCAGCCGGCGCGTCGTCGGGTCAAGGGTGGCGAATAATTTATCCTCCGCCAACACCGCCGCCCCAGTGAGCCGGTTCAGGAGGGTGGACTTGCCGGCATTGGTATAACCAACGATGGAGGCCAGCGGCCAATTACTGCGCTGGCGCCCGGCCCGCTGGGTTTCCCGCTGGCGACGGACCACCTCCAGTTCGCTGGTAATTTTATCCAGCCGCTCCTGGATTTTCCGGCGGTCGGCTTCGAGCTGGGATTCCCCTTCTCCGCCAATGGATCCGGTGGAACCGCGCTGGCGAGACAAATGCGACCAGTAACGTGTCAGGCGGGGCAGGAGATACTTGAGTTGCGCGTGCTCAATCTGCAATTTGCCTTCGCGCGTCCGGGCGCGCTGGCCAAAGATTTCCAGGATCAATGCCGTGCGATCCATGATTTTGCACCCGAAGATTTTTTCCAGGTTGCGCGTCTGCGCCGGCGAAAGTTCATCGTCAAAAATAACGGTGTCCACGACACCGTCCTGACATTGTCGGCTGAATTCTTCGGCTTTCCCGTGGCCGATGTAGGTGGCGGCCACCGGAGTGGCCAGTTTTTGCACCCCGGTGCCGATGATTTGAGCACCCGCAGTCTGGGCGAGCTCCTCAAGTTCGGCGAGCGATTCACGAACATCGGTGGTGGTGCGGTCTTTGAGTTCCACGCCGATAAGAAAGACGCGGACGGAACGCGTGTCACGGGTCTGGATGAGCGATTTCAATGGTTTATGTGGACCGAAGCATACCACAAGACGGCGGCGCGAAAAGCCCAGTTTACATTTTCCAACCGGACCAGGCGAGCCAGTTCAGTCCCAAAGTCGAAAGGGCAGGCCGTTTTTTTCGAGAAAATTACCACAGCGCGGACACCGGCCCGGATCATTCCACGGCTCGACAAAATGCTTTGGCTCGGCGGGACAAGCCAGTGGCTCTGCCTGCCACTCCAGAGCCGGAAAGGGTTGGGGCGAAGGATTTATTGAGCTTTCTCCCAAAACCACCGGCGGGATTTCAGGGCGGGAAAATCCGGGAAATCTGGCGGAGACTTCCGGGCTGCCCGCGCGGCGATGAACGCGGAGCACCACATCAAACAACTGCCGGCAATCGCGGCAGATCACCGTTTGCACGTCACAATGGATGCCGCCATCCGCACCGCCGGAAACCTGAGCGCGGTATTGGCATTGCGGACACTCAAAAATGTAAGTCCGGCCCACAGCGATAAAATAGCGGGATCCGGGATTAATATTCAAGCCGCCAGCGCGTGGCCGGCGACAAATCCGGTGGTCCAGGCGGCTTGAAAATTGAAACCACCCGTCACACCGTCCAGGTCCAGCAACTCCCCGGCAAAGAAAAGTCCGGGGCAAATTTTACTTTCCAAGGTCTTGAAATTCACCTCATCAAGGGAGATACCCCCACAAGTCACGAATTCGTCCCGGTTCAAACTTTTCCCGGTCACCTGAAATTCCGTGCGGGTTAATTGTCCAACCAGCGCCTGGGCTTGGGCTTTTGTGAGCGTCGCCCAACGCACCTCCCGAGCGATGCCCGCCGCCAAAACAAGTTGCTCCCAGAGCCGGATGGTGAGCGGAAAAACCGGCACATTGACCAGCAATTTTGCACCCGACGACTCACGCCGGGCCTGGAATTCGAAAAGAATCTGTTCCGGAGAAAGGGAGGGAAGCCAATTGACCCGCAGCGCGAACTGATAGTTCAAATCGTGCAGCGCGCGGGCGCCCCAGGCGGAAATTTTCAAAATCGCCGGACCGCTCAGGCCCCAGTGAGTAATCAGGAGCGGCCCGCGCTCGCGCAATTTGGCCGCCGGTAAAAAAACTTCCGCATCCGCCGCCACCCCCGCCAACGAAAGCATCCAAGGTGAGCCGATCTGGAAGGTAAACAAGGATGGCACGGGAGGAATCATTGAGTGTCCCAATGATACCGCCAGCGCCCCGGCTGCCGCCGCCCGACAACCGCCGGTGGCAAGCAATAACCGGTCGCAAATTAAATTTTCACCGGATGACGCAGAACTCGCTGACGAAGCGAACTGACCGACCGACCGGCTCAAGCTGTCGCCGGTTCCGCCCAACCGCAGCTCAAACCGTCCATCCGTTCTCCGGCTAACAGCTTCAACGGGGCAGTTGAGGCGGAATTGGACACCCGCCCGAGTCGCCGCCGCCGTCAGACAATCCACGATGGTCTGGGACGAATCGGTAACGGGAAACATCCGGCCGTCGGCTTCGGTTTTCAATTTCACTCCTCGCGCGGCAAACCATGCCACCGTATCGGCGGCGGAAAACTTCTGGAACGGGGAAAGCAGGGCCCGTCCCCCACGGGGATAGCGACTGGCGAATTCGCGTGGCTCGAAACAGGCGTGAGTGACGTTGCAGCGCCCCCCTCCAGAAATGCGGACTTTTTCCAGCACCCGCGCCGTTTTTTCCAAAATGGTCACGTGGGCCCCCGTCTCCGCCGCCGTGATGGCCGCAAAAACCCCCGCCGCTCCCCCACCCGCCACCACGATTGGACGTGA
>CAISVF010000188.1 GCA_903888765.1 uncultured Verrucomicrobia subdivision 3 bacterium | reverse complement strand
GAAGCTTCCGCTTAAAAATAGCCGCACTAAGCCAACACCATTGTCAACAACTTATTGCAATTTCATGCGCTTTTGGTCAGCCAATCCAATCAAATTCCCCAGAAAACCAGCCAGTTTTTGATTTTTAAAACAGACTCTAAGGTTGCTTCGGCTTTGACGGATGGTGCATCGGCCAGTTGGGATCGTCCACGTGCGCTTGCCGCATCAGGTTTCCAGCTTTCTCAGCCAAGTCTGGAATACTGGCGGCAACATCGGTTTTTTCTCCGGAGTCTTGACAAAGGTTGTATAGCTCAATCGGCGCATTGGGGCCATTCTTCACAGCCTTCCAATCCCCAAAGCGGATCGCCTGCATCGCTCTCAAAGGTTGGCCCGCGTGCAATTCCCAATAGAAATAGTCGCGCTTCGGTGCTGGCCCGCCTTTCAGAAAGCAAACTAGCGAGAGACCGTCGAGCTTGCAGCTTGCAGGAATCTGGGCATCCGCCAGTTCGGCGGCGGTCGGCAGAAAATCCCAGAACGCCCACGGTTCGTCACTCACACGACCGGCGGGAATGACGCCGGGCCAGCGGGCGATTCCGGCCTGGCGCAGTCCGCCCTCATACATCGTGCTTTTGAAACCGCGCAGTTTGCCGCCCATCGTTTGGTCGAACAGTTTTCCCACCGGCGTGTTGGGTTCGAAGGATGAGCCGTTATCGCCGGCGAAAATCACCAGCGTGTTCGTGTCAATCTTGAGTTCCTTCAGCAGCGCGAACAGTTCGCCCACATCGTGGTCGAGCCGAGCGACCATGGCCGCGTAAGTTCTTTGCTGCTTCGTCCAACCCTCGCGGTTGGCATATTCGCCAAGGTCGTTGATCTCAAAATTGCCGTGTGGCAGCGTGGTGGCGTCGTAGAGAAAAAATGGGCCGTCCTTGTGGGCGCGCACCCAATCGAGCGTGTCCTTGAGAATCAGGTCCGGCGCATAAGTCTTCTTCGCGCCGCCTTTGTTTTCCGGCAACTCAATGCGTTGATCATTGAGGTAAAGCTCAGGCGGAAAATACTCGTGGGCTTGCACCTGTCCATTGTAGCCAAAGAAATGATCGAATCCTTTCTTCAGCGGACTGCCGGTGGTGTCGAATTGCCCCATGCCCCACTTGCCCGTACAGGTGGTGGCGTAGCCGGCGGACTTGAGAATCTGCGCCACGGTCACCGTGGATTCAGGCAACGGAAGCTGGCCCACGCCGAAAGCTGATACGGCCTTGATTTCATAATTTCCGCGCACTGGAGAATGTCCGACGTGCAGCCCCGTCATCAACGACGTCCGTGACGGTGCGCAAATGCTCGTGCCGCAATAAGCCTGCGTGTAGCGCGTGCCTTCAGTCGCCATGCGATCGAGGTTCGGCGTTTTGATCAGCTTTTGACCGTAACAGCCGATGTCTCCCTGACCCACATCATCGGAGAGGATGAAAATGATATTGGGCCGGTCCGTCGCCAGTATCGTCGCGCAGCTCAGCAGCGTTACAAGGAGTGTGTGAATGATTTTCATTTTTTATTCATAGCTTTCACCTGAATCATGATCACTGTGTCCGCCGGATGTGCGTTGCGATTTAGGCCAGTGATGTGCAACGATCCATCCTTGGCGACGGTGTATTTTAATTTCTTGCCCGTAAATAAATCGCGGCAGCCCGTGGCCTTTTCCGGAATGACCGGCGTGGTGAACTCTGTGCCTTGGTAGCCGGGCAGCAGATGAACAAAATATTTCCCTGGTTTATAGGTAAAACCGTATTGGCCGTCCACTGGATTCCAAGGACCGCCACGTGAGCCGTAAATGCTGTCACCGGCCGCGGCAAGCCAGTTCCCGACGCGCTTGGTCAAAGCTGCGTGGCTGGCGGGAATTACCCCATGCCGGTCAGGCCCGAAATTCAAAAGCAGGTTGCCATTGCGCACTACTACCTCCACCAGGAAGCGGATGATTTCGTCATAAGTCATCAGATTCTGATGACCATTGTAGCCCCAGGAGGATTTATTAAGGTTGAGGCATTTTTCCCAGTAAAAAGGCCGAACCGGGCCGGTGACTGGCTTGGAACCTTCCTCGTCCGCAATATCGCCAATCCAGCCACAGCGGCGGTTGACAATGACATGGGGAGAATATTTGCGTGCGATGCCCATCAAGCCGAGGGCCTTGCCGGAATCGTCGAAATCGCTGTAAGCATCAGCCACAGGCCAGGGATTGTGCGGGTCGCGATATTTGCCCGGTTCCCAAAAAAACATCGCTGCGCGGTCCGTTCCCTGCTGGGCCAGCCAGCCGCCGTCCCAAAAAACGTAATCAAACGGCCCGTAGTTTTTGAAAAGCGTGCGCACCTGTTCATAAACTTCCTCTTTCATGAGGCGTGCATTTTCCTTGTGCGCCGGGTCAGTTTGATAATGCCAGGTGTTGGTCGCGCAATTGGTGCCTCGCACATCGTAATAACCGGGATAGCGCCAGTTGATCGGCGAATAATACAGCCCCACTTTCAGGCCGGCTTCGCGACAAGCCTTGGTGTATTCGGCATAAAGGTCGCGGTGAATGGTCTGGAGGCTGGTGAACGCGCTCGGGTGACGGCTATCAAACAGTGCAAACCCGTCGTGATGCCGCGCAGTCAGGCACATGTATTTGATCCCCGAATTCTTGGCTATTTTGGTCCAGGCGGCTGGGTCAAAATCTTTTGCATCAAAGTAGATGCCGTCGCCTTGATCGGCGGCGAACTTGCGGTATTCCTCCGGGGGCATGTGGTGATTTTCCATGAACCACTCGCCTTTTGCGGGCACGGCGTAGAGTCCCCAGTGAATGAACATGCCAAACTTCGCATCCATGAACCACTGCATCGTCGTATCATCCTGCTGCACGATGCCGAGGTCATTGGTGAGTTGGCGAGCGCAGAATCCCGTGGAGCTGTGCCACAGCAAGCCGAACGCCGCCAGGATTTTGCAGGTGGTTTTTTGAATATGACGAGGTGAATTATGGTTGCTCATGGGAGGTTTGCGTTTTTGATGCCGGTCAGCCGAGTCTGCAATTCCGCTGCTTTTTGCGGGTATTTCGCCAGCAGGTTGGTTTTCTCGCCCGGGTCGCTGGCAAGATTGAATAGCATCGGCTTGGTAATATGGTTGGCGGCGAAGCGCGAGTCCGCGGCATTCGCGCCCTGGCCCATTCCGCCGGCTTTGGTGTTGGTATTGGCGGGAATGAATTTCCAATCACCTGACCGCAGTGCCATCGTGTCGGAAATGCCATGCAGCACGGTGTTCTCGCGCAACTGGTTGGTGGTCGTTCCGAGCAGCACTGCTGACAAATCCAGGCTATCGGGGGCACTTTCCTTGGAAATTTTTTGTCCGGTGATGCCGGCAAAAGTCGCGAGGCAGTCCACGAGATTAAACATCTGGCTGGTGACGCGCGGTTTGATGTGTTCTGGCCACCGCGCGATCAATGGCACACGGCATCCGCCTTCAAAAACGAGATATTTCCAGCCGCGCAAACCGCCGGTCGGCTTATGTCCGTTCAAATCCTCGAATGAATGATCATAGTAGCCGTCGAATAATATCGCGCCATTGTCGCTGGATAAAATGACGAGCGTATTGGTCTCTAGCTGCAGCCGTTTAAGCGTTTTCAAAATTTCTCCCGTTTCCCAGTCAATTTGCTCAATGACATCACCGCGGATGCCGCACGCACTGACCCCGACGAAAGATTTCTCCGCGACACGCGGTACATGCGGTTCAAATAAAGCCGCTTCCAGAAAGAAGGGCGCATCCTTGTGCCGCTCAATGAATTCGATGGACTGGTTTATGAGTTTGGTTGCCAGTTCTTCATCTTTGAATCGCGCCGAGTTACCGCCCTTCATGTAACCAATCCGGCTGATGCCATTAATAATCGTGCCAGAATGCTGTTTGTCGGCCTTTTGCTTTAATAATTCGGGATGTTCCCAGCCGGTGGGATCGTTGCTGATGTTGGTAACATAGCTCACGGTGATGGGATCGCCCGCGTCAAGGCCGACCACCTTGTGGTTTTCAATCCAGACATTCGGCACGCGATCAACCGTGGCCGGTATGATGTAGCAATAATCAAAGCCCGCTTCGATGGGACCGGGTTTGATTTCCCCGTTGAAATTGACCGGCGTTTGGCCGTCACCCAGTCCTAGGTGCCATTTGCCAACGATTCCTGTCCAGTAACCCGCCTGGTGCAGCATCGCCGGCAAGGTGAGTCGGCCGGTTGCGATGCATAATGGCGCGTCGCCATCAAGGATGCTATTTTTGCGACCTTTCTGCCGCCAGGCGTATTCACCAGTCATCAGGGAAAAACGCGATGGGGTGCAGGTTGAAGACGGCGCGTATCCTTGGGTGAAACGTACGCCCTCCGATGCTAACCGGTCAATATTGGGCGTCCTGATTTTCGTTGCTCCGTAACAGCCTGGATCACGGTAGCCTAGATCGTCTGCAATAATGAGGATTATATTTGGTTTCAGGTTAGCAGGAGATGCCAATATCGGGCGAGCCGTGGTAAAAAGCAATCCCAGGCAAATTGCGACGGTCAAAGGTCTATTGAATCTCATTCGATTGTTTTTGGAAGGCTTACCGTCCGGTTTTTAATCTTCCGCTGTCAGTGTCGATTGGTTGAGGATCATTACGTTCGATGGTTCCATGAAAGATGGAAGACATCATTTGTTGACTCCAGGCAGCACCTTTTTTTTGAAGTTCCTTCATTACCTCGGGTTTGGCATCGGCGAGATTTTTAAGCTCAGCGATATCGTGCTTGAGATCGTATAGTTCAGCGGTCTGCCCGGTGGTGGAAACTACGAGTTTGTATCCGCCACTCCGAACTGCTAAAGCCGTTTGGTCGGGCATGCGCAAATAAATGGTGTCATGGGGCGTACCCGTTTTTTGCCCGGTAAGATAGGGTACCAGGTTCACGCCATCGAGCAGGACTTCCGGAGCAACCGGTGCATTTGCCACGGCGGTGATTGTAGCATAAATATCGAGTGACAAAACCGGTTGGTGGTAAACGATTCCCTTGGGCAGGTGACCCGGCCATTGCATCGCAAACGGCACGCGCCAGCCACCTTCCCATGGATAATTTTTGGATCCCCGCAAGGGATAATTGTCTGAGGAGTTCGCATCTAGTGACCCACCGCTGGCGGAGAGATACACCAGCAAGGTTTGCTCGACCAGACCATCCTTCCCCAATTCTGCCAGCAAGTTCCCGACCCCATCATCCACGGAACTCATCATCGCTGCATAAGCTCGTCGATTATGGCCCAGTATTTTGGGAAAGCGGCTTAAATACTTTTCTGTCGCCTCAAGCGGAGCGTGCGGGGCATTGTAAGCCAATAGAAGAAAGAATGGCTGCTTTTTGTGTCTCACGACGAAATCCACCGCTGCATCAGATAATGCATCGGTGAGGTAGTTTGTGGTCTTTACGAGGTCGTAGTTGCGCATGATCTCAAGGAGCCAGCTATCATATTCCGTTTTCACCTTGCGGGTTTCGTCAATCGTAACCTCTTCCGGGAAATACGGATGTCCTGCGCCTAGAAAACCGAAGAATTCGCTAAATCCCCGCTGGAGCGGATGCATGACCGGGCTGGCACCCAGATGCCATTTGCCAATCATGCCGCTGGCATATCCGACCTTGCCCAAAGTATCGGCCAAAGTGGATTCGGTCAGCGGCAGGCCGGACAGTGGATTGTTTGGCTGCCATGGCGTATCGTGTTCGTAGCCGAAGCGGGCCGGATAACGTCCCGTCAGCAATCCTGCTCGGCTGGGGGAACTAAGCGGCGACGCCACGTAACCGCTCGTGAAACGGACGCCGTTGCTGGCGATGGAATCCAAGTTCGGGGTTGAGATGTCCTGGCTGCCATTGAAACCAACATCGTGATAACCCTGGTCTTCCGTTAGAATAATGATGAGGTTGGGCAGTGCATTTGATTTGCAAATGGCGGTAAGCCCAAAAAAATGAAGTAATGTTAACAGGATGATATAATTAACAATATTCATGTGGTTTTCATCGAATGGCGGTGCATGGTTTTATTTCAAATGGCGGTTAACATAAAATTTTAGGTAAAGCAATTACAGACAATTGGCGGTGCCAGTTCAAAACGTCAGCTTGGATGCAGAGCACTCGCCAAGCCACTGCGAACGGGTTTGAGTTGAAGAAAATCATAACCGATTTGGTCAGTTACGCCACCACGAGATTTCGTGATGCTTCAAATGGAAACGACCATATATGGCCAAATTCCTATTTTAAATTTTGCAATCAGTCTATCGGGAACCCACTCAGGTCGAGGTAAGCAAAATATTTCAGTCGGGTGGCATGCGCTGCTTGCTCGGGGCTTCGTAAATCGACGGCAAACTGCAATGCCGGTCAGGCTGATTGAGAAATCGGCGATACAGCAGGATGGGACTATAACCTGCGCTTTCCGCAAGCAGCGCCGGTAATTTCGATGATTCCGAATTGGCCGGCGTGGTGGCTTGATGCTGGATGGCGAAGGTGATGTCGGCATGCTGCTTTGATGACCAAAAATGCGTGGGTTTTGCCAATAAAGGTCCAGTAATCAGGTGTAGATATTGTTATGTATATGACTACATATTTAAGCAAATGAAAACAATCAAATGTTCCTCTGATCGTCTTGCCAGCCGCACCTTGCCGGCAAAAGGCATGGATTGGCTGCATAATCCCATTTTCAACAAAGGCACTGCCTTTACCGAGGCGGAGCGCGAAACGCTCGGTTTGCGCGGGTTGCTGCCGCCGCATGTCCAGTCTATGGATGAGCAGGTGCAGCGTGTGCTGGCCAATTTTCGCAGCAAATCCAGCGACCTCGAACGCTATATCCAACTGGTCGGTTTGCAGGACCGCAACGAAACGCTTTTTTACCGGGTGGTTATGGATCACCTCGAAGAAATGATGCCGATCATTTATACGCCCACCGTCGGCAAAGCGTGTCAGGAATATGGTCACATTTTCCGGCGTTCACGTGGCTTGTATGTTTCGCAAAATGATCGCGGTGACATTCAAAAAGTGCTGGAAAACTGGCCGACGCGGGACGTGAAGGTCATCGTGGTGACCGATGGTGAACGCATTCTCGGGCTGGGCGACCTGGGAGCATCGGGGATGGGCATTCCGGTGGGCAAGCTTTCGCTCTATACCGCCTGCGCCGGGATCCATCCCGCGCAATGCCTGCCGATTACGATTGACGTGGGAACAAATAACGAAACCTTCCTGAAAGACCGGCTTTATATCGGGCTGCGCCAGAAGCGTTTGCGGGGAGATGATTATGACGCGATCATCGAGGAATTCATGGTCGCGGTACAAAAGGTTTTCCCCGGCGTGCTGGTCCAATTCGAGGATTTTGGTAACAGTAACGCCTTTCGTCTGTTGGAGCGCTATCGGGATCAGGCTTGCACTTTTAATGACGACATCCAGGGCACCGGTTCGGTGGCGCTGGCCGGTATTTTATCGGCCTTGCGGATTTCCGGGCAGCGGATGGCGGACCAGCGCGTCTTATTTCTGGGCGCGGGGGAGGCGGGCATTGGCATAGCCGAAAATATAGTGGCCTGCCTGCTGGAAGAAGGGTTGCCCGTTGCCGAGGCGCGCAAGCGCTGCTGGTTTGTGGATTCCAAGGGACTCATCGTCAAAGGCCGGGAAGCGCTGACGGAACACAAATTGCATTTTGCCCACGACCATGCGCCGTGTGCGGACCTGACGACCGCAGTAAAAGCCATCAAACCAACGATGCTGATTGGCGTTTCCGGCCAACCGAAGACATTCACAGCGGAAATCATCCAAGCGATGGGCGAATACAACCAGCATCCAGTTATTTTTGCGCTGTCGAATCCGACCTCCAAGGCGGAATGCACCGCCGAGGAAGCTTATACGCTGACCGGCGGACGGGCGATTTTTGCAAGCGGTAGTCCATTTCCAACCATGACGATCAACGGTAAAAAACTGGTCCCAGGGCAGGGGAATAACGCGTATATTTTCCCCGGCGTTGGATTGGGCGTGGTCAGCACCGGCGCGCGACGCGTGACAGACTCCATGTTCATTCAGGCGGCGCGCACGCTCGCCTCGCTCATTCGCGACGAGGAATTGGCGGAAGGACGGGTTTATCCATCGCTGAACCGCATCCACGAAGTTTCCCATGCCATCGCCATGGCAGTGGCGGAAGAAGTGTATGCCAAGAACCTCACGAATGAGCCCCGCCCGGACGATCTGGCGGCATTCCTCAGTGCGCAGATGTTTAAACCGGTATATCCGGACTACTCGGCGAAATAATTCGGGCGGCGGTTTTTTTCAAGCGGTGGCAATTTTCCTGATTGCCGTCCGCTTTTTTTTTGATTTAATCCGCGTAGTCATTCCCATTTAACCGAAAAATATAAAATAGAATTATGTCCTCACAACATACGACGCAGATTCAGGATACCACGGCCAATCCGGCACCTCTCGGCCTGCTGGCATTTGGCATGACCACGGTGCTGCTCAACCTGCATAATGCCGGATTTTACGAACTCAATAGCATGATCCTCGCCATGGGGTTGTGCTATGGCGGCACGGCGCAAATCATCGCCGGCATCATGGAATGGAAGAAAAACAACACCTTTGGCACCACAGCTTTCATCTCCTACGGATTTTTCTGGCTGTCGTTTGTCGCCATGCTTGTGCTGCCCAAATTCGGCTGTGCCACGGCGAGTGACGCAGTGGCGCGCTCCGCCTATCTGGCGGTCTGGGGCGGGTTCACGGCCGTGATGTTTCTGGGCACCCTCCGTTTGAATCGCGCCTTGCAGGTCATTTTCCTGTCCCTCACCATTTTATTTTTCCTCCTCGCGGTGGGGATCAAGCAGGACAATGCCAATCTGCTCCATCTGGCCGGCTATGAAGGCATCTTTTGCGGAGGTTCCGCCATTTACGCCGGACTGGCGCAGGTTTTGAATGAAATTTATGGCAAAACGGTTTTGCCGCTCGGCCCGGTTGCCAAAAAGTAGAGCAGTGTCTAGCGGAGCAGTCTTGCGCCTGCCGCCATGAACACGCTGAGCACGGTGTTCGGCGCGGTTTTGCCGGTTTTTGCCCTGATGATGGTGGGCTTTGGTCTGCGCAGGAGGCAATGGCTTGCCGACGGAGCCGATCAAAGCCTGCTGCGCGTCTGTGTAAACCTCCTGCTGCCGTCGCTTATTTTTGAGAATGTATTGGGCAATGCGGCTTTGCAAAGTGCGGACAACCTGCTGTATCCCCCGCTGGTGGGCGTGGCCACCGCGCTGGCCGGCATGGGCGTGGCCTGGGGCGCGGCAAAATTCTCCGGCCTCAAGACTGCCGGCGAGCGGCGCACTTTTGCGCTGACCGCAGGACTCCAGAACTATTCCTATATTCCGATCCCCTTGTGCATACTGCTTTTCGATCCCGGCACGGTCGGCGTGCTGCTGGTGCATAATGTAGGGGTGGAAGTGACCCTGTGGACGGTGGGCATAGCCATTTTATCCGGGCAGGGTTGGCAGGGCGGCTGGCGGCACATCCTGCGACCTCCGCTGGTGGCTTTGGTGCTGGCCCTGGTACTCAACGCAGCGGGCCATTACTTCCCGCCGCCGCCGCTGGTGCTCGCGGTCGGTCGGATGGTGCTAACGGGCATTCATTGGCTGGGCCAAAGCGCCATACCCATGGCGCTGCTCATTATCGGGGCGGTGGTGGCGGATCATTGGTCCGAGTTGCGCGGTGGTGGCTTCCTGCGCGTGGTGGTGCTGGCAATATTGGTGCGGTTGGTGATTTTGCCCGGTGTTTTTCTGTTGCTGGCCAAATACTTGCCCTGTTCGGTGGAACTCAAGCGGGTTATTGTGGTTGAAGGGGCCATGGCTTCGGCAGTGTTGCCGATTGCCCTGGCAAAACATTATGGCGGCAACACGCGGATAGCCCTGCTGGTGGTGCTGGGAACCTGTGTGGCAGGATTGGTGGCCACGCCGCTGTGGATCCATATTGGCGCAAAATTTTGTGGCTTGTGAAGGCCGGTATTTTCAACGATGGCTTGGCTGTTCCTTAACGTTCGCACTGGGGAGGATAGGCAATCATTTTTCCCGGTAATCCTGGTTTCATCTGCGTCCATCTGGAGCTAACATCCCTGCCATGGAACAGTTGCCCCCAGCAACGACTGATACCTTAACGCCGGCTCAACGTCAAGCGGTGGAGGCGCGTGGCAACGTTTTGGTCATGGCGGGAGCCGGCACTGGCAAGACCAAGACGCTGGTGGCCCGCTGTCTGGATTGTCTGGCCCGGGAACGCGTGTCGCTTGACGAATTCCTCATTGTCACCTTCACCGAAGCCGCCGCTGCTGAATTGCGCCATCGCCTCCGGCGGGAACTCGAAAAGCAGTCTGCATCGGCTCCCGGCGATGAGCACTGGGATCGTCAACTGGCGCTATTTGACCTGGCGCACATCGGCACCCTCCACAGTTTCTGCCTCCGACTCATCCAGGAGAATTTTCATGAGCCCAGCCTGGCGCTCGATCCGCAATTGGCCATCCTCGATCAGGGCGAAGCACGCCAACTGGCCAACGAAACGCTCGATGAACAATTGGAAGCGCACTATGCCGGAACCTCGGAATATTCCCGGGCGGTGCAAAGCCTGATTGAAATTTATGGGGCCGGGCGGGACGAGAAAATCCGCGCACTCATCCTGCAAGTGCATGATTATTCCCAGACGCGCCCGGATCCGGCGGGCTGGATCAATCAGCAAATCCAGCAATTCGCCCATCCCGACGCACTGGACTGGCGCAACTGGCTATTAGCAGCAATAAAGGACTGGCGCGCTGAATGGCTCTTGCGACTGCAAGGACTGGAAAGCGGGAATGTGAAAGTGGCCGAATTAATCAAGGCTTTACGGCAGCCAGACCGGGATTTTACACAGAAACTTGGGGCCGAAATGTTGGAACAAATCATGGCGATGGATGCCAACTGGCCAGCCAGGCAGAAAACCATCCTCCGCCAGCCGCTGAAAGATATTTTTCCAGAAGCGGCCTTCCTGCTTTCGCTGGCAGCCAAAAAAAACGGGAATGATCCGCTGGCAGAGGATTGGAATTGGGTGCATGGTCACATGAAAACCCTGTTGCAACAGGCAGCCGAATTTACTGAACGCTTTGCTGCCCGCAAACGCACGGATGGGGTGGTGGATTTTCATGATCTGGAACAATTTGCGCTGAAGTTGCTGTGGGATGCCGGCACTAGCCTGCCTTCCACGGTGGCAGAAACCTGGCGCGCCCGTCTGAAGTTTGTGTTCGTGGATGAGTATCAGGACATTAATGCCGCGCAGGACCAGATTATAGCCGCTGTAAGTCGCGACGAAAAGCCGGGGATAATATCGAGCGATCCCGGATTGACGGAGAATGCGGCAGATGCGCGCCTTTGCCCGTCATTGACCGGCAACCGCTTTCTGGTGGGTGACGTAAAGCAGAGCATCTATCGCTTTCGGCTCGCGGACCCGAAAATTTTCCGCGACTACGCCCGCGTTTGGCGGCGTGAGCAGGGCAGGGTGATTGCGCTCGCGGAAAATTTTCGCAGCTCCGCCGGGTTGCTGTCGTTTGTTAATTCGGTCTTCAGTCTGCTCATGCGGGATGAAATTGGCGGCGTCGCCTATGACCAGGAAGCCCAATTGCAACCAGGCCGGCGAGAAGAGGAAGCCCCGGATACGCGCGATAAGGTGGTTGCGCTGGCAGGTGACGAAGGTCTCCGAGTCGTTAAGAAGCCGCCGGTCGAACTGCTAGTGCACATCAAAACCGATCGCGCCAATGTCGCTGCGGATGACTTGCTCGCCGATCTGGCGGATGCCGAGCGGGAGGCGCGGCACGTGGCGTTTTATTTAAAACGGTTGATCATTAGCCGGACGCAAATCATGGACGTGCAAAAACGCAGCGTTCGTCCCGTCGAATGGCGGGATGTGGCGGTGCTATTGCGTTCCCCGTCCGGCAAGGCAGAGATTTTTGCGAAGCAATTTGAATTGGCCGGAGTGCCGCTGGCGGCTTCCCGGAGCGGTTTCTACCAAACAGCGGAAATCCTGGACCTCCTCAGCCTGCTTCAGCTATTGGATAACCCCTTGCAGGACGTACCATGCATCGCGGTGCTGCGCTCGCCGCTCGTGGGACTGTCGCTGGACGAGCTGGCGGAAATCAGGCTGGCGGCAAAAGACCAACACTTTTGGACGGCCCTGAATCAGGTGCCGAACTGTGCCGCGACCATTCCTGGCGCTACGGTAAAGAAAATTTCCCTATTGCTGGACCGCTATTCCCGCTGGCGCCTCCTGGCGAAACAGCGCGCGCTTACTGAATGCTTGGAAGCCGTGCTGACGGAAACGCTTTATCTGGACTGGCTTCGCTTGCAACCGCGCGGAGCGCAGCGTGCGGCGAACGTAAATGCATTCTTGCAACTCGCGCAGACCTTTGATCAGTTTCAGCGGCAGGGGCTATACCGCTTCCTGAATTTTATCACGGCGCAGCAAGCGGCCGAGGCTGAGCCGGAAATCGCGGCAACTATCACCGAAAACGCTGTCCGGCTGATGAGTATTCATCAAAGCAAGGGGTTGGAATTTCCCGTGGTGGTACTGCCGGATCTGGCCAAAAAATTCAACGAACAGGACCAGTCAGCCGAAATCATTTTTGATGAGGCGTTGGGTCTCTGTCCGAAAGTCAAACCCCCGACCAGTGGGCGCCGTTATCCGAGCCTGCCTAATTGGTTGGCGCAGCGCCGGCAGCACCGCGAATTACGCGGCGAAGAACAGCGATTGCTGTACGTCGCCTTGACGAGGGCGCGCGCCAAGCTGGTCCTGACGGTGACGCTTACGGAAAAAAAGTGGGAATCACTTTGGCAAACAGCCGCTCCGGTCAGCACACCCAAAATCCTGGAGGCGAATAGTTTTGCGGACTGGCTTGGCCTTTGGTTTGGTGCACAAACTTCTGCCACCAAGGTTTCCGGCGGAACTGGCGGCGAACTAGATCTACTTAGCTGGCGCTGGTTAACGGATGACGAACTGGCGGGGGGACTGGCTCCATCGCCCGATGAATCGGGGCAGCCGGAGGTAACGCCTGCACCCAATGGTAACTCAATCCAGCCTGATCCCTCTGCGCTGGCTTTACGGGAACGGCTTCAAGCAATGCTGGCCTGGCAATATGGTCAAACGGAGGCCACCCGTCACCAAGCCAAATACTCGGTTACGGAGTTGCGGCGCAGCGCCGAACCGGGCGAAGAGGAAGCCGAATCTCTCATGGCGGAGGCAGGTTTGGCACCGCAACTGCCGAAGTTGGAAATGAATAATAGCACGCTGAAGGCGGAAGCTTATGGCACGGCCCATCACAAGTTTCTGCAACATTTTGCCCTGGAAAAATCCGGCGATCTGGCGGGTGAAGCCGATCGTTTGCTGACGGCCAAAATCATATCGGTCGAGGAGCGTGAGGTTCTGAATTTAAGATCGCTGGCAGCTTTTTGGAATTCGGAACTTGGGCGAGCCATCCAGATGCATAGCCCGGCGGTGCGACGCGAATTGCCATTCACCGCCCGCTTCAGCCCGGCGGAAATTAACGCGATTACCGGCCGCCTGCCAGATGATGGGCTGGCGGGAGAATATCTGGTGCTTCAGGGAGTCGCAGACCTCGTGGTCCGGTTGCCCGACGAAATCTGGCTGGTGGATTTCAAGACGGACGCGGTCACGGCATCCGGCTTGCCGGAAAAGCTCAGGCGCTACACGCCTCAACTGGCACTTTATTCCGTGGCGCTGGAAAAAATCTTCAAACTCCCCGTTACCAGGCGAATTTTGCATTTTCTCGCCCTGGACAAGAGCGTTGCGGTATAAGCTGGCAGGCCGCACGCACCAAAGCTGGAATTTATTTTTCATGCCAGCGCAACTGTTCGTCCGCTGAAAGCCGACTGGTCAATACTGACAATTTGGTGTTGGCGGCGGAGTGACCTTTCTGCGCGGCTTTTTGCAACCAGCGACACGCTTCTACCCGATCTGCGGCGACTCCTTTTCCAGCCTCCAGCAGCATCGCCAGACTTACCATGGCGAGCGTCACTCCCTGTTCGGCGGCAAGCCGATAATATTTTACCGCCTGGCTGAAGTCTTGCGGTAGCCCATGGCCGGTCTCATAACTGTCAGCCAGATTATTCAGGCTCAGTCCGTGACCTTTGGCTGCGCCACTTTGGAACCACTTCACGGCTTCCGCATAATTCTGCGGCACGCCTCGGCCAGTTAAGAGAAAATGCCCCAGGTTGCACTGGGCAGCCGCATAACCTTTTTCCGCCGCGCAATGATACCAGCGCACCGCTTCCTCGTCGCTCCGGAGCACGCCTTCGCCTTTTGAATACAGCAAACCCAGGTTGTACATCGCTTCAACGCTGCCTAAATCCGCCGCCTGGCGGTGCAATTGTGTGGCTTTTGCCAGGTCTTTTTCCACCCCGTGTCCGCGCTGATAAAGCAGCCCTTGGTTATTCAGTGCCGTTTTGTTCTCCTGCGCAGCAGCGCGCTCGTAGTATTCCCTCGCTTTCGTGTAATCGCGCGCCACCCCTAGTCCGTTTTGATAAATGACCCCCAAGGTTGGTCAGGGATGACGTTGTGCCTAGCGCGGCGGCTTGCAAATAAAGTTCCCGTGCGCGTCTATAATCCTGCTGAACCAACCGGCCCTTTTGATGCCAAAGGCCGAGGTTGTGCAAAGAGGCCCCATGCCCTTTACCCGCGGCGGCGGAATAATACTCAAAGGCCTTCGCTTCCGATCTTCCGGAGAAATCCGCGCGCTCGTAAACCACCCCCAGATTGTGCACGGCTTGCGGATAATCCATTGCCGCCGACCGCTCAAACCAGCCAATGGCCGCCGCATAATCTTTTTCCACGCCTTCGCCATTGAGATACAGCAGGCCGAGGTCGTTGAATCCATCCTGGTCGCCGCCTTCGCCGGCTGCCTGGAACCATTTGATTGCGAGAGCGTAATCCCGATGCACTCCCTGTCCGCGACGATACAATTGTCCGAGTTCCCGCTGGGCGTGCGGATCACCTTGGTCCGCCGCCTGCCGATACCAGTCCGCCGCAGTGCGATAATCCAGCGCGACTCCGTCGCCTTGAAAATATATCGCCCCCAGGCAGGCCTGCGCCAGCGGGACGTTCTGATACGCGGCGGATCTAAAATACCTTACCGCCTTGTCCATGTTTTTGGGCACCGACTTGCCCAGCCAGTAAAGGCAGCCCAGATACATCTGACTGGGAGCGTGTCCATCCTCGGCGAAGCGCTCGTGGATAGGGAGGAATTTCAACACCGTCTCCACTTGATTTTTCTCGGCGATTTCGGGTTTCCAAAATTGGGTCTTGAGTTGCTGAAATGGTGGCGAGGCTTTCAGTTCCGGCAACTGCCGGACAAATTCCTGGAACCTGACCTTGACATCCGCCCGGCTATTTTCCAGCCAGCGGGGCAGCTTCAGTTTTTGCCCGGTCTGCTGAAAATAAATCTCCCTCGGGAAATCCCGCACTATTTCGAGCGGAACACCTTTTGGAAGTGTCAATTTTCCCAGCAATTCGGGTGAAACCAGGACCGCTTCAAAGGTTTTCCTTCCGGAAAGCACGAGAAAGCAGGCCAGCACAAAAAAATTACTGTCATCAAAGTTACTGGTGACGATTTTGGCGGCATACCACAACTCAGGCCGGTAAGCCTGCATGGCCTTCTCAGTGTAAAATATGGCGAATCGCCGCACTTGCCGGGGTGCCATCCCTTCCAATTCCGTGCGTAAAGCGGTTATTTGCCCCGTGAAATCGTCAGAATTTTGGGCTTTCGTCCTCTCTGCCAAAATCCACCACCGCCGCTCCGAAAATCGCTTGAATGTCCTGAGCCAGTTCCGCCACCAGTTCATAAATCAGCCGGTTAAAATGCCTCGGTTGAGCGGGCCGCTGCCGGGAATTGTGAAAGGTGTTTGGAGACAAAGGTCATTCCGTTTCGAGGGTCAACTGATTTGGCTCAGCTTCAGCAGCTTACATCTCTTTCGAACCGGCGGCCGGTTCCGGTGTTGCTGGAACGCCGGCTTCGCGCAAGCGCACCAGCGCGGGACGGATCAGGCGGCTTTGAAATGTCAGACCAGATGCCAGCGTTTCCGCAACGATCCCTTCCGCAGGCGGCTGTTCCACGCCATGAACCCGATGCCGTTCACTATCGAATTTTTCTTCGGCTGCGGCTTCAAAAGGGGTTAGGCCCACGCGCCGGGCGGCGTCCCGGCAGGCATTTTGAAACTGGCCAATCTGTGCGGCCAATTCCGCTTGACCGGAGTGTGCGGCGGCAGTGTGCAGGGCAAAAATATGGTCCAGCATCCGCACCACCACTTGCAGCCATTCTCCCTCGGTGCGGCGGAGTTTATCGACTTCCAACCGCAAGGCATTCTTCTCGGTGTCGTTCAGTTTGGACTGAAATTCATTAAAGTCGCGAATTTCGGCCGCCATGCGCTCGGCGATATCGCGGGCAGCGGTCACGGTCTTTTCTGAATTGATCCGGGTAGCCTCCTGTGCCTGCATCCACTGTTCTGTGGCCGCGCCAACCTGGGCTGAATACGCTTTTAAGCCCTGCAATTGTTCCGCCACGGTGCTGACCGCATTGATTTCGATCAGTTTATTGGTGGCGCGATATTCGAGCATAAACGGCAGGCAACCCAGCAGCGCACCGAGCATGACGCTCGCGATGGCAAGGACAAATTCCAATGAAGTGATGGGATGAGAGGCCTTGCCGATGACAATGGCGGTCACCACCAACTGGGTGACGTTGGCGGCAATAAACGGCCATTTGGGCACGGTCCAAAGCGAGGCATCTTTCATGGTGGCAGTGTCCGAAAAAGACCGGTCCAGCGCAAGTGTACCGTGCTTTCTCCTCGACTATCAGGCGGAAAACAAAATCATGTTCGGGTGCGCATCTGCGTTATTTTTAATCCTGCTGCCCGAGGCAACAAGGCCCGGCACTTTCGCCGCCATTGCGTTGAGCACGCCCGGCAATGTGAGTTTAAAGCTACCAGCGCTCCCGGCGAAGCCCGGCACCTTGCCTGCGAAGCCGTCATCAATGGGTTTGAAACCATCGTGGCAGCCGGCGGTGATGGCACGGTCAATGAAGTCCTTAATGGACTGGGTGACGCCCCGGATGGTTTTCAACGCGCGCGATTGGCCGTGCTTCCCCTTGGTACCATTAACGTGCTCGCCCGTGAGTTGCGCATCCCTTTGCAGATTGACGCCGCCTGGCGCGTGGTGAGCTCTGGCCGGGAAATTCAAATTGACCTGGGCCGTGCCGATTATTTCGAGGAAGGCCGATCGCAGCGACGATTTTTTGTACAACTCGGAGGTGCCGGTCTGGATGCGCGCGCCATTGAACTGCTTAGCTGGCAATTAAAAAAGCAAGCCGGACCGACCGCCTACGTGGTCGCCGGACTGCAGGCATTCATGGAAAAACAGCCGCAAATCACGGTTCGTGCGGGCAATAAAGCACTCACCGGTGAACTGGCTTTGTTGGGCAATGGCAAGTTTTACGGCGGTGCCTTTCATGTTTTTCCCGAGGCGACGTTGGACGATGGCCGGTTGCATGCGTGCGTTTTTCCAAGGATGAACCTATGGGCTTTGCTGCGACTCATACCCGGATTTTTGCTTCGGAAACGTTTTCCTGAGGCAATGATTGGGCGTTTGCAGGGGGATAAACTGGAAATAACCAGTAACCTTCGCGCCGGGTTTGAGCTGGATGGTGAACGGATTGGTAATCTGCCGGCGACTTTTTCCGTTGATCGTCAAAGATTGCGCATCGTGGTGCCTGAATGCCCATAGGCTGAACCAATTGAAACGCAAGCGACCCACTTTGGCTAAGGCAATGCTGCCGGCACATCGGCGTGGCCTTGAATTGTCTTGCATGACATGGTCTGGATGCGCCAACCGGATTTATCGGTGCTGATTTTTACCGCGCCGGCAGTCCGGGTGTAAATCACCGGAAGATGTGTCTGTTCCAGCCTTTGCCTTAAACTTGCGGGAGCACGCCGGGTGACCGGCAATTCTGAATCGGCAATCACCACCAACTGCGGGTGAATTGCGTCCAGTAGCGGGCCGCACAAAGGCTCGCTCTCCGTTGGCAGACCGGCCACCACAATATCCGAAGGCAGGTCATTCGTGTGGAGGAGCAGGCGACTTTGCCCGGCCCGGCTCAGATCCGCCAGCAACAGGATTTTGGTTCCATGAAAATTCCCGCGCAACACGAGCGGAGCGTCATCCACCTTGGCCAGGCCGTTGGTGGAGTCGGGAAATAAAACCTGCCAGGCACCCGCAAGGTCGCCACGTTGAATAAAATGATGCGGGATCGCCGCTGACGAACCGTTGGTGGAAAACGCCGCTACCGCCTCCCGATAGGCTGCCGAATGGAAATTGATCCCGCTGGTCCACAGTTCGCCAATGCCAAAAAGCTCTTTGAGCGCCGGGGCTCCGCCTATGTTTTTTTGATCACTGGTGGCCAGTACCAGTCGGGGCAGGGTGTTCACGCCCTGGGCTCGAAGATAATTTTTAAGCGTAAAGCGAACCGCATTCTCATTACCGCAGTTGATCAGCCAGTCATTGGCTTGGCCCTCGGCATCCACAAAAACCGCATGTCCGCCGTTTAGCGGCAGCACGGTGAGTTCCGTGGTCGCGCGCGTGGATTGCCATTGCCAGCAATAAAAGCCGGCAAGGAATGACAAAACGACCATGCCGGAGAGGATCCTTAGCCGCGTATGAAACCAGCCGCTAAACGCACCCAGCACGACGAGGTAATAAAGCGCAATGGTGAACCAGGACGGTTCCGGGACATAGTAACATGCCCCGGGGAGCCGGGCTGCGACCACGCTTACCCATGTCATGGCCACCATGAAAAACCAGGCAGCATGATTAAAGTATTCCGTAAGCAGCGGCAGCCATTGACCGCAGACCAGCGAGCCAAGATTTGCCATCAGGGCGAAAGTGCCTAACGGTACTGCCAGAACATTGGCAAAAGTGGAAACCGGGCTGAACAGATGAAAGTATTTGGCGGATAACGGAATGGACCCGATCCACGCCGCGAATGATAAGGCCCCATAGTGGGCGGCTCTGCGCATACCTTCGCGCAGCCATATTTGCCAATGGGAGACCAGTTCGACGGGCAGTAGCGGGTCGGGTTGGAGCAGATGGTCAAAAAATCGGTTTAACGGCGGCAGCATGAGGGCAATCACCAGCATGACAAAAAAAGAAAGTTGAAAACCGGCCTGGAAAATTTGCCGGGGATCCGCCCATAAAATGATCAAGGCGGCGGCGGCCAGCGAATTCAAAAGATCAGTGGGTCGTTTTAACGCCCAGCCGCCGAGAATGATGGTCATCATCACCGAGGCGCGCATGGCTGAAGCCTCCCAGCCGGTTGCGGCGGTGTAAAACCAAATGATCGGGATGGCCAGGGCACCGCACCAGGCACGCGCCAGGCGCAAGGCCCGCAGGATCGTCACGATCATGCCGGCCAGCAGGGCGATCCTCAGTCCATCAATAGCGAACATGTGCTGGGTCCCTGCTCGCAAGAAGGGTTCGCTAATGTCGCCAGTGAAAGCGGTTCGCCAGCCGAGCGTCATCGCCCAAAGCAGACGCAAGGGTTCATCTTCCACCGGCAGCCCCAGCGCAAGGGTTTCCTGGGACCACTTGAGAAAGCGGTCGGTGAGCGGGGCGGTCTTGAGGTGCGGGGTGAGCAGTTTCCAGTCGTTGGTTGATTCGGTTTTTAGCTGGTAATAAATGCCTCGGGTGGCGAGGTATTGCTTGAAGTCGAATAGTCCCTCCGCGATCGGGCCAACCGGGACCGTCATGACCCCGGTAATTTCCACCGGTTGACCGGCGAAGAATTGAGAGCCCGGAATTCCGGGGGTCGTCACCAGAATATCGCCGTGGGCGGGCTCGAAAGCAGTGGTGGGGTGCCGGATTTCGGTGACTTGAAAGCGGGCAACATTGCGCCAGTTTTCCTGTTCGTCATGGAGGACAATCTTGAGGCGTGGCGTTTCGCAGAGTTGGCCGCGCACAGTAAGCAGCGCCGGTTCATTTCCCAGCAGGGTGCGCAAATCATGTGAGGAAATAACTGCTGTGCGCGTGGCAAAATTCGTCCATCCGGCGAAGAACAGCAGCGACCATAAAGCAAAGGTGCGGCCCGGTTTGAGAAGGGAAACGAGGATCAGCAGGGAAAAACTGAGGCCAAACAATGTCGGGAGCGGCACTCGCATACAGGGAGCCAGGAGCAAACCCGCCATGTACGCCAGCACAACGCCGAGCAGAGGAGGGATCATATCACCATCGTTTGAAAATTTTCCCGCTTATCCAGAGCAGCGTCAGCCCGATCGCCGCGCCGGAAACATCCACCGCCACATCCGAGACCATGCCGGTGCGATTGGGGACGAATACCTGATGTAATTCGTCACTGGCCGCATACAAAAACACCAGCGACCAGGCCAGTCCGGATTCATCCCAGCGCCAACCGCGGGGTGGCATCGCTTGGGAATGCCGGATGGCCCGCCAGAACATCCACGCGAGAATGGCGTATTCCGTCATGTGGGCACCTTTGCGGAAAATATGGTGCAGGTTTTCGATCTGTTCAGGCGACCATCCGGGCAACAGCCAGCGCAGTAGTGGCACAATCAGCGACGAGGAATGATGGTATGATTTCGTATCGCCCGAGGCGCTAAAGACCACGCACATCCAGAGGATTGGCGGGCCCCAGTATCTAGCAATTCTTCGGAACTTTGACACGCCCGATATAAGCGGGATTATGCCGGCGCTGCAATTAGAATTTGCAAATTGCCGAAGCAAAGTTTGGGCCAGTCACTGGTTGAAAATCCTTTGGCGGACGCTGCGAGCCCGCCCGCCTTACAAGTCTCATGAAGAAATCATTCCCAAGTCAGAGAATTAATTGCGCTGCTGCTCCTAAATTCTGGCTTCTGAATGGCGACTCCGCTATGCTCGGCTCATGGAAAATCCTGATCAATTTCGTGAACTTTTCCGGATGCAAAAAGCCCTTAACGAGCGCATCGGCGTACAGACCGAGGGCATGAGCGAAGCGGAAAAAACCAAGTGGCTGCTCAATTACACGCGCGCCATGCAGCAGGAAATGGCCGAGCTGACCGACAGCGTCCCTTGGAAATGGTGGGCCAAATACCAGAAGTTTGACGAGCAGAATGCGCGGGTGGAAGTGGTGGATTTATTCCACTTTCTCATCAGCATGGCGCAGGTTCTAGGCATGAGTGCCGATGATGTGTTCGCGGCCTACGTCAAAAAAAATGAAGTCAATTTAAAGCGCCAGGAGAGCGGCTACACAAAAAAGGATGAGAACGATTCCAAGCATATTTGACCCGGAGGGCGCTTTTTCTTATGAAAGACAAGGCGCAGCGATAGCGTCCGATAACATGAAGTCTGTCAGGGACAGACTTGGGCTTAGGAACCGCAGTTGAGATGAACCGCGAACCACGCAAAAGCGAAGGCTGGAAAGGATGTCCGCCGCAGAAAAAAATTCACCCAATGAGTCGCGCCTCTGAATGCGCCTCCGTCCTGGTTGCCCTTCAACATTTTTATTCCGCGTCCGGCCAAAATATCCCACCGATGAAATGTTGCTGGCGGCACAGGCAACCGCCTGACGTGATCAGGAGCTGTTGATTAAATGGGTTCGGCAATCAAATCGTAGTCGGTATGGCCTACGATTTTTACTTTGGCAAATTCGCCCAGCGCCAGGGAGCCTCGTACATAAATGCGACCATCGATGTCCGGCGCATCAGCTTCACCGCGGGCGAGCAGATAGTGTTTGGATTTTAATTTTCCCGGCATTTGCTCCGGCTCACGGGCTAGCCTGTGTTCCCATGAACTAATGTTGGCAGACTGCAGTTGTTTTTCATCCGCCTTGCCTTCGACCAGCACTTTGAGTTCCCGGCCGACAAAACTTTCGGATATCGCCACGGCCACCTTGTGTTGCGCGGCCATCGCCAGTTCTCGGCGTTTTTGCTTCACTTTGTCGGGAATCTGGCCAGCCATGGCCCCGGCGCGCGTGCCGTCTTCCTTGGAATAAGCAAATACCCCGAGCCGTTCGAATCGCGTCTCGCGAATGAAATCCAGCAGGGTGTTAAAACTTGCCTCGGTTTCGCCGGGAAAGCCGACAATGAAGGTGGTGCGCAGCGCGATGCCGGGTACGCCGGCGCGGATGCGCTGAATTAAATCCACGATGTACGCCTGCGAGGTTTCGCGCCGCATGCGCTCGAGCATGTTTTCGTGGATGTGCTGTAGCGGCATATCCACATAGCGCGCCACTTTTTTGCACGCGGCTATGGTCTGGATCAACTCGTCGGTCCAATGCGCCGGATGAGTGTAGAGGAGCCGGATCCAAAAATCTCCCTTGAGGGAATTCAATTCGCGCAGCAGCGTGCAAATGGTGGTCGCATCGGCGGTCAGCGATTGCGTGGCGGCAGAGAATTTTTCCGGCGAAGATATGGCGCGGCTATGGTTCTGGCGCAAATCCAGGCCGTAATACGTGGAGTCCTGGGAAATTAAATTGATTTCCTTTACGCCGTCGGCGATCAGCGCCTTGACCTCCCGGACAATGTCGCTTTGGGATCGGCTGCGGTGCGATCCGCGCATCCGGGGGATGATGCAGAAGCTGCACGGATGGTTGCAGCCCTCGGCAATTTTGACGTAGGCGAAATGGTTGGGCGTGAGGCGAAATCTCGGGGTGCCAAAATCCGGTATGAAAACAGGCCGCTGGCTGACCTCTAGCAGGGGAGCGGTCGCGGGTTTGGGTTTGAAAGATTTGGGTTTGAGGTCAGCGGCGGAAATTATCGTTTTGGTCCTGCCGAATTTCTCCGTGCCACGAAGTGCATTATCGGTTTCGTACTCGTCCAGCGGCCGCTTCTTTTCGAGCTCGTTCAAGCGAGCGGCAATTTTTCCTTTGGTGGCGGCACCCGGGCGCGGGGAGCCGGGGGCTGCTGCTCCGATTTTATCGGCGCGGCGGTTCACCGCCTGTTGCACGATGGCCCCGACCTGTGCCACCTGGTCAATGCCCATGAAGGCGTCAACTTCCGGCATCAGCTTGGGCAATTCTTCGCGAAAGCGCTGCGGCAGGCAGCCGGAAACAATCACCGCCTGTCCGCGCTGGCGGGCCTCGCGCAGTTCCACGGATTCGAGAATCGTATCCACGCTCTCCTCCTGGGCGGAGTCAATAAAAGAGCAGGTGTTGACGATGACGGCATCGGCGCTGGCGGCATCATTGGTTATTTCCACACCGCCCTTGAGGAGCGAGCCGAGCATGATTTCGGCATCCACGAGATTTTTGGCGCAGCCCAGGGAAATCAAGCCCACGCGCAACGGGCCCTGAGCGCGCGGCTGGGTTTCCTGCAGGGGATGGGAACGGGCGTTTTTTTTGGTCACGGTCGGCGGAGGTTAACAGAGTTTTTGGCGCTGGCAATCTTGCAGGCAGGCGGTTTCCGGCTTCATGCGCAGGTAGTCAATGGGCGGCTGTTGAAATTCACAGCGAACTTCATGGCAGCACCGGTGCGGCCGAATTGGTTGGTAGCGCTTTGCTGGACGCTTTTTCCATCGTATTGGTTCCGGTGGGCGCCGCGGTTTCCCCCGGCAGGCCGAGTTGCGTGCGCAGCACTGCCCGGGCGGCGTAAGGCAGACCATGCTCGGGATCCAGCAAATTCTGCACTACCATCTTTTTCATGGTGTCTAGCGGTGGCAGCGGTATGCGCACATCGCCGCGGGACCCGGATGTTTTGGCTGTGTAATGCTCAAAGACGCGGGTGGCTAAGCCCAAAAAGTTCCGGTAGCGCGGATCGTCATCTTGCACGAGCGCCATGTAGGCGCGTACCAGCAAGCCTTGCACGGCGGAAGTCACACGTTCCTGCGAGGTTTCACCGATGTCGATCTGTACAACCGCCACGGCGTATTGGTCCAAGGTGAGGTTTTTAGGCAGCGAATCCGGCTGGTTTTCGATGATGGCCTTATCGGGGTACTTATCGCCGAGATACTTGAACCACTTGGTGGCTTCGGGCATGCGGTTGTTTTCGTAGAGGAAATACACGGCGTCGCGCAGGAAATTCCGGTGCGCCTTGGCGATGTTATCGCGCATTTCGGCGTCATCCTGCATCATTTTTTCATAGGCTTCATTGACATGGCCAACCAGTTCCAGATTCGGGCCCAGGGAGTATCCCGGGCCGAATGCATTCGCGATGATGTGACCGTGTTTGAAGGCCTGATAAATGGACTGGTAAATGATGCGGCGGAGCTTGATCAAGTCATCGGCTTTTACCTTGTCTGGATTATTGCGGGCTGCGTCCAGGCCGCGCGCGCCCCAATAGATTGCGTGCGCTTCCGGCAGGCGCCAGTCAAAGGGGCCGTATTGTTCATCCACGGACTTGGCAAAGTCGGGATTGATTTTAAATTTGTTTGTGAACAGTTGCACCTGCGCCACCTCTCCCGTATTGGCCGGCCGAAGCAGTGCCTCGAAATTGGTGCCCTGCAAGCCAAAGAAGGGCTTCATTTCCAGTGCCCACTGGCTCTTGTAAAACATGTTTCCATCATCGAGATTGGCTCCCATCTTGTGCTGGAAAAACCAGGCCAGTTCGCGGTAGATGTCCACGCTGTTCGGATTAAAGCGCAGGCCGTCGTCGCGCAAGAGTTCAACGCCGCGTTCCACCCAGCGCCAGCGGTCGGTATAATCGCCCGGCGCGTTTTCCTTGAATTTTACGGAAATGTTGTAGGCCATGTTCCAGCCCTGAAACAGCCAGACCTGTGCAAACGTGGGTTCCAGCTTGGTGATCCAATCAGCCAGTTGGGCGGCTTCGAAAAATTTGTCGTCCTGCTGCAGATCGTTCGCCCGGATCCAGAGGAAGTTGGAGATCAGCCCGCGAAAGCCGCCGAGCGCGACGGTGGTGAAAGCCAGAACCGGCGGGGCGTTTTCCAGCGCCGCGGCATGGGTTAGCCCGAGTTTATCCCGGTCGAGGTTCAGGGATTTTTGAAATTGCCCCGAGCCAGCCAGCAAAGCGGCCGCGAGCAACAGCAGCAGGATTTTTTTTGCGCGCGCGTTCATTGGGTTCCTTGGGCGGTGGCCAGTTCGCGGCGATTGAAGAGAATAATTCCGGCCAGGGCCAGGATGCCGCCCAGCAGGAAAACAATCTGGGTAACGGCCCGGCCCAATTCGCCCCAGGTGATGCTCCGGCCGGTGCTAAGGGAATCAACCGGGGAGAAATGATTCGCCATGCCTGCAATCGCGAGCACCCCCTTGAAAGCGGGGATTAACACCAGATCTGCCGGGGAGTGGCCGGCCTGACCGGTTTCTTCATTGCCCGCCGCCACCGAGCCGGATTCCACCGATTCAGCCAGCGTGCCGCTGCTTAAGAACACCAGCATCATAGCCAGCGCAAAAAACGTGGCCACCGGGAAGGACAGATAACTGGCTGCTGCCAGTCCGAGGGCCGTGAGCAGGGCCATCCAGCAGAAAATAATTCCCAGCCCGCGCGCGAAATTGAGCGCAAAGCCGCCTTCGGGATACAGCACTTCCATGCCGTCATCGAGCGGGAACAGCAGCGCCGTCTGATTGGGATTCACGAAGGAAATGGTTAACAAGCCTTTTTCATCAAACAAGTCCGGCGGAATGGCAAACTCGTGAAACGTATCCGGCGCCAGGCTCATCGGGCTGTCGGTGCGCCAGAATTTGGTTTTTTCCGGCACCCCCACCTGCCAAAGTGCGTAAAAAGTTCCGGAGGCACTTTTATTGGCCGAGTTAAATTTTACGCGCAGCTGCAGCGGTTTGCCGTGCAGGTAATTCCTGGCAAAGCCGAGGTCGATCACCCAATCGCGCTTGTAGCTGGGCGGCACCAGTTGATAATCCGCCTTCACCCCTTCGCGGATCTGGCGGCGCACTTCCGGCACATCCACTTTTTCCACCGGGCTGGTTTTCAGGCGGCCCTGCAGAATCCGGTCCGTTTCCAGGTCGATATCCTGTTCATTGCTAGCCTCCTTGGCGGAGCCGCGGGCGACGAGAATTTCCTCGCGCAGCTTTTGCTGTTCCGCGGCCGGCAGTTTTCCTGCGCGCCACTGCAGCAGGCTGAAAATGCAGGCGCCGGAAAGCGACAGCAATACGGCATTCAAAGTGACGATCCCCAGCCATTTACCGAGCCAGATCTGCCAGCGGGCCACCGGTTTGGTGGCGACCACCTGAATCTGGCATTCCTCGATGTCCCGCGCCAGCGTTCCGCACGCGAGCCAGAGCGTCGAAAGTCCGAGCAGGCCGGTGATGGCGCTCAGGGTGTAGGTCAGAATGATCTGGGTGAAGCCCTGCGCCGTGCCGTCATCCTTGATCACGAGCGGCAACCCGACCACCGCCAGCACCAGCAAGGTTGCTATGACCAGGAATAACTTGAACCGCAAGGCGGCCTTCCAAGTCAACCAGGCAATGGCTAAAATTCTTTGCATCAGTAAAAGAATTCGTGAAGGAATTATTGCTTGCCGCCGAGCAGGGAAGACAATTTTTCATCCGCCTTTGCCAGGTCAGCGGGCTTGGCGGATGCCGGTTCGGGCGAGGTGGTTGGCGTGGGCGTGGCTTCAGGGCGGGACAGGGCGGTCAGCCGGTGGTCATCCACTTCAGCCAGGGTGGAGGAGGGGGCGGCAGCGGCTGGCGCAGCAGCCTGCGGCAGCGACAATTTTTCCAGAATTTTATCCGTCGCCGGCCGCATTTCCTCGCCGCGCAAGTACTGGGCCACGCGGGCGCCGGACTGCGCCCCGCTGGTTTCGTTGGCCGCTCGGGCTTTGGCCACGACATCGAGGAAATAGCTCTCCAGGTTTTGCGTTGGATTGTCCACGCGCACCTCGCCGGTGGCCACGTCTTTGCGGATGGTGGCCAGAACCTTTTCGAGCGTTTCGCGGGGCAGCACCGGGGTGGTGATGCGTAAAGTATCCGGGGTGGCCAGCAATTCCTTGAGCGTCCCATCGGCTTGAATGCGGCCGCCATAGTAAATCACCACGCGGTCACACACATCCTCCACGTCCGAGAGCAAATGGCTGCTTAATATGACCGTTTTGCCGCGGCGGGCCAGCGCGATGATCAGATCCTTGACTTCGCGGCAGCCGATCGGGTCGAGGCCGGCGGTGGGCTCATCCAGGATCACCAGATCGGGATCATTGATGAGCGCCTGCGCCAGGCCGATGCGGCGCTGCATGCCCTTGGAAAATTCGCCCACGGCGCGCGTCTGGGTTTTCCCCAGACCAACCATTTCCAGCAGCTGTTCAGCTCGGCTGTCGCGGTCCTTTTTATCCAGATGAAATAAGTTGCCGAAAAAATCCAGGGTTTCGCGGGAATTCAGGTAGCGGTAAAGATACGATTCCTCAGGCAGATAACCGATGCGTGACTTGGTTTGCACATGGCGCGGCGAATGGCCGAATACCTCAATGTGGCCTTTGGTGGGATTCAGTAGTCCAAGGAGCAGCTTGACCGTGGTCGATTTGCCGGAGCCGTTAGGTCCCAGCAGCCCGAAAACCTCGCCCTTGCGCACTTCAAAATCCACATTGTCCACTGCGCGCGCCTTGGGCCGGTTCCAGAAATCTTTGAAAACCTTGGTCAGCCCGCGCACGGAGACGACGACCTCGTCGGATTTTTGCTTTCCGCTGGGCGACGGTGGATTAAGTTCGGCGACGGACATAAAATCAAAGTTGGCGGTTCATCAAGCGGCTCGCGCTGCGGCTCAGGCTAGTTTCGGGGTGAGCTGGCCGGAACTTTTTTGTGTTACTTCCACGACCTCCGGGTGGAAATGCTCCAGTTCCTCGCCTTTGCGCACCAGCCGGGCGCTGTTGAAAATCACGATGAGCGAACCGACATTGTGCAACAAGGCCGCCACAATCGGTCCCACAATGCCGAACGAGGCGGCGCTCAGGCCTACGATGATGAACAGCACGCCGAATAGAAAATTCTGGTTGATCACGGCGCGGGTGCTGCGCGAGAGTTTGACCAGGAACGGGAGCCGGCGCAGATCGTTGTTCATCAGTGCAATCGTGGCGCTGTGAATAGCCACTTCGCTGCCGGCGGCACCCATGGCAATGCCGATATCGCCCGCCGCGAGGGCCGGGGCATCGTTCACGCCGTCGCCGATGACGGCCACTTTATAGCCTTTTGCCTTCATGGCGCGGACGAATTCCACTTTATTCTGCGGCAGGCAGTCGCCTTTTGCTTCCTCGCAGCCGATTTCCGCCGCCACGCGGGTGGCCACCACCTGGCGGTCCCCGGAAATCATGGCGATGCGGCGCACGCCGGAGGCTTTTAATTCTGCCAGCGCCTCTTTGGCTTCAGCGCGGGTTTTATCCTGCATGCCCACCCAGCCGACACATTGGCCGTTGCGGGCCACAAAAATCAGGCTCCAGCCCTCGGTTTCCTTCAAGTCCACCGACTTTTCAAAGGCCGGGTCGATGCCGTTGTCCTTGAGCCACTGCGCGCGGCCCACTAAAACCTTGCCGCCATTGATTTCAGCCTTAACGCCGCGGCCGGCAGTTTCGGCAAAATCCTTGGGCTCTGCCAGTGGCAGCCCGGCTTCGCCGGCGAGGGTGGCGAGGGCTTTGGCGGTGGGATGGTTGCTATATTTTTCCGCCGAGGCGGCCAGCAGCAAGAGCTCCGCCGGCTTGGTGTCCCCGATCGGTGCCAGCCGGCTGACGGCGAGCTGACCCGTGGTGAGGGTTCCGGTTTTATCGAACACGAAGGCGTTGATCTTGGCTGCTGCCTCAATGTCAGCGACGTTTTTAATTAAAATTCCCAGGCGCGCGGCGGCCGAAAGGGCGGCGACCATGGCGGTGGGGGTAGCCAGAATGAAGGCACAGGGACAGGAGACGACGAATACCGCAATGACGCGGCTCAGGTCATGGGTGAAGGCCCAGACCAGCGCGCCGATCACCAGCACGAGCGGCGTGTAAAAGCCCATGTATTGATCCACGATCTTCATGATCGGGAGCTTGGTTTTTTCGGCCGCCAAGATCAGCTCGCGCACGCGGCCCAGGGTGGTGTCGGTGCCGGCTCGGCTCACCTTGATCTCCAGCACGCCGGTGAGATTCTGAGTGCCGGCGTAAACCTCGTCGCCCGCTTTTTTATCGGCGGGCAGGGATTCCCCGGTGATGGTGGCCTGGTTAAACGAACCCTGACCATTCACAATCACGCCGTCCGCCGCCACGTTGTCGCCGGGACGGATGCGGATAACATCTCCCACGGACAGATGGCTGGCGGCCACTTCTTCCTCGCTGCCATCCTTCAAGAGCCGCCGGGCTTTGGTCGGGGTCAGCTTGATGAGTGATTCGATGGAGTTGCGCGCGCCTTCAGCGGTGCGCGTTTCGATGATTTCGCCCGTGAGCATGAAGAAGGCCACGATGCCAGCGGTCTTATAATCGCTGGAGGCGAAAGCTGCGAGCACGGCAATGGCCACCAGCTCGTTGATGCTCAAGCGCCCCTGACGCAGGTCTTTCACCGCGGTGACCACAATCGGATAACCGAGAATAAGCGAGCCGATCATCGCGCTGGCGCTGGACAGGGTCGTGCCGGAATCAAACAGCCAGTCCACGATGAAGGCGTTCAGCACGAAAACCACGCCGAGCACGGCCTGCCAGAGATGGACCACGGAATGCTCGTGATCATGACCGCAGCCGCATTCCGGCCCGTGCTCGTGCTGACTTAAAAGTGAGGTGACCTGCATAAAAAATAGGATGCCCGTGGATTAATTCGCCGCCGCTTTGGACTGCGGGGGTTCGCGATTCAATTGCAGCCGCATCTCACGCGCTTTGCCATCGGCACGCTGCGGGAGGAAGCTCTTTTCCTGCACATTTGTCAGCATTTGCGGCATGGCCTTGGCCAATTCCAGCTGGGCGAACAGATTCGGGTTGGTCCGGTAATTGGAGAGCAGGTTGGTAAATGCCTCGGCATCGGAAACCACGGAGGTCACAAAGCGCACGCGGGCCGATTCGGCCGCATTGGTGATAGAGGCGGCCCGGGCGCTGGCCTGGCTCAGGATCCGGTATTCCTCGCCCTTAGCGTCATTGAGGAGCTTGTCGCGGTTTTGCCGGGCGGTGGAGACCATGGCAAAAACCTCCTTCAATTGGCGGGGAGCCTTGCTCTCGACCTGGACTTGCAGTTTTTCATAGGCCACTCCCAGGTGCTCGCTCTCCGCCAGCTCGCTGATGCGGCGACGAACGGCCTCCTGAAAGCCGGAATTGCCCGTCAGTATGGCGTCCACGTTGAAGCGTGCGGCGGTGAGGATCAGCGCATTATTGGCGGCGTTTTGCAAGGCGTTGGAAATGCCGGAGAGATTGAACTGATGGTTGGTTCCACTCGCAAAACTGAAGATGGCCGTGCGCGGGTCGTCAATGGTGTAGGAGACGGTGGCGCGGGTGTGAATGATGTTGCGGTCCGCCGTGATCACATAGCCATCAAATTGCGGATTCAGCGAGGGGCCGGCATTCTGGTCCGTGCCGGCCAGCTCCATTTCCGGCGTGGTGGCCCACCAGCCGATGGTGGAGCGGACCGTTAGCGATTCTGTGATGGGAATCCGAATCACTTCATCGATGGGGTAGGGGAGGGACCAGTGCAGACCGGCACCCAGCAGCATCTTTTCGTTTTCCCCCTGCGGCTTGCCAAAGCGCAAGATGACGGCTTTTTCTTGCGGGCCCACCGTGAAAAAACCGGCGCCGAGAATGACGAAAATCAGCGCCACCATCGCAAACTTGACGATGACAAAGCTGCTGCGCAAGGCCTCCGACAGCGCCTGCGAACCGGCGTCCTGGGTTTCCGGCGGGTGTGGATGGTCGTGATGTTCGTGGTCGCTCATGGCTCAATCACTTCGTGGACGGATTTGCGGGCAGATTCTGAAACAGGCTGAACGGCGGCGTGCGCTCGTCAAAAATCAGGGTGGTCCGCTGGTTCAGCGAGGATTTCAAGGTCTCCAGCTGCGAGAGGAAAATTGCCAGCTCCGGGTTCTGCTGAAACACGCTCAAAGTCTTCGCGGCCTCGGCCTCGCCCTTGCCTTTGATGCTGATGGCCGCCGCTTCGGCGTCCGACAGCAGGTCGGCAGCCTTGCGTTCCGCGGCGGATTTGATTTTGGTCGCCTCGGCTTCGCCATTGAACTGCGCCTCGCTGATGGATTTGTTGCGCTCGGATTTCATACGGTCAAACACGGCCGTGGTCACGCTTTCCGGCAGGCCGAGCTTTTTCAGGCCCAGAAACTCAATGCTGATGCCGTAATTGTGCGATGCCAGCTCATTCTGCACCCGGGTTTTGATTTCCGTTTCAATCGCCTCCAGCTTGACTTGCGCGGGGTCCACATTCACAAAATCCGCCAGCCGGTTGGTGCCGATGACGGCCGCCTTGGCGCTGCGGAGCATCTGCTCGAGCTGGCGCTGGGCGGCGGCCACAGAGCCGCCGGCAAACTTCGGGAAAAATTCCTTCGCGTCGGAAATCCGCCAGCCCACGTACACGCTGGTCAGCAGCATGGTGCCATCCGCCGTGTAATTCTCGCTGAATTTGTCCTCGAAAATCTGCACGCGCTGGTCAAAGCGGTAAACCTGCTGGATGGGCCACGGCCACTTGAAGTACAGGTTCGGCTGGTCCAGGTTGGCCACCGGTTGGCCGAAACGCGTCAGTACGGCGACCTCCGACTGGCGCACTTGAAAGGTGAACAGCAGCAGGGCAAAAATCACCACCAGCACGGCGGCGATAATGACAGTAATCAGATTTTTTTTCATGGCAAATTGGTAATGGAAAGGTTCATCAGGTCGTCGCGAATCTTGTCTTCCAGGTTAAAGATCACGACGTCCTGGGTGTTGGTGGCGAGCAAGACATATTTGCGCGCATTTTTGGTGGCGGCGGCAAAACTTTGCAGGTATAGGCGCTGGCGATAAACCGAGGGGGCGGCCTGGTAGGCGGGAATCTGGTTGGTGAAGAGCGCGGCTTCGGCAAATTTGGAGGCCACAAGCTGAACGCGCCGGGCGTCGGCCACGTTGGTCACTGTGAAGGCTTGCGCTTCCGCCATGGCGTTGGTGCGAATCGCAGCCGCCTCGGCATCGTAGATGCGGGCAAGCCGGGACTGTTCCGCGCCCACCAATTTCTCATACGTCGCCGCCACCTCGCTGGCGGTGGGCGGGTGAATATCCTGCAGCCCCACGAAAATGATTTTGGCGCCAAGCGCCCGCGCCATGGCGGCCTGCTGGATGCGCTCCCGCAGTGTGTCCGCCGCCTGCAAGCGGCCTTGCGAGAGAACTTCGTTCAGGTCGGCCCCGGCAAAATAGCGGACCACTTCCCGCGT
>CAISVF010000187.1 GCA_903888765.1 uncultured Verrucomicrobia subdivision 3 bacterium | reverse complement strand
GACTTCCCAAGTCCTGCGAGAATGATGCCCAGATGCGTCGATGCGCTGGCGCGCATGGCAGTCAGGGTTTTCAAACCTGCGCCTTCGCTAAAGCCTCGCCAAAAATCAAAAAGCCTCGCGGCCCATCGCTACCTCTTTTCTGTCAATAATCTAGCGGCGGCTGCCCAGCAGGGAGGCAAGCCTCATTGCCCTGCGTAATAGGCATCCACCTTCGCCGCGACGTCCTGGTAGCCGATGTCGGATTCGTAAATGATCTTGAATTGATCCACCGCTTCCTCTTTTTTACCCATGCCTTCAAAAACGCAGCCGAGCTGATAAATCAGCTCCTTCTTTTCCTCATCAAAAGCTGGCTTCTCTTTGATGGCGTTTTGCAAAGTGCGCGCGGCCAGATCGAACATTTTCCGGCGGGCGAAACACTGCGCCAAACCGCTCATGGCAGCAATGCGCTTGTGCTGATTCTGCTGGGCTTTCTGGAATTCGGCAATCGCCTCGCCCAATTTGCCAGCCGCGAGATACATTTGCGCCAGTTCGTAACGCAACGCGAGATCCGTGGGATAACGTTCCACGCGCTTCTGACATTCCGTCATTTGAAAATTATTTTTTTCGGCCTGAATACTGGCGACCGCCTCGGCATGCCCTTCATCAAACGGGTTCAATTGCGCGATGCGGGCATCGAACTGCCGGCCGATGGTATCGGCAATGGCCCGGTCCAAGGTGGCGTCGGCCCCCATATCGCCGGCGCGAACCTGATTATAAAAAGCCAGGGCACGATCAAAATCGCCTTTCTGGGTATAAAGTTCCGCGAGCGAGCGCAGCAGCTTGAGATTTTCCGGCTCGCCGACCAAGCGCGCCTCGTATTCGCCAATCAGGCGGGCGGTGACATCTTCGGTCTTCTGCACGCGCTGCTCCTGTTCCATGGTGACGGACTCCTCCTTGTTCCGCAAAATATCACGGTAAGAACCTTCCCCCCCAGCCAGGGCCGCATAGCCGCCCTCATCCATGGTGCGATGCGCGGACAGGTTTTTCTGGGCCTGCTGCAAATCCGGATCGTAGGGAGTCGTGCGGATCAGCTCATCCAGAAACTGCTCGGCCACCGCAGCATGTCCGCCCGTCTCCGCCACGGTATTGGCAAATTCGACGACCAAGGCCTTGTCCTTCGGGGAATGTTTTACCATCGTTTCCAGAGACATGACGCGCGTTTGCGGTAATTCGAGGGCTTGCGCCGCATCCACAATAATGCGATGGGCAAAGGAATTATTCGGGTCCGAGTTCAGCACCTGCTCAGCAATCGCCATGGCCTCGGCAGGGTTTTTATTCAACGCCATCCTGGCCTTGGCAATCTGAGGTGACGCTCCGGCGCCACTCATCATTTTTTTAAAAAAGCTGGTACTGGCCCCGGCGGATTTCTGGATCTGCGCCAAACGCAGGGCGCGGCGACATTCAAAAAAGCCGGGTTCCTTTTCCAGCACCTGACAAAACAAGGTCGTGGCATAATCCAGATTTTCCCGCTGAGCGGCTTCCAGCGCCTTGGTATGAAGCCGGCGCAAATCCGGCGAAATTTGGTTTAGCAATTTTTCAGCCATAAAAATAAGATATGACGCTGCGGCCGGGATATAAAAATCCGGTCAACAGGCGTTATGCCGATGATGCTGAAAAATATCAGAGCGGTCAAATGAAGTGTTGACCCAAGAGCGCGCCAAAACCTCCAGCGCAACGGTGGAGGGCGGCGGTACGACAAGAGAAAAACCGGAATTTTTACCAGGCTGCCAAGCGGGCTGCCTGCGGCCAAAAACCTCCGTGGGGCCAAGGGTGCAGCTGGACCACTGTTCACAATCGATCATGAGCGCGGCGCGCGGCGTTTACGCCGCTTCATCATTCGCAATCCCGCAGGTCCATCGTTCCGCCTTCGCTTGTTTGGACGCTGAAGCG
>CAISVF010000186.1 GCA_903888765.1 uncultured Verrucomicrobia subdivision 3 bacterium | reverse complement strand
GCCTCCAAAGCACTGGCAACTTGTTCGCTGCGGGTTTGCCGGGCGGCGGCGCGTGAGCCGGTAAGCACCTGGCCGGCGGTTTGATCCACGAGAAACTGGCCATCGGTAATTTGATAGATGGGGGCGCTGGAATCCGCTGGCGGACAGGGCATGGGAGCAGCGCCGCCGCCGCCGGGCATGGCCCACCAGAAGGTGCCGAACGGTGGCAAATCGGCTGGAGCCACCTGCGACAAACCCTGAGCTTCGGCAGTAATTTGGACGATGGAATCCGGCGGCATGATGCTCGCGGAAAAACCGTCAGGCAACAATGCCTGTGCCTGAACCAAACGGGTGAGGCCCACGGTCAGGGCGACGGCGAGCCAGAGGGGGTGAATCCGGGGAACAACATTTTGCCGCGATGGATTTTTCATGGCTTAATCAGTTGGCGCTGTTCCTTGGTTGCAAATATAAAATAAACCTAATCCTGCTTGGGCGGGGGAGCAAGGAAAAAACACACATTGAGCTTAATCCGTCCGCAACCCGTTTACTCAAATACGGCAGTGCAACCAGCAAAAGTCCTGCTCAAAGCAGGGTGTCCGAAACCGCCGCCTTGGCCCGAACGCGGGCGAATTGCAGGATCTCGTCCAGGGTCGCACCTTTATCGCGAAATTCGTAGAACAGGTCTTCGCCCAGCAGGCAATAATTCCAGGTCCGCCCGCTGCGCTGTTCTGGCGGCAATTCATTCACGCGCTCGCACCATGCCACGGCGGCAATTTTTTTGCGGATCACATCGGCCTGTAGCAATTGATCCTGCGCTTTCGTTTCTGTCAGCCAGATGCCCGTGGGTGTGCGGACCAGAAAATCGGGGTGGTAAAAGCCGGGCAATCCGTTTTCGCGCACGTAACGCAAGCGCAGGAAATAATGCCGCTGCTCGTTCACTTTGCAAAACGCCTCCGCCGTGGAATCGGCGTTCGCCTTGGTGATGAATGCCTCTTCAAACCCGCCGTTGCGCGACGGGAAGCCCAACCGCTCGTAAATACACTTCGGCGTCACGATGGAACTGGATTCCCGCACGCGAATGGTGGACACCTCGGAAAGCCAGCGCTGTTTCACCTCGGGCAGCGCGGTGGTTTCGGTGGCGGCCAGCTCCGGCAATTTGCGCCCGAAGGTCTGAATGATGTGGTTGGCCACCGGATCGAGGCACAACATCCGCCAGTTTTCATCCGTGAAGGGATCCAATGGCCGCGCAAATAACCTGTGCCGGACATACTCATCCACCCAGGCGGATAGCTGCGGCAGATTCACCTGCAAGAATGGGAACTTGGAAATGTTCGCGAACACCTTGCTGCTGCTGGTCACGGGCGCGGTTAGGCTGTCGGAAATGCGCCTCACCAGCCGCGCCAGAAACTCATTGTAGCCGGTCGCCGTCATGATGCCGCCGTCCACGCGGTAATCGCCGAACTGCGTGCCCGTCTGCACGTCCTGCGAGCGGAACACGTCGCCTTTGCCAAGCGTTGCCTTCAACTGTTCGTAGGTGAAGGCCGTAAATGCCGGCAGCGTCGTCACGTCCAATTCCTGGCCGACGATTTCCTCCTCCTGCTCGCGCAAGATAAACGGAACGGAAAAATCGAATTGCTCATAGCCCTCGCGCAGGCCCACGGAAATCAAATCGCCCGTGCTACGCTTGGTTTGGTCTTCCGGCTGCGCCTCCGCAAATTCGTAGCCGTCCTTGCGCAACTGCTCATAGAACTCCGCGAACTTCGGATGCTCCACGATGCTCAAGACATCAATCAGGCTGTTCGGTTCCTGGCCAGCCTTGATCAAAGCCCGGTTCTCATCCTTCTGGTCGTTATATTCGTT
The DNA here is from genome assembly GCA_903888765.1 of uncultured Verrucomicrobia subdivision 3 bacterium. GTDB lineage: Bacteria > Verrucomicrobiota > Verrucomicrobiia > Limisphaerales > UBA11358 > UBA11358. Next base: position 1,619 of record CAISVF010000186.1, on the reverse strand, counting down.
GCCACGCCACATGAGGCGCAGGCCGCGCCCGACGGTCTGCTCCAGCAGGATTTTCGCGCCGGTGGTGCGGAGCGGCACGATGACACAGATATTGTTCACATCGAAACCTTCGCGGAGCATCAGCACACTGATGACGGCGCGCGGTTGCGGATGCTCATCCATGTCAAAAAGCTGTTCCCGCAACACTTTCCAATCGGCTTCCGGCAACTCGCCTTTGCGGTTGGAATCCACGCGCAACACTTCGTTCTCATTCAACCCTTGCGAAATCAGGAAATCGGCCACCAAGGGCGTGACGGTGGTATCTTCGCACACCACCAGCATCTTCGGATACTTGGCGGGATCAATGGTGGCAAATTCCTTTTCCAGCTTGAGCAGCTTGGCTAGGCCGGCGCGCACCATGATGCGCTGGCCCTCGGATAAAATCGGTTTGCCATGCTCGTCGCGGTCGGCCTTGAACTGCAGTTCTTCATTGGACACCGCGCCCAGCTCGCGCCGTTTGTCCAGCACCAGCGACTTCACCAGCCCGGCTTTCATCGCCGCCTTCAAATCAAAATCCGCAATGATGTGCGGGAAATAAACGGCCTTGGCCTTCTGACCGCTGCCGACCTGGTTGTAGGGCGTGGCCGAAAAATCCACCTGCACGAACTGGCTGCCCTTGGGCTCCGCAATGGCGCGCAAACTTTTCTGCCACTCCACCTCGGTGATCTCGCCCTCGCTACGCACTTCGTGGATGTGATGGGCTTCATCGTTGAAGACCATGAGACTGGGCAATTCCCGCAGATAGGCCAGCGTACTGCCGCGCTCGTAGCGCCGGTTCAAAACTTCCAACGAATTGCCCGCGCTGGTTCCCGGCGACAAGGGCAGCACGGCCGCCGCCACGGCTTTCGGATCAGCGATGAGGCCCGGCGCTTCCGTTTCATCCTCGGCCTCGTCGGGTTCATCGGCTTCCGCCAGGGCGTGCCAGTTGCAAATTCCGATCAATCCGCCCGCCGTCACTTTGGTGCCCAAATCTTCCTTGGTGCAAACATTGCCCTGCACGAAACGAAACACCTCGTCGCGGTAACTGTCCGGCACAAACAAGTCCTGGAACCGCGCCAAGTCGGACGTGGCAAAATCCCGCTGACCGCCGCGCTCCTTGCCGAGAAACGCATCCAGCAACCGCTGATAGACAATCAGCCCCGGCGCGACGATGAGAAAATTTCGCGTGAACCGCTGATCTTCCCGCGCCCGTGCCGCGTTGAGCAGTTGCCAGTAGAGCAAGGCTTGCAACACCCAGGTTTTACCCGTGCCGGTAGCCATTTTCAGGCAATACTTGGGATGCCGGCTTTGCGTGACTTCCTCCAACCGGCGGGCGGTTAACAAATCTTCCGCCGCCAGCTTTTGGTAAAGATCCACCAGCGTGACCGGCTGCAAAATCTCGTGCGCGTAAATCGTATGCAACAGGGCCTGCCGCTGGCCGTCGTGAAAGTTCACCCCGCGCGTGTCGCAGCAATCCTGCTGAAACCACCAGCGCAGCAAGTCGGCGGTGACGGGCGTGACTTTTTCCAGAATCGGCGCGTGGCCGGATTCCAAGCCCGCGCAATCCGCCTGCAAGCGCGGCGTTAAAGCCCGGACCAAGG